>MHKD01000013.1:0-13955 GCA_001818775.1 Candidatus Kerfeldbacteria bacterium RIFCSPHIGHO2_12_FULL_48_17
AAGCCTACATGACCGGCACGATTATCAATGGCATCATCACCGATCAGTGGCGGATCGTCCTCATCAGTATTATTTTATTTCTGTTGTTTCTGGTACCGTTGTCGTTCCGGCGCAAAGCCAAGTGGGCCGAATACGGTTTGGTGGCGGCTTTCTTTGTGTCGCTGTTTGTGGAAATGTATGGCGTGCCGCTGACGATTTTGTTTGCGTCCAAATATTTTTTCACCAATCCCGATGCCCTGCCGCCCAATGTGGTGGAATTCAACTGGCTGGGCGTGGGCTTTGGTATGGATGCGGCCATGGTCTATGCGGCGTTTATTATGCTGGCTGGCTCGCTCGTGATTGCCGTCTGCTGGGTGAGTTTGTATCGCAACAGTAAAAAGCACGAACTGGTGACGACCGGCATCTACGCGTTTTCCCGGCATCCGCAGTATGTGGGATTTCTCATGGTGATCATCGGGTGGTTTATCGGCTGGCCAACGATTTTGACGGCGATTTTCACGCCGATCCTGGTTTACAAATATATTCGCGTGGGGTACAAAGAAGAAAAAGAAATGATGAAAAAATTTCCGGAGTATGCGGAATATAAGCAGCGCGTGCCATTTATGATTTAAGTATGAAAATTATTTTGCCGAAAAATTTACCGGTGAACGTGCATAAGTTTATGCAGCGCGTGGGCTATCATTTTTTTGTTGATCCCAATACCGGTAAGGAAAGTTACACGATGCGCACCGGACGGCATTTTTATCCGCGCTTTCATGCGTACACCGAAGACAAGGGTGATCGGACGGTGATTGATGTGCATTTTGATCAAAAGCAGGCCAGCTACGAAGGGCAGCGGGCGCACAGCGGCGAATACGGTGGGCCGCAGGTGGAAGACGAAGGTGGGCGGTTGCAGCGTTGGATTGATTATTATGCGGGTGGTGGGGAGTAGTGACAGAAAACAAAAAAGCAGGTAGAAGAGAAAGTTCTAGCTGCTTTTTACGAACGAGCGGAAGGCAGGGGGCGGCCGGTGGCAGTGTGTGGCCACGCGGCCGAAAGAGCGGGAGCGCTGCGGCTTACGGAACGACTTCGCAGGGGTCGTCCGTTTTTGAATCATCACAGGCATGTTCGCCTGTGGACTCGTACCGTCTGGTTTGCTGGTTCCATTCGGTAATGAAAATATCGAGCTCCACCGCCATGCCTGGCTGAGTGGGTATGGATGTTTCCTCAAAGTCCCCAGGAAACAAGAGACTGGAGTAGATCACACCCAGGCTCTTAGGCGGGGCCGTTTCCTCATTATCCGAGGCGATGTGGTCGAACGCCTCGATGGAGACGAGGTAGGGCTCCTGATTCCCAGCGGTCATGTTGTCGACCTGAAGTTCGCCGGCGTAGCGAACTTTAATCTGGACGAAGCACATGTCGATCGTGGTGCGGCAGGAGCCGTCACCATTCGACGTCACCCCAAAGTCGGTGCCGCCATCGTCAGAAGTCAGCGGCATGTCACATCCGGTGACAAAAAAAACAACGCCGAGACAAAAACAAAAAAACGCAATTGCGGAAAAATAATTTTTCAAGGTATTACTCCTTCGTGAGCCGCGCAACTCAGGCAGCGGCAGTTAATATTGCTTTCAAAACCTTCACAGTGCCAATATTATACTAAATTATAACTATTTTGTCAATAGCTGGCGAAAAAGCTGATAACTCAGCCCCAGCCAAAGACAATCCAATTAGGCCAGAAAAAACAAATGTGGTATAATAAAACCAACTTACTCCAAAACAAAACATTATGACGGTGCCCATTTCTCCCATCATTGAACAGTTCATTGACCAAATCCTCAAAGAATCCCAGCTCGATATGCTGGATCCAAAATTCCTGGCCGAATACAAAGTCGCCCTGGCCGAAGAAATCGAAAAACGCATCGGTATCGAAACCATGAAAATGCTCAACAACGATCAACTGGCCCGGCTCGACCAAATGCTCACCGACAAAGCCGGACTGAATGCTGAAAAAGTCACGCAGTTTTTCAGCAAGGAAATTCCTGAGTACGACAAAAAAATCGCCACCAAAATGCTGGAATTCAAAACGCTTTTCATCAATCGCGCCAAGACCCAACGTGAAGCCGCCGTGCCCAAAAAATAAACAGCGCCGCACTCACGGACTCACGCACAGCACCAATCCGTCCAACCAAAACAACACATGCCCCCACCAACACCAAATATCGATCAACAAAAACTCGCCCAGGCACTGCAGCACATCAACGCTGCCTATGATGAGTTTCGGGCAAAAATCCAAACACTGCGCGGGCAGCAGGATGATCTTGTGCGCCAGGTAACCAAACAGCACGAGCAGGAAAACATCCAGGCGTTGCTGAGCGATATAAAGAATTCATAACTATGACCAAGGGTCGTCGCAAAAGTCAACAAAAAAAGGACCAAGAAGCGCAACAAAATCAGCGCACGGTTGACGTCTACAAAAAAAAGAAACTCGGCTTTGAGAAAGCGCCAGGTAAAAAAACCGAAGAGGAACGCCGTACGCTTGATCCCAGAAACATCGGAGAAAAAATAAAGGAAATAAAACTCGGCGCGGCTGGAGAAATTCAGGCATTTGGCTACACCATCGGCAACCTCAAGAAATTAGGGGCCAGCGAAAAGACACTGAGGGAAGCCGGAAAACTGCAGCAGGAAGCAGCCATGGCTGAAGAAAAACTGAATTCCGAGGTCAACAAAGAAGCCCTGAATGCGGACCTGACACTCGAAGAAACGAAAGCTATGGTCAAGAATCTCAGGCACATGGTTGATGATCTGCACGGGGGTGATTTGCAAAAGGTGAAAGATACGGATTTTTTTGAAAGTGCGGCGCAAAAATTAGGAGTAACAAAAGAAGATGCAGAAAAGTATCTGATAAGGAAGTACTCAGAAGCTAAGTATCCACCGCGCGATGAGGTTGAGAAAATTGCCAATCTGGCTTTTCCCGAACAAAGTCCTCAGCCCAAAGAAGTGGCGGATGTGACGCTAAAAGCGGAAGATACAGGCGAGTTGGCGCAGTCCGACGAGAAGTGGTCAACCGATCCCGCGATTGCGAAAAAATTACAGGGCTTGAAACAGCAACTACCGAAAATGAAGAAAGCGGATGCTGAAACAAAACAGCCCGAACCTTTGCAGGTACAACAAGATTCAATAGCATTAGATGCGACCGCCAAGGAAGCGCAGCCAAAACGCCTCACGCCCGAAGGCTGGGATCTGGATGCGATTGAGGGCGACGACACAAAGAAACATGCCTATGAATACTTCCATCGTCTTTTGAAGCAAAAAGCTGATGCCAAGCGGGAACTGAGAGAGAATCCCAATGGGCCATTTCAGGCGCAACTGGATGCAGCAGTGGAAGCAATAAAGAGTGTCACCGAAACCCTTGATGGTACTGCCGAGCAAAGGAGCAAGGAAATACTAGGTGAGGACAAGTGGAACGAACTGAATCAATGGAGGATTAAGGAGCGAGCGGCTCAAAAAGCACCGGTTCAGGAATCAGTGCAACCAGAATCAGTGCAACAGGAGCAGAAACGAGGTCCAGAAAAACAGGATCCGGAAAAACCGGCGGAAGTGGGGGGTGGAATGGAAACGGCTGGCGAAGGCACACAAAGCGCTATTTTCGGTAAACGTGAATTTTTGGCTTCGAGGCGACGGGATATTATTGCGGAAATAGGTGAACAGGAAAAAGTGTTACAAGCTGCGCCGGAAGATAGACAACCGGAAGAGGATGGGAAGCTGGCGGGCTTGCAGGCGCAACTCAGTGTATTGAATGAGCAGCTGGCCGAGATTCAGGCCGATCTTGGTGATAAGGCAGCTGAACGGTTTAAGAAGGAGGAGTCGGCGGCGAGTCCGGTTGAGCCCGCGGTGGAAACAACTTTTACGCAAAAGAAAAAAATTCAACTTGAGCGTGAAGTCACACCGCAGCCAGAAATCACAGAACCAAAAAATCCAGAAGCCTGGGTCACGACGCCTTTTTCGGAAATGCTCAAAATCGCCCAAGAAAACGGCGAAAAAATCAAAATGGATAGCGGGAGCATCGAGAAATACAGAACGCTCGAACTGGCCGGTAAAGCACATGGGCCGGAATTTCAGGATTTTCTCAAAGAAACCGCAGCCAAAAATGGCATCACGGATGATAAAGACGACACAGCCCAGGAAAAAGCCCAGAACAATTTATACAGCGATCTTTGGGATATAGAAAGAGCTAATGCCAAAGTCGATTTTACCGAAAAAATAAAATCGGTCGGCGATAAATACGATATCGGACGGGTCTATGAAGAATATGAGCAGTTGCGCGAGTTATTATACGGCTCCATTAATGAGACTCTTTCAGAACAGGAAGAAGACTTACTGAAAGCTGCCTTCAAACAACGTAGGGATATATTTTCGCAACTCGAAAATGAAGTCATGCCAGAGGAGGAATTCAATAAAAAGTATGCGGTTCAGTTAGCTAAAGATCTGGTGATTGAGATTTTAGGCACGCAAATTTATCCGGAAATGATAAGAAAGTATACTCGTATAAACCAGGATACGGCACAGCAGTTGAAAGCCAAGTTTTTGAATGGCGGCAGTAATATGCCGGCAGAATCCAAGATAACCACTGAACCAGTGACGGCCGCCGAACCAGCTGAGCCGATTGCACAAAATCCGGAATCTGCACCGACAAAGGGGGAACCCATAGCAGCGGAAGTGACACCAGCCGAGCCGGCACGGGAAAAAACAAAAATGGAAAAACTCGTTGACACTTTTGGAGACGTTTTCCCACCCGACATGCTGGAACGGGGGAAGGAAGTGTTTGCAGATCCGGCCGCGGGCGTTGCTGAACGGGGGGCCATTGTTGATGAAATGATGGGGTATGCCACTCAGCATGAGCTCAATGGCGGTGACGAGCATGACACCGAAATTATTCAGCCGGAAAGCGTTGAAGATTATTTCAATCACTACCTCATAGCAGAAAGCAAACAGGAAGATACGTTTGGTGGTGACATGGAAACGGCAGTAATCGATGGGGAATCAACTGGCGCTGAAGCAACCCCATCCACGACCAAACTTGACGAACTGGCGAAAGGTGGATCAAAAACTGAGATAAAGGCCGAAACAAAGACGGGGCCACTTACTGAACAAGATTTTAGGTCGATTCTCGAGCGACGCGCAACCGAAGATCCGGCCGAGATGCTGAGCGAAGTTTCAAATAAGGTGAATGAAAGGATCGAAAGAATCAGCGACAAGATGTTGGTTGGGCTCGTAAAAAACATTGATACGCCGGAAGGACGCGAAAAAATGAAAAAGGCGTTGGAATTTGCCATGCGCGATGCCGTTCCGGAAATTGACGACGTTTCTATGGCACAGGCTGCCATGATCACGGTGGAGAATCTACAATCCGATATGGAAGCAGAAGCCAATGCCCAGCTCAGCCTCAAACGGGTCACCAATGTCGCCAAACGGACGGCCAAATCAGTCGCCATCACGGTCGGAATTGGTATCGGACTGACGACTAGCATGGCTTTTCTGAGTGGTGGAATGCTGGCTTTTGCCATTGGCGCTTCGGTAACGGCCAAGCTTGCCAATATCGCGTACCGTCGCCGGGTGAAGGGGAAGCAAAAGCTGGAAGCTGAAGCTGAGCAGTCGATCGCCAAAAAAGAATATTTTGAAAACAGTGGGCAGAATATAGAAAAGATTAAAGGCAATCTGAAAGCGATCTTGTCGTATGAAGTGGGAAAGAAATCAGGTGTGGATGAAAAAATGAAATCGTTTGTTTACAGTTATACCGAAGGGAAAGTTCCACCGGAAAAAATCGATGAAGCAAGAGTGAAGCTTTTCGGCGCTCTCCAGAATTTACGATGGGTGAAGGAAGAAAATGAAGGCGAGGTGAGGCAGTTACACGACAAGGGGATGGATACGGCGAAATTTATTCGTGATACGTTTGAAGCGGTTATAGGCACGAAGTTCATGAAGGAAGCGGTTGACGTGGAACAAGAGGAAATGGCAGCCAAGATGGGATTTGGAGTGGCCGCACTCGGCGCCGGATTAACGGCGTTTTTCAAGTCTGATTTCGCGCGTGAACATCTGCCGTACGTGCAGGCTGCGTTCGGGGGTTTCGCCGGATTGGGTATTGGAATTTCCCTGGAGGAAATGCGTTTAAGTCGGCTCAAAAAAGATACCGCCGAAAGCATTGTAAAAAACATTGACATGTATCAGCAAATTCTTGCCAATACCGCCCCTTTGCATACGCGCGACATGCTTAATAAGTACAAAGGTCAGTACGAAGAAGCGGTGGCCCTGCTGCGCATGAGCAAGGAGCTCAAACTTCCGGCCGGTGTGCGTGCCAAAACGCAGAATTTCGTTGACCTCTACCAGGCGCGCTGGTTCAAGGAACAGATTGATATTGGTATCGAAGCCAAAACAACCCTTATCAATGTCAAGAATATAGAAGATCAGGAAGCCGGTTTGAGTGCGGCGCAGGAAAAACTCCTCGCCAAGTTATCGGGCAATAAAAAAACTTCAGGATGGAAAACAGCGGTCGTTATTGGCGGCAGCGTAGTGGTGGGCACACTCCTGGGTTTTACAGCCGGAGCCATTGCACAGGAATTACGACATGACCAACCCGTGGAAAAACCTGGTGGCAGTCAACAGCAGATGGAAGATCACGTGCAGGAACCGGAACAAATCGAGCAAACAGAAGAACCGGAACAGTTCGCCGAACCGCAGGTTGAGGAAGTACCGGCAACCACCATCGAAGAAGTTGAACCAGCAGCACCTGCAGAAATTCCTGAACCGGTAGCGAAATTCGAAGAAGTACCGGCAACCACCACCGAGGAGGTCGAACAACCGGAATCCATAGAAACACCGGAACCAGAGTCCGAACCAGAGCCGATTCCAGAACCGGAACCAAACCTCGAACCAGTCGTAAAAACTGCCCCAGCCGAAACACCTCCACCCCAATCACCAAAACTTGAAACAGCCAAAGCGCCAACCGTGGAACCAAAAATCGAAACGCCAGCTCCCGCACCGCGGGTTCAGGAAAAACCCGAAGCCGTCCCGCCAACTCCAGCCGAAAAAGCCGCTCCGAAACTTGAAACGACTCCAGCCGCACCGCAACTCGCTACCGCCGAATTCACTCCGGCACAATTCGAACAACAGCGCGCCATCCTCAATGAAATCGTCACCAGCAAAGAAGTCAATCCGCTCAAGGGCAATCTGGCCATCACTATTGAGCTGGGCAAAAACGCTGACTTCAAGCACCTCGAAGATGTTTCCGATATCATGAGCGCTCAGGCACTGAGTGAACGCACGGCCGACGTGAGTAAAATCGATGAACTGTTTGCCGCCCGAATGCTCAACATGAGCAACAACCTGAATGCAGCCATGCAGGGAAAAGGTTTGTCGGCCATTCGCGAAGGCCTCAAGAACGCCGGTGTCACCCTCAAGGGCGATAAACTGAGCATCACCGACTACGGTGTTTTCGAAAAAGAAGTGATGAAGCCGCTGCTGGAACGAGCGACAACCCGCATAACAGCGGAAAATTTGTCGAAAACAGGTGCCGTCGCCTGGGCCGATGATGTCAAAGGGAGTGTGTTTGAAAAGATGAAGGATGGGTTTGCGAAACAGTTCGGCATAAAAAAAGAAGATATTGAAGTGACTGATTTCAAAAACAGCGATATCGTCCGCGACGCCCAGAAACATATTCAAAAATCCGTTCAGCTTTTTGAAGAGCAAACCGGTAAACAGGCGCAAAACATTGAATTCCGCGATGATAAAATTTTGGTGCAGGATGACAGTGGTACGACGACTGAACTTCCGGGCCCGGCGGCTAAACCGGCTGGGGTAATCGTGAAACCGGAAAAGGGTGGGCCGCAGGACAGAATGTCGGTGACACAGCCCGAAGCCCCACAACCAAAGCAACCGCTGCAAAAAGGTGCCGGTATTGAAAGCGGGAGTGGACAAGCAAAAGCGGGAAAATCCATGGATGGCATAGCGCCGGCCAAACCCGAAGCAGCGGAAAAACAACCAACACAGTACGCTGAAATCAACCGCGGAAAAACAACCAATGATGTGGGTGCGGCAAGCACAGGACGTTTTGAAAATGCACCCAAGTGGAATCCGGAAAACTGGCAGCAGAAAGAATTGGTCGCGTGGGCGGAAAATACTAAAGAAGGTCAGGTTCGGGTCAGCGAAGATGGTCGGTGGGTGTATACGGTAGGTGAAGCTGATGCTGTCGGAAAAAATCCAAGCATGGCGGAACTGCAGGCGCAGGCAGACGCGGCCCGAAACTTTGGCACGGGAAATGTCAATGGTTTGCAGCGGGTTGGGGTGCCGTTCACGGAAAATGGCAAAACCTACCTCTTCATGAAAATGCAAAATCCTGAATGGCAAGAAAACGACGGTACACTTAATCCGCAGACCGGATTATATGAACGGCAGCAACAAGGTGTGCCTGATGGCGGCATGAAAGATAATAAAACCGGAGTGTATCGCCGGGAATTTACCAGTCCGGATGGCACGAAGACAGCTCCGAAAGCCGGTTCATTGTCCGGTGAAAGCGCAACAACCCAGTCTCAGAATCTGCAGCCGGAAAAACCCGCGGGAACAGGAACGCAACCGGAACTTCCGCGCACAGAAGCCCACACTACCGTATCTGCACTGGGAAAAATTATGGCTGAAAAAGGCAGTCCCGGTCACATTGAGCGCACCCCGACCAGTCGCTATGTTTCACCGGATAAGTCTCTGGTGACGCAGGTTGGCTACAGCGACGAAAACCGCAGCAAAGTTGTTTGGGTGTCGCAGGACAGAAACCGTGGTGCTTTGCGGCTGTATGATCGCGGCGGTGACGGCAAGATTGATCGGATTATTGTGAATAACAGTGGTGAGGTACGCCAGCGGGAAGCGTGGAATGACGTCAACGGATTTACGCCGCTGTCTTCACTGGTGGGCGAAGCGGAAACAGTGGCTGATCTCGCGCCGGAGAATCTCAAAGTCTACGATATTGATCGCAGTGGCGGTGGTATCACCGTACGTTCCGTTGATTTCTCAACTGGGAAATTCGAAGAACTTACCGGTCCAGCGGCCGAAAATCTCGTGAAACGGTTTGATGGCATGTACCAGGACGGGGTTGATGCGGTGGGTGGTGGTTCGCCGACTGCGGTGAATATGGGTGAACTGAATCGGCAGCTGGGCATTGGCAAACCGACGGTGGGAAAGATTGAAACAGATGCCAATGGTCTTCCTGTTGGAAAACCGGAGCGCTATGCTCAGGCCGGCGCCGGAGAAACGGCAACGGATGCTGCACCGGCGGCAACTCAGAACGAAGTGGTGGAAGTTCCCAAAACCGAGCAAAATCCATTGCAGCACCTGGGTGAGGCAATTAAAGAGAAGGGTCAGCAGGGGAAACTCGCCGGCAACACCATGACAAAATACACCTCACCGGATAAAAACACGGTGACTATGGTTGGTTATGATGGCAAAGATCAAAACAAAGTCAGCTGGATTATTCACGAAAGAGACAAGGGTTCGGTGCGACTTTTTGACAAAGACGGTGATGGAACCATTGATAGGATTGTTATAAACAACAGTAGGGGCGATCTTGCCAGCAAAGAGAAATGGAATGATCCCTATACTTTTAACAGCATACGGTCGGTCTATGAAAATGCCAAGTCACCGTCACAGAGTGGGGGGCAGACAAACTTTACCGTATATGACATCAACCACAAAGGCGGTGGCGTGGAAATAAAAACCGTAGATTTCAAAAAGGGGGAGATGGTGACACTCAAAGGACCAAAGGCCGACGAGGTGCTGACAAAGTATGGAGAAATGTATAAAAAAGGCATCGAGGGCGTGAATAAGGAACTCGATAAACCATAGTGCAAACGTCAAGAAATATTTTGATGGAATCAAAAAAAGCCGGACACATGATCCGGCTTTTACTTATCATAAGGGAAAAATTTACGCCTTCACCATTTCTACAATTTTCTTCCAGGCGGCAGGTTCGTTGATGGCGATGTCAGCTAACACTTTACGATCGAGTGCAATATTCTTTTTCTTGGCAGCGCCGATGAATTTGCTGTAGCTCATGCCTTCTTCACGAACGGCGGCATTGAGCGTGGCCAACCAACCGCTGCGCGCAACACGTTTCTTATTGCGGCGGCCGGCATACGAATGGACACCGGCTTTCAACGTGGCGGTTTTGGCGGCTTTAATGGTATTTTTGCGACCCCAGTGATACCCCTTGGTGCCTTTCAACAGGCGACGGCGGCGTTTGACATGTGTTTTTCCTCGTTTGACTCGTGGCATAACTCAAAATAAATAAATATCAATTAAACGTGTGGTACGGCCCGGCGAATGGTGCGCTTGAGTGTCTTATCGGCAACCGTGTATCCGCGTTTCTTCATTTTCGAGGCCCCGCTGTGGCGCGAACGAAAGTGATCCTGACCGGCCGGAACAAACATAAACTTTTTCTTGTTGTTTTTGCCCCCGGTGGGTTTCAGGCGCTTGGAAATGGCTTTGATGGTTTTAAGTCGTGGCATAACAGTGATTATTTTTTATAAATAGTGACGGAAAGACGTCCTCCCTGGCGACCGATTTTATCTTCGGCGGCGACATTGCCTTCCAATGAATCCCTAAACGCTTCAATGCGTTCGACGGCCATATCAACCCGGGCTTTTTCCCGGCCCCGCAAAATCATTTCAATTTTAACTTTATCGCCATTATCCAGAAATTTCTGTGCCTGCTTGCGGCGAACATCTTCATCGTGCGCTCCCATTTTCAGTGTCAGGCGGATACCTTTGAGTTCAGTTTTTTTACCGCGGGCGCGGGTTTTACGGTCTTCCTTGTCCTGCTTGTACATAAACCTGCCGAAGTCGATAATTTTACATACCGGCGGTTCAGAACGGGGAGATACGGCCACTAAATCAAGATGTTTTTCCTGGGCCAAGCGCATGGCTTCATGCAGCGGAACGACGCCAACGCGCTGTCCCTGGTCATCAATGAGGAAGACCTGCGGGGCACGAATGCCACCATTGACGGGAAATTTTTTCGAAGAAATATGTTTGTATTGAATAATGAAAGTCTGGAGAAGAGAAATTACCGAGGATTTCGAATTTGTGACGAGTTCGAGGCACGAAAAAACGAAATATAGGGTTTTCAGTTTTTTTGCATGCAGTTCGAGGAAGAATATGAGTACTGGCCGAGGCGTACAGAAATTTTTAGAATTTTTCTGCGATTCGAGGCCGCAAAAAATCGTAAAATTCCGTGTTTTCATTTCTTTTGTATGCAGTTCGAGGAAGAATATGAGTACTGGCCGAAGCGTATAGAAACATACGCTGAGGTCAGACGGAATATTCTGACGAAGAAATGTATCAAAAAAATGGAAACAATGTGGAGATGAGGGGATTCACACCCCTGTGTAGTACAGTTTGTAACAAAGCCGTGTTCAAACGTAGTCCGATCAAAATTTTCTACCCAAGGCCTGCGATCAGACAAGGCGCCTTAGGCATATTCCCACATAGTCTCGATACCTGGCCAGGGACCTACCTGGTATCCATCCTGATAAATGACACCTTATCTCCTCTATCAGGAGTCGAAAAGTAAGGCGGCTGGAGTATTTAGGCTACAGCAACTGGCGCGAGTTGAAGGCTGCCAAAGGCCGAAGCCAAGACATTCTTCACACGCGTGATTACGTTATTTGCACGTAAAAAGTGTTTTGAGGGATTAACGAGGGTCAAAACAGCCTCGGTTTGCGGATATGTACGCACTCTACTGGCGATTATAAACATCCCCCATAAAAAGGCAAAAGGCACAAAAAAGCCATGCCATCTTATGGGGAATGCCTAGGAATCCGAGAAGTTGCGGCCTTTCAACGAGCGGCGAATGGAGCGATCTATTTCACGTTTTTTGATGATTTCGCGCTTATCATGCTGCTTTTTACTGCGTGCCAGCGCGATCTCAACTTTAATAAAAGCCCCCTTAGTATACAGTTTTACGGGGATAATTGTCAAGTTAGCCCCGCTCAGCTTTCCCTGCAGCCAATCAAGCTCTTTTTGGCTCAACAGCAACTTTCGTGGCCGTTTGGCAGCAAACAAAGAGCCTGGCTTCCCTTTGGACGGTTCATACGCCGAAACATGGGCCTGCATCAGCCAGGCAGCGCCATCTTTCAGGGACACATAGCTGCCCTTAAGGTTGATGTGACCCAGTTTGATGGACTTGACTTCACTGCCCAGAAGTTTGATACCGGCTTCGAATGATTCCGTCACCGTGTAGTTGAAGAGCCCTTGTTTGTTGAAAACGAGTTGTGGCATAGATGTATGAGTATAGAATATTTCGCGCGTGTTGTCACTGAGGCGCACTTACAGTATACTACAAAATATGAAAGATACGGTACAAAACATAGTGAATGGAGTCGTTAAGGCCATGATAGATAAGGGTGTCTGGCCCAAGTTTGCTGTACCGGAAATTGAAGTCAGTTATCCCACAGAAAAAGAACATGGCCACATTTCCACCAATTTTGCCATGCGCATCGCAAAAATTCTCAAAAAATCACCAATCGTAATTGCTCAGGAATTTGTAGATTTTTTTCAAGACCCGAAAAATGCCGCAAAAGGCGATTGGCAGCGCTGGTTTGAAGAAGTTAAAGCTAGCGCTGTGGCACCTGGCTTTATCAATTTTGTTTTTCAGGAACCTTATTTACTTCTAAGACTGAAAAGAATAATAAGTGAGGGAAAAAAGTTTGGCACTTCCCACCTCGGCGCCAACAAAAAAATCCTCATCGAATTTATTTCCGCCAATCCCACCGGGCCTCTTACTTTAGCCAATGGCCGCGGTGGCTTTTGTGGTGACACCCTCGCCAATGCGCTGGCTTTTACCGGTCACACGGTTACGCGCGAATATTACCTCAACGACGTCGGCAATCAAATCGCCACGCTCGCCGAATCCGTTACGCGGAAATATCTGCAACTGCACGGCATCACCGTTGATTTTCCCGAAGGCCTGTATCAGGGAGCGTATATTGAAGATTTGGCGGCCAAGCTCGATCTGAAAATCACCCGAAAAAAACTCGAAGAACCCGATGCCATCGCCACCCTCGCCGCAGAAATTCAAAAACCCGTACTCGACGGCATGGTCAAAGAAATCACACGCGTCATCGAAACCAAAATGCGCATTCACTACGACGAATGGTTTCGTGAAAGTTCGCTGTATGCCGACACCACGCCGGTGAAGTTTGCTGCCGAACTCGTCAAACAAGGCCTGGCTTATGAAAAAGATGGCGCCACCTGGTTCAACACAACAAAGTATGGCGACGACAAAGACCGCGTTATTCTCAAAAAAGATGGCAATCAAACCTATTTCATGTCGGACGTACGCTATCTCATGAAGCGTCTTCTCGATCAGGGCTACGACGAAAAAATTCTGATTCTGGGTGCGGATCACCATGGCTATGTCAAGCGTCAGCAGGCCATTGCCCAGGCCATTGGTCGGGCCGGCAAATTGAAAATTCCTCTTATGCAGCTGGTGAAACTGGTGCGCGGTGGACAGGAAGTGCGTATGTCCAAACGCAAGGGCAATTTTGTGGAGATCGAAGAAGTGCTCGATGAAGTTGGTACCGATGTCGCACGGTTTTTCTTTTTGATGTATTCAAACGACACGCATATGACGTTTGATCTTGATCTGGCCAAAGAGCAATCGGAAAAAAATCCGGTATTTTATATTCAGTATGCCTACGCGCGTATTCGCAGTATTGAACGGGAAATGGCCAAACGGGGCATCGGCGCAAGCGACATCAAGGCTGACGGTTTTACCGACCCGGCTGAAACCGCACTGCTGCTGGAATTGCTCAAATTTCCCGAAGTCGTGACTCACGTCGCGCAAACGTTCGCCACTCACAAACTGCCGTTGTTTGCACTTGATCTCGCCCGACAATTTCACAGTTTTTACAGCCACTGCCGCGTGATTGATGAAAC
>MHKD01000013.1:14216-64442 GCA_001818775.1 Candidatus Kerfeldbacteria bacterium RIFCSPHIGHO2_12_FULL_48_17
AAGGCGCCGGCATTGCGCATTACACCTACAACCTCGTCAAAAATCTGCTTGCCATTGATCACGACAATCAGTACGTGCTGTTTTTTGACAGTAACGTTCACGAAGTGCTCGACTTCATTGAAGAAAATAATCGTATTGTGCAGTTTCCCTTTGCGCAGTATCGCCGCTTCATGCCGTTTGGGTATTCGCATCTGTTGCTGAGCGCCATTATTAAAAAAGCCAAGCTCGATTTATTTCATGCGCCCACTGCCTGGCGACCACTGGCCTACAATGGCCCAACCGTCGTCACCGCGCACGACATGGCTATTTATGAACACCCGGAATGGTTTCCCAAGAAGCAGGGTTTTTCCAAGCGCGTGGTGGTGCCGCAAACCATAAAAACCGCCAAGCATATTATCGCCGTCTCGGAAGAAACATCGCGGGCCGTGCGGACGTTGTTTGCCGTACCCCCGCAGAAGGTGAGTGTGATTTATGAAGGCGCACCGGAAGTTCCGGCCGTGAGCGCGCAACAGATGCAGGATGTGCGCGACAAGTTTGATATCGGCAAGCGTTTTATATTATTTGTGGGAACATTGGAGCCGCGGAAAAATGTGGCGCGTTTGGTGCGGGCCTTTGATGAGTTGGTGGAGCGCGACAGTAAAGAGTTTATGGATGTGGAGTTGGTGCTCGCTGGTGGGCAGGGTTGGAATGATGATGAAATTAAAGCGGCGCTTAGGGCGGCCAAATCGCGAGCCCGGATAAAGGCGGTCGGTTATGTGAGTGAAGATGAGAAGTGGGCATTGTTGCGTGGGGCGCAGGTGTTTGCGTTTCCGACGTTGTATGAAGGTTTTGGTTTAGGGAATTTGGAAGCCATGGCGGCCGGGACGCCGGTTGTGACGTCGCGTCTGCCGATCATGCGTGAAGTGCTCGATAAGGCGGCCTATCTGGTTGAGCCGACGAGTGTGCACGATATTGCGCTGGGTTTGGAAGCGTTGCTGCGGTCGGAATCGCTGCGGCGGGATTATGCGGCGCGTGGGCGGGAACAGGCCCGGCAGTACAGCTGGCGGACGTGCGCCGAGCAGACATTGGCGGTGTATCAGAGTATTTATAAACAGGGATTGCGGGAAAAAGGCAGTCAGGTGATTAAGGGTGGGCTGACGGGGCGGAGTATCAGTGGTGGGGAGAAAAGGTAAAAAAAGTCCAAAAAATAGATAAAAAAAACCTGCGCAATAAAAGAGTGAAACGAACAACAATTGCGCAGAGCCCAAAGGTGCTATTAAGTGATTAAGGTAGTCTGTTATTGGAAGAATACAGGTTTTTAGCGTCGAAGTCAACGCGTGTCTTGAGCTTGAATCGAGCTGCAGTTTGACTCTTTTTTGTTTTCCGGGTATAACTTGGCCATTGTTGAAGGTGAAAGAACATGAAAAATTTAGATACTTCAAGGAGGGCAAAGACAATGAAAAAATCGGCAATGTACCTCAATCTCGCTTGCTTTCGGAAAGCAAAGGAAGGTGATTTATTGTGTGAAGGCGAGGTTGTTCTCGATGAGGGCACGGTTATTCTCGTGACGACCACTGGCAGCCGTTTCATTGAAGTGCAGCGGATTCGGCAACCGTTGGTGGGCGCACAGGTGAAGGTCTGGCTGCGACAGGGAGAAGTCGCGGTGGAACGGGCCGATGTGACGGCGGAAGAAAAAAAGAAAAAGATAAATTTCGGCGCCTGGGAATTCAAAAAACCGGAAGGATACGGGGAGTTATTCACCGCAGACTGGGTCGTGCTGGAAATCATTGATTACGATATGGCAGGTCTGATGGGTCTGAACGGTTTCCGCGACGGCGCCGGTAAAGGTCTGCGCGTGGTGTGGGCAGGAGTAAAGCCGGGGGGATTTGCCATGGTTATCAGTGGTAATTTTCCTGCACAGAAACCGGCATTGCGTTACGCGACCCTTTTTTATGAATTTGAACTGGGTCGTGAAATAATGCAGTCAATGATCGGTTCGCTGATCAGGTTCAGGGTTCTGAAATATGAAACCCAGGAAAAACAAACAATCGCTGCCGATGTTTGGAAAAAAATGGTGTCCAAACCTTCCAAAAATTAAGCGGCGAATACAATAAAAAAACAAAGAAAGGCAGGCAAGGAAAATGGAAGTATACACTTGGGAATTCCCAGAAACAAAAGAGGCAGAAAGGTACGGTGCGAGAAATCAAACCTTAAGCCTTATCTTAAACCTTTTTCCAACGGCGTGGACGATAGCATTTGCCGATGCTGTGGATCAGGCGGCTACAACGGCCAGCTTGAATGAATTCATCATTCTTGCAAATGAGAAGATTACAAATCTTCCAACTTTGCGGCAGTGCGAGTATGGCGCTGTTCTTTTTCCACCAGGAATGGATACCTGGGTGCAAGAAGGCTGGCGACCAAAACATGTTTATGACGCTGAAGACAAGGGCTTTATGGTAAGTATTTGGTCGATAATAAAGCACGGACAGTTCTGGAGGGTCGTTATTGTTGCCGGCGACAGATGTTTTGGATTAAAACCAACCTTCATTCGGGAAGTGGATAAAATTGACCCGGAACATCGCCTGAAAGAACGTACTCAGCCGGAAGACAAACATCAGGACCCTTCGGAAGCAATAAGTGAACTCCTTGCCGATATTGCCAAGAGAAATCTCGGCATTATCGGTGATATCACAGAGGCGCACGCGGCCGCTTTTTTGGAGGAAATGAGCAGTCTTCGGGGGATCACCGCTAAGCAGAAAGCTTTAGACTTGGCAAAAATATCCGGGAAAAGCACCAAAGAAGATAAAAGCTACTGGTTCATTTTTTTTGTGACATCAGACGAGGGTCCACCATCGAAGGAGATGTATGGAAATTTCATGATGATAGTAGATGGGAGGGATTTTCTGTATGATGTCGCGATGGGGGAAGCAGAGAAATTTGCAAGAGAAAAGGAAATGAAGGGGAAGGTAGTAATCCAAAATTATAAACAAAGCACAAAAGTGACATTCGAATCTTTCAGGTACTACATGGAGGCCGAAAGATCCATATTAAAATAACGTTCATTTCAAAAAAGCATAAGCTCCGGTTTATGCTTTTTTGTCATTTGGCGAAAAAATGGCTCATTGGCGGCTACGTGATCCCTTGCCGCAAACGTCGAAAAATTGTAAAGTAAGAACATAATTTACGATAAGAAAGGCCGTCTATGTCTCAACTCAACTTTCCCCAACTCGAAGAAGGGGTGCTGAAAAAATGGCGCGCCAAAAACATTTTCAAAAAAACCCTGGCCAAGGCGACGCCCGAAGGTGATTTTGTATTTTTTGAAGGTCCACCGACGGCCAACGGCAAGCCCGGTATCCATCATGTCATCGGTCGCGCCTACAAAGACGTCATCCCGCGTTTCAAAACGATGCAGGGTTACCGGGTCGTGCGTAAAGGTGGTTGGGACACGCATGGTCTGCCGGTGGAATTGCAGGTCGAAAAGGCGCTGGGGATTTCGGGGAAGAAGCAGATTGAGACGCTGAAGGGCGCGGGCAAAACTTTCGAGAGCATTCGGCATTTTAACGAGCTGTGTAAAAAATCCGTCTGGGAATTCAAGGAAGAATGGGAGAAGTTGACCGAGCGCATGGGTTTTTGGGTGGACATGGAGAAGCCATACATCACCTATGATAATGATTATATTGAGAGCGTGTGGTGGGTGCTGGGAGAAGCGTGGAAGAAAAAAATTGGCGGTGCTGTTGCGGGTGACACGGCGACGGCCAAAGGCGGTAAAAAAAGCAAAAAGAAAGACGAAACGCGTTTGCTGTTTCAGGGACACAAAGTTGTGCCATTTTGTACACGCTGCGGCACCGCGCTCAGTTCTCACGAACTCGCACAAGGGTACAAAACCGTCAAGGACAATTCCGTTTACATCAAATTCGCGCTGCAAGAAGATGGTGAAATCGCGTACAAAGATGAAAAAACATTCATCCTTTCCTGGACAACCACACCCTGGACTTTGCCAGGCAACGTTGCTCTGGCCGTCGGCACCAAAATGCTTTACGCCAAAGTCAAACAAAACGACGAATACTACATCCTCAGCAAAAATCGTCTCAACATCCTCGAAGGCGAATACGAAACCATCGAAGAATACACCAGCTCTGAACTCATCGGCCGCAAATACACGCCACTCTTCACGGTCGCGGGCCTGCAGGATCAACTGAAAACCGGCGCGCGCGCCTACGAAATCGTTGAAGCGGATTTTGTAACCGACGCTGATGGCACGGGTGTTGTGCACACCGCCGTCATGTATGGTGAAGATGATTACAATCTCGGCGTTAAACTCGGTTTGCCGCAATTCCACACGGTAGAGCAGGATGGTCGCTTTGTCGCCGACATCACCGACGTACATGGCAAACCCATAACGACGCACGTCAAATCCAAAGACACCGACGAAAAAATCATCGCCGTTCTGCAAAAGCACGGGAATTTTTACAAAGAAGAACTCTATGAGCACGAATATCCGTTTTGCTGGCGTTGTGACACGCCGCTGATTTATTATGCGCGCGATTCCTGGTTTATTGGCATGAGCGCGTTGAAGGATGAGCTCAAAGTGCGCAACCAGACGGTGAACTGGATTCCGGCGAATGTGAAGGAAGGGCGTTTTGGCGAGTGGTTGGAAGGTGTGAAAGATTGGGCATTGTCACGCGATCGTTATTGGGGTACACCCCTTCCCATGTGGAAATGTGCCGAGACGGAGTGCGGCGAGTTTCAGTTTTTGGATGGCGGCGCGGATTTGAACGCGGGCTTGGCGGCGGTGAAAGTGGCCTTGAAAAAACAGGGGATGCCGGAAGATTATCATCGTCCCTTTATTGATGAAGTTGAGTTTGCCTGCGTCGCGTGCGGTGGTGTGTCGCGGCGTGTACCTGAAGTGATCGATGTCTGGTTTGATTCGGGTGCGATGCCGTTTGCGCAGTGGCATTATCCGTTTGAAAACAAGGCGTTGGTTGATGGTGGTGGCGCGAGCGGGGAGGGCGGCCAGGCCAAAGGCGGCGCGGGTGCGAAACCCGTGCAGGCGCAGTTCCCGGCCGATTATATTGCCGAAGCGATCGACCAAACCCGCGGCTGGTTTTATACCTTGCTGGCTGTGTCAACGTTTTTGGATCGCCCGGCGCCGTACAAAAACGTTATCTGCTACGCCCACGTTCTCGACAAAAAAGGCAAAAAAATGTCCAAGTCCAAAGGCAATATCGTCAATCCGTGGGACGTGATTCGCGATTACGGCATCGATGCTCTGCGTTTTCATCTGTTCGCGATGTCGCAGCCCGGTGAGCCCAAGCGGTTTGATGTGTTGGATGTGAAAAAAGTTGTGCAGCAGCGCTGGTTGATTCTGTGGAATGTATTGACGTTTTACAAAATGTTTGCGGGCGGGAGTGCTGCGGGTGAGGGTGCGGCGGCCGGCGACGTGCAAGGAAAAATTGGCTCGCATCTCATGGACGCCTGGCTCGGAGCCCGGGTGCATGCGCTGCGCAATCAGGTAACCGAAGATCTCGAAGCGTTCCGCATCACCGAGGCCACGCGCGCGTTGGGTGAGTTTATTACCGAATTGTCGACCTGGTATATTCGCCGCAGTCGGGTGCGGTTTAAGTCGGATGATGCCGCTGTGCGCGGTGAAGCCGTGGCGACATTGAAATATGCTTTGGACATGGTGGCTCGTTTGTTGGCGCCGTTTACGCCATTTGTGGCGGATGCGTTGTATGCGGAATTGGGTGGTGCGAAAGATTCCGTGCATCTGGAAGCCTGGCCGAAGACGGGCAAGGTGGATGCCAAGATTCTCAAAGATATGGATAAGGCGCGAAAAATCATCGAAGCAGGCCTTTCTATAAGAGAAAAGGCAGGGATAAAAATTCGTCAGCCCTTAGGCAAAGCTAGCGTTACAGATATCGACGAGGCATATCTCGAAATTATTGGTGAGGAGTTAAATATTGAAGTAGTAAAAGTCAGATATATCAAAGGAAGTGATACAGATAAATTGCAATCTTCAGAACATGGGCTGATTGATATTGATCTGCAAATGACGCCCGAACTCGAGAAAAAAGGTTTGGTGCGCGAGTTGACGCGAACGGCGAATGCCATGCGCAAAAAAGCGGGTTTGACAATTCAGGATGTAGTTATTGTGGAATATGCAACGGATGATGCTGTTTTGCGTGCGGCGATTGAGGAGAATAAAGAAATGCTGGCGAAAGCGACGATCAGTAAGGAGTGGATTGAAGGTGCGAAGGATGGGGAAGAGGTAAAGGTGAATGGGAAGGGGATAAAAATTGATCTTATAAGATAAGCTGTTAAATTTTTGAGAATATTTTTAAAATATGCAAGAAAAAACTCGAAAAAAAGTAGAATGGCTTATTGAGAATCATAAACAAGCCATAAAAAATAATGGCGCAAAAATTGCCTTGGCAAGAAATCCGAACCTCCCGCGAATGATGCAAGAACGTGAGAAGTTTGAGATTCAATATCTGCTTAATAGACTACGCGACCAACGCACTGAACTTTTACCTTTTGTGAAGGGAATTAAAAAGCATGTTAAAGGTATCACAGAGAATACCCATGTATGTGCCGTATATATTCTTTTATCACGTATATTTCAAAATTGGGATGCCTTATTTTTGTTGGCCGAACATGGAAAAAATTCACCTTCACAAAATCTTATGAGAATGATTAAAGAAGGTTGTATGTTGGTTAAGCTATTTACTGTGGACTCTGACTCAGGGGAGCGAAAAAATTTAGATAAGTGGTTCTCTGGTGATATCGTATCTCATGGCATAGGTCGTGACACAACAAGTGAATATTTCGATGAACATTCCCCGTATCCAGAGATCGATACAAAAAAGTTAGAGTCACACATTTATCAGATGGAATCTCAAGCTTCTCACAACGCTTACGCATCAATACTGGAATCCGTCAGCCCATTTACAGAGGATTTTGATTTTGATGGCCATGCTGATTTTCACCATACAAAAGCTGTCATAGCAGAAGGCTCTATGACAGATACAGCTATAACTTTAAAGGCAGTGTACTCGATTTTACTTAAAGACATAGATGGGTTTGAAAAAATCAGTGAGATTTTAATAAAATATAATCCAGATATTAATGACCCTACGAATAAAGAAGACATAAAAGAATTTATCAAAAGTGATTTCGAACCTAGTTAATACATTCTATTTAAAATGAAAGAGATAAACCTTGCGAATAAATGATCAAAACCCTCGTCTCCAAACTCATATGATCAAAACAATAAAAATAGCGCTCCTCATAATAGCATCAATCTGTTCGTTGATAATTTTTGGTATTATGCTTCCGAGGTGGAGAATACCAGAGTTTACCAATGTGCCTGAGGAGTATCAAAAATGCTCACAAGGCACAGCCTACTATTATTATGATGAGCCAACCTGGATTTTCATTGCCGATATAAACATAAAAGGAAAGGTAAAAAACGGCAAAGAAGTATTCATCGCAACGGCTTATACAATTTTAGGTATCCCCATAAGTCAGGTGGAAGTGACATGCGCTTTAGACGTCAGTCCTAACGCGCTTGGGGATTATTATCATATGTGGTCATTGCTTCCTTTCTTTGGTTTAATAGCTTTGTACAGCGTAGCAGCTTCATTTTTTCTGTTAATGCTTTCGCCAATTATATTGCTGATATATTTCATTCGAAAAATAAAGAGGTAGTGTAAAATTATTTTATTCTGTGCAACGCATCACAAATAACAGCTTATTTTAAACAACTATGAAACTCATCAGCGCCGACAGACATAATTCCCTCATAAATCTTGCCTTGCCAGTATGGATAGGAATAGCTTTCTTTGTTCTGTTTGCGTTTGTATTCGGCCTCGCCAGTAAGCAGACCAGCACACTCGATGTATTTATCATCGTACTGTTTATGTGGCCCGTTATAGTCATATTGGCGCAAAATTCATTTTCAAAAAGAACCCACCGTCTTTATGTTGATGACGCGGGCGAACTCTATGTTGATCAAAAATTTCACATAGCAAAAAATAATATCAAAGATATTCTTTCTTTCCGCTCTTGGCAGAAATATGAATACCTTATGCTGTTTCTCAAAAGTGATATCGAAGGGTTGAAAGACAAAGAAATAAAATTCATTATCCGAAAAAATATTTGGGCGGTAATTTTCAAGAGGCCATACATTGACACCTGGCAGGAGCTGGGCAAAATCGGTTGGCCACAGTCGCAGGTCACGCGCCATGGCTGGCCAACTGACAGCTCACACAAACTTTAAATGACACAAAATAATTTATTACAAATCAAAACCCTCATCTTCGACCTCGGTGGTGTCTACTTCACTGACGGCGCAGCCACGGCCATCAAATCCATAGCCGCCACATATTCCCTCACCGAAGCGCAGGTCACCGAAGTCATCAAAGGCGATCTCGGCACGCAGTACCGCATCGGCGCCATCACCCCCGACGAATTTTGGCAGCGGGCCACAGCCGCCTGGAACATCACCGCACCAACCGCCGAAATCGCCGCCATCTGGCTGCAGGCCTACGTGCCCATTCCCGCCACCATCGCCCTCATCGACCGCCTGCAAACCGCCGGCTACGAACTCCTGTTTCTTTCCGACAACGCTCCCGACCGCATCGACTATCTGGAAAAAACCTATCACTTTTTGCAGCATTTCCAGGACGGCGTCTTTTCCCACATCGCCGGCGTGCGCAAACCCGATCCCAAAATGTATCAACTCGTCCTGCAAAAAACCACCACGCCAGCCGCGCAGTGCCTATTCATCGACGACAAACCGGCAATGCTCGAACCCGCCCGGAAATTAGGTATGCACGTCATCCACTTCACGGGTCCGGAGCAACTGGAAAAAGATCTGCAATCACTCGGCCTCAAATTTTGAAAAAGCCATTACTCAAACGTAGAGCCGTCGCGACGGCTGTGGACAACTTTGGCCTCGACAATCACTCAAAACAGCGATACAATACCGATACCTAAACCCATCAAAAATTACTGTCATGAGTAAAGAGCATGTCCTTACCAAGGAATACTTTGACCAAGCCATTCAAACTTTGGCGTCGAAGGAATATGTCGATAAAGCTGTTCAAAACGTAGCCACAAAGGAATACGTTCATCAGACTATTCAGGAAAGTTTCAAAGATTTCGGTCAGGTCCTGATGAAAATTTTTGCAACCAAGGAAGAATTAAATGTGTTAAAGATAGAGCTAAAAGCAGAAATACAATCAAACAAGGAAGAGATTTTAGAGGAAATGCGTGATATGAAAGATGAAATACTCACCAGTAATGACAAGACTGTTCAAAAGATGATAAAGATAGAACAGGAACAAACGGTTACCACCCACCGCATGGATCGCATCGAAACCGAACACGGTGCGCGAATCACGACGCTGGAAGAATATGATCGGGCATGACATGACCTTCAATGATTTGACATTCCTTTTGCCGTGCCAGGGCATGGAATATCTTGCCGGTGGAAGGCAGTTAGATAAACTCATATGAAAATGTTAAATTTTTTCAAGAAAAGAAAGAATTCCAAAGGGGGATTTACTGACTTTTTCCTCAATGCCACTCCTGCAGAAAGGGCTAATAAAGATCAACAGGACTTGGTGAAGAGGGTAAAAGAAATGAAACACGGAGTCTTATAAAACATAACTTCAAGTACAAAAAACAACTCCAATAAGGGGGTTGTTTTAGTTTGTCTTGATAATCAAACCCGCTATAAAAGCGGGCCTTGAAGTGCCTTTTGGGAATGTCTTTGCTTCACTGGGATGTTCCGAGAGAGAACGCCCTCCACAAGGCTTTACCCGAAGGACTTACCTCGGTTTATAATAGCAGAGAAGTATGTAAATGAAAAAGACTCCCCGCTAAGTTGTGGTATATAAACCACGGCCGAAAGTCCTTTTCACTAGGAATTATAACATGTCGCACAAATGAGCCGTCGCGCCGTCTGTGGACAACTTTGGTCTCGACAATGACCTAAAACGGCGCTACAATACCGATACCTAAACCCATCAAAATTTTTTTATGAATGAAAATCAAGACCTCGTAACCAAAAAATATCTGCAGGAAAGTTTCAAGGACTTCGGCGAGACCCTGATGAAAATATTTGTCACAAAAGGAGAACTCAGGGATGAAATGAACAAAGTCCGCCAGGAGATGAAAAACATGAAGCAGGAATTAAAAACGGATATCTCAGTATTAGAGATAAAGCTGAGTGCTGAAATCAAATCAAGTAAGGAAAGTGTATTAAAAGATATGCATGAGATGAAAAATGAAATTCTGAACAGCAGTGATACAATAGTCAAAAAGCTGGTAACAAGAGAGGCAGAAGAAGCAGCTACCACAAACCGCATGGATCGCATCGAAACTGAACACGGTGCGCGAATCACGACGCTGGAAGAAAAAGTCTTCGAAAATTAATCAGTCACGGCTTCCGCATGCTGCAAACAAAGCAGGTATTGACAGTACCTGTAATTTTATGTATATTTTCGTCGCCGCAAATAGGCAACTACATTAACAAAACGCGCCCCAAAAAGTGGCCGTCAAAAAAGAAGGAGAAAAGCGTATGCTTTTTTCAATCCCACAGGCACTGGAAGAGTATAAAGAATTTTGGTTGAAGTTTTTTCCGGAAAGCGCATCCATGACAAAGCAGGAGGCCCACGGCAGGGTGAATGACGCGATTTCAGGTTCCGGAAGCAAGCTACCAGATCCCCAGCTGGTAGGGTACCAAGACCAGGTGGCCGAAATTTACGGCGCTTATGAGCAACTTGGGCCGCAGTTAGAGGGTATGAAAAGACTTCTGGAGGAGATCTTTGTGAGGGACGTGGAAGTAAAATATCCAAATCTCGTCTCCCTCGGTTGCGGGCCTGGAAGCTATGAACTGTGGCTGCTTTCGAAGGGATTTATCGAACAGGTGACCCTCGTTGACCAGAGTCCGGCTATGCTGGAGCGAGCATGCACCATTGCTGAAGCCTTGGGTCTCGCCGCCCGGGTGGTAATCGTAAACCTGGAGGCTCAAAATACCAGGTTACCGAGCAAGTGTGCTGACGTAGTTCTTTGCATTAACGCCATGCACTGGTCCCGCAAGTGGCAGGAATGGATCAGGGAAGCCGCACGTTTGACTAAGCCGGGTGCGCCCGCATTCATCTCGTTTACCGCTGATCACGCTCGGAGCAAGATCCAGCCTCAAAACTTTGCACGGGAAATGAGGCAATATTTTCAGATGCAGTCCGCGGGATTTATGCAGGATGTGGAGGCTTTGCGACAGACAGCAACCCATAACCCCACTGCGTTTGTGGCAGTTTCCATGCGCATGTTTGGTTGCGGGAAACGGTTAAGGCATTTTTGAAGAAGGAAAAATCCGCAAAAAAAGAAAAACAAAAAGGAGGTACCTATGAAGTGGCACAATGGCCGTGATGGCCCCTGACTCACAAAGAAGATTCGCATAATCTTTGTGGGTCTTTTTTATTACCCTCCTTGCAGAGCCGTCGCGCCGTCATCGTCCTCTGTGAGGGCTGTGGACAACTTTAACCTCGACAATGACGCAAAACAGCGATACAATACCGATACCTAAACCCATCAAAATATTTTATGAACGAAAGCCAAGATCTGGTAACCAAAAAATATCTGCAGGAAAGTTTCAAGGACTTCGGCGAGACGCTGATGAAAATTTTTGTTACGAAAGACGAACTCAAGGAAACACGTCAAGAATTAAAGAAAGAAATTCGAGCCAATAAGAAAGATGTAAACATAGTAAAAGCTGATCTGAATATCGTAAAATTAGAAATTCAGGAGATGAGGCAAGAAAATCGGTCGGCGAAAGATGAAATTCTTAGAAGCAACGCGAAGCTCTTAAAGAGTAATGATAATATCACAAAATTGATATTGAGGGGCGAAGCTGAGCGGGCCGCAACGACGCACCGTATGGATCGCATCGAATCGGATTTTGGTCCGCGCATCACCGTGCTCGAAGAAGCGCATAAGCAGTGCAACTAACTATGGGGTGCGCATTTTGCAACGAGACGAGTATTCAAGCCCGCACGATTCTCAAGAACGCGCAGGCTTTTGTTTTTCCGACGAATATTCCGATTGTCCCGGGGCACGTGTTGATTGTGCCTACGCGTCATGTTGCCACCATGGACGAACTTACCCCAGCCGAATGGCAAGCTATCCATGTAATCATGAAAAAAATGAAGGCCGCGCTGCGAAAGGCTTTTCAGGCCGAAGGGTTTAATTATGCTATGAATGAAGGATCAGTGGCCGGCCAATCGGTGCCGCATCTTCACATCCATTTGCTCCCACGCAAAACTGGCGACAGCGGTATCACCGAATATGAACCGCGTCAATTTCTTTATCGTCCCGGTTCACGCAAAACTTCGCCCGACGCTGAACTCAACGTCGTCACTAAAATTATCCGCGCCGCGCTCAAATAAAACATGACCCAACTTAACGATCTCAAACGCGATTTGCAAAAACTCGCCACACCGGCGCGGGCCAAAGCCAGTATGTGGTTTTTTAAAACGGACGAAGGCCAGTACGGCGCCCATGACACATTCATCGGCGTAAAAGTTCCCGACCAGCGTAAAATCGCCAAACAGTACCGCACCCTACCGCTACCACAGGTCGGAAAACTTCTGCACAGCCCGATTCACGAACACCGTCTGACGGCGTTGTTTATTCTTGTGCACCAGTTTGAAAAAGGGGATGAAGCTGTGCGAAAAATGATAAAAAACATGTATCTGAAAAATACCGCCCACGTCAACAACTGGGATCTGGTCGACAGTTCAGCTGGATATATTTTGGGCAGTTTCCTCGCCGCGCAAAAAGACAGAAAGATTCTCTATAGCCTGGCGCGCTCCCAGGATCTCTGGAAAAAACGCATCGCCATTATTGCCACGCAGGCCTTTATCCGCGATGGTCAATTTGCTGATACTCTCGCCATTGCGCAAATCCTTTTGCACGACACACACGACTTGATTCACAAAGCCGTGGGTTGGATGCTGCGTGAAGTCGGCAACCGCGACCAACGCGCTGAAGAAATATTTTTGCAAAAACACGCGCACATAATGCCACGCACGATGCTGCGCTATGCTATCGAAAAATTTCCATCCGCGGCCAAGCAAAAATATATGCAAATGGCTGCAAAAAAATGGCGGAAAAAAGGAAAAACCCGGCCAGGTAGCCGGTAGCAACCTTGGCCTCAGGCAGCGGCGGGTGTATAATATCAAGCGTAAAGTCCGGGGCCGCACGCGCAGGCATAAACGGCCGAAAAATAAGTACACCACTATGAAGGGAATTGCGTGTACCACTCTCTACGGTGAGAAAAAAATTATTCCCGAAAATGAACTCAGCTTTAGGCCGGCTGCGTACGGATTTATAACGCGCGGCAACAGCATACTCGTCCTGACCACCGTTCACACGAAAAAGTTTTGCCTACCCGGCGGCGGTCTGGATATCGGTGAAACCATCGAGCAATCACTGCGTCGTGAAATCAAGGAAGAAACCGGTATTGAAGTCACGATCAAAAAGTTTATCGGCTTCCGCGAAAACTTTTTTTATTTTGATCCGACGCGCAGGGCCTGGCACGGCATTGCCTTTTTTTATGCCTGCGAGCCGGCATCATCGAATTTATTGAAAAAGGGAGAGAGCCGCGATGAAGATGTATTAAAACCGGAATGGCTTGATATAGCCGAGCTGAGTAAAAAAGATTTTCAGGGCATTGAAGCGGCGATGTTTGAGGATTGGAAAAAAATGCGACAACGGGAAAAGGTGGGAGCACCGACGTTTCGGCGGCACGAAATCGGAAAACAGACCCAAAAATAAAAATTTCTCGAATATGCCGGAAGATCGGATTTTTTAGTTTACGAAAAGCGAGCCGCAGTATAAAATAACGGTTGTCATCCGTCAATTATTATCTATGCCCCAAAAAACCAAAAAACCCCGCCCAACCCCTAAACCCCGTCAGGCTTTCATCATTCCCGGTTTTGGGGAATCCAGCCGCACCCAACCCTACCGCCGCATTGCGCGCGCCTTTCAGCAACAGAGTATTAAACCCTATATCATCGACATTCACTGGCCGCGCCGTGTCATGAGCGATCACATCGCCGAATTCATGAACATCTACGAAACCAAAGTCGAACCCGATGCCCAAACGTATTTCCTGGGTTTTTCCTTTGGCGCCATGGTCGCCCTCCTGGCATCGGTATACACCAATCCGCACACCCAAATACTGTGCTCGCTGTCACCATTTTTCCAGGAAGATTTACCGACGACACGCAGCTGGTGGAAAACCGCGCTCGGTCACAAGCGTATCGACGATTTTCAAACCTTATCACTTGACGTCGTTGCACCGCGTGTCACTGCCAAAACATTCATACTTGCCGGCGACAAAGAGGGTCAGGAAGTCGCCCGAACCGCCGCCCGCGCCCACCGCCAGCTGTCTGACAGTCAACTCATTATCATCCCCGGCGCCAAACACGATATCCGACAGCCACACTATCTCGCCGCCATCAAAAAAGTCATCAGCACCATATAAGATAAACCCTCAAAAACCCTCCCAACGAGCCAAACATATGATATACACACCCAAACAACTCAAAACCGCCCTCGCCGAAAAAAATATTCACGGCCTTGCCCTCGATATTGATGACACCCTGGCCGGCACCACCAAACTCTGGATGAAACTCTTTCAGGAAAAGTTCGGTAATCCGGAAAATTTGACCCACACTGAAATGTACGAAAAATATCGGTACACCGACAGCGTCCCGTACTGGGAAAGCAAATCGGGTTTTTACGAACTGGCCGCCGAACTGGCAGAATCTGATGCATTTCAGGAATCAATTCCCCTCATAGCCAACGCCAATCACATGGTTGAAAAAGTCGGCCTCATCATACCCATCGTAGCCTACCTTACAGCCAGAACAGCCAGTACGTTCAACAGCACGAGCAACTGGCTCAAAAAACATGGCTTTCCCAACGAGCCCATCATCACTCGACCCGAAGATCATCACGTTAAAGATCGCAATATCTGGAAAGCAAAAGTCCTGGAACAACTCTATCCCCAGGTAATTGGCATCGTTGATGATAACGCCGGCCTCCTGAAAGAATTGTCGCCACAATATAAGGGCACCGTTTACCTTTATGATCATAAGCACGTGCCCGAGATGCCGCGATCGCCAAAATCGCCGGAATCAACACTCAAAGTCTTTGCCTGCCGCGATTGGCAATACCTCTACGAAACCATACAAAAACACCCGCCGCGCACCACGGGCTAAAATTGCGATAATCAGACTAACCATGGCCTACACCTGGAAAACCGAAGGCTTCATCCTCAAGCGCACAGCGTTCAAAGAAGCTGATCGCATTGTCACCCTGTACACCAAAGACAGCGGCAAAATCAGCGTGCAAGCGACCGGTATCCGCAAAATCACCAGCAAACTCGCCGGACACTGCGAGCCATTTATGTATTCCCGTTTTTTCATCGCGCGCGGCAAAACATTCGATCGCCTCGCCGGCAGTCTCACGCACAAAGCATATCCGCTCCTGCGCTCGAGCTACGAACATATCAGCGTTGCCAAAAAGATGACGCACAGCATTGATATGTTCACCAAAGAGGGCCAACACGATGACGCTGTGTTTCAGGCACTCGAAAACGGGTTTGATTTTCTCAATCAGATCCAGCAATCGCGCGGCCGACTCTGGTTGTATTTTCACGCCTGGCAGTGGAAGCTGTTCGACATACTCGGCATCAAACCACAGCTCGATGAATGCGTGGTCGGTCGCCACGCCATCACCGGCACCGTATTTTTCGATGTACACAATGGCGGCACGGCCTGTCAGGAGCATCACCATCCGGCTTTTTCCCTCACTCTCAATCCCACCAGCTTCGAACTCCTTAAAAAATCCCTTCAGTTCGACTTCCAAGCCCTCAGCCAGGAAGCCGCCACGAAAACCGAATGGCAAACCTATGCTTCGGTTATCCGTGCTTTCTATGACTATCATGCGCCCAGGCGGAGCGCGCCGCAGGCAACACACACCACAATTACCGTCGGCGCAAAAAAATAGAAAAAAGTACGAAAATGTGCTATAGTAAAGAAAATATTTTCTTTCATTATGAACAACAAAAGCGGCGAAAAGAGCGAAAAGAAACGAAAATTCGTGGAAAGCGCCCAGGATCAGGACGAAGAGGAGATGAAAAAAAACACCCAATCGGCTTTGTCGGCAATATATCATGACGAAGACGATGAAGATCAGGTTGACATGACGAAGTTTGAGACCAGGTCAAAATACCATTATCTTAAAGTTGGTGTATTTATTTTTCTGGGAATAGCCGTAATCGCGACGGTTTTTTTGGGAATATACACCTTTCGCGGCAACAGTTTTTTCCGGGGCGCTTCAGCCGATAAAAAAGCAACCGATATCGAAATTATTGGTCCGAAATCAGTGGCTTCGGGCGATGAAGTCAGTTTTGATATTGTTGTGCATAATCGGGATACCGTTGCCATCAGCAAAGGGCAGCTGGAAATGCGCTATCCAACCGGGTTTCGCTTGGCGCGCACCAGCCCCCAGGGCACCAATGCCGAGCAGACCATCTGGCAGGTGCCGGACATTCAGGCCGGAGCAGCGTATAAAGTCACCATCGCCGGTCAGATTCTCGGTGAAGTGCACACGGCAAAAGATTTCCGGGCGACATTTCATTATCAACCATCAAATTTTTCCTCCACATTTGAAGTAACGCAAACGCATACCGTCAACATTGATTCTTCCATCATTGAAGCCGAAGTGAAAATCCCGCAACAGGCGATCCCTGAGCAGGAACTCCCCCTTGAAATCAAAATAAAAAACACCTCCGACAAACCCATTGATCAGATAAAAGTAGAGATCAAGTATCCGGCCGAATTCACGTTTGTTTCCAGTAAACCGGACAGCGAAACCAAGAATGATACCTGGATACTCAAGAATGTCGCCGCTAAAGAGGACACCGCCCTCGCGGTAAAGGGTAAGCTCAAAGCCAAGGCCAGCGATGAGCTCACGTTCACGACAACGCTGAGCATTCAAAATCCCGAAGGCAACTTCACCATCCAACAGGAGAAAGAAAACAAGATAAAAGTGATTAACCCCAAGGTTGATGTTTCTTTCAAAGTGAACGGGACATCAGATGATTCTGCCTTTTCGCTGGGAGATGATATTGCTTTTGAACTCAGCTACAGCAACACCAGCGATGTGACCCTGCACAATGCAGTTTTGGAAATGACGATCGCCGATGATTTCGAGGCGTACGATCTGAAAAGTCTTGATTTTAAGGAGGGGAAAACACCGCAGATAGATAACAACATCATACGCTGGACAAACGAGCAGATTAAAAATTTCACCGAAATAAAACCGGGGGATAAGAGTACTATCAAATGGACCATTCCCACGGCCAAAGAAGCATCCGTGTTTCCCGATCCGCCGACCGAAATAGCAGTGCAGAACAAAATGTCTTTCCGGTTTGAACTCGAAGGCACCGACATCAAGAAAGAAGGGCTTCCCGACGTGTCTGATACGATCACGACGCGTTTGAAAAGCGCCACCAAGCTGACGGCGTTTGCCCGCTACTATGACGACAATCGCACCAAAGTCGGCGCCGGGCCGCTGCCACCCGAAGCCAACCAGGAAACATCTTTCCGTGTCTACTGGCAATTCGAAAACACCTACAATGATCTGAAAGATCTTACCGTTACCACAAAACTCCCGGATGACGTTACCTGGGATGAAAAGTTCAAGGCGCAGCAGGGCAACCTGACCTACAGTATTGAAAACAGAACCGTAACGTGGTATTTTGATAAGGTAAAAGCCTATGCCGGGGCAGATGAGTCATTTCAGGCGTATTTCGACGTAACCATCCACCCGACGCAGGATGATATGGGCAAGGTCATGATCATCAACAACGAAACACAACTCGCGGCCACTGATGCCTTCGCGCAAACCAAACTCAGTAACACCGCCGCTCTGCTGACGAGTGATATTCAGACCGACCCCATAGGCAAAGGAGAGGGGGCGGTTGTGGCGGAAACATCGGCAGATCCATCCGGTGGTGCAAAAAACAGCAATAGTAACAGTAATACGAATTCATCGAATAAAAATATTAATAAGTAACAACCATGGCCAGGAAAAAAACCGGTGCGGAATCTACTGATGGAGCATCACCAAAGAAAAATGGAGGGAAGAAGAAAACGAACAGCAGTGTCGTCTGGGTCATCGCCTCCACTATTTTTGTTGGCGCACTGCTCGTATTGATAGCGATTTACGTTGTGCAATCAACGGCGAGCAAAGAGGATATTTCCAGCTCAGCTCAGGATGCCGCGGGGCAGGTGAAGGAAGATCTCGAAAAGGAGCTCAACACCATAAAGGAACAGGTGACCAATTTGGAAGGTGAGGTGGATAAAACGGCGGAGAGCATTGAGAATACGGAAAAAAAGTTGGGGCAAACCAGCTATACCAGCGATGCCCTGGGAATTTCCTTTGCCTATCCAAAGACATGGGGCGAAGTCCGGGCAGCGGAAAAAGGCTTCACGGCCGAAGATCTGGAAACAAACCCGGATGCCAAGGGCACCAGGATAGAGATAACATTTTCCGGCAACAGTAATGTACGCATGGATGGCTACAGCGCTGATTATGCTGCCTACGCCTCAACGGCGTACCGTGGTGATAAGGATCTCAAGGGATTGTGCCGCGATCCGTTGAAAATCGAAACAGCCGAAGGCGATGTAAAAACCTGCTATATCAATCCCAGCAAGGTGGAGCAGCTCTATTACATAACCCGCGCCGGCACGCTTCCCGAGGGCGACGCAACGTACCATCTGCAAAATATTACGCAGATAAATTTGAAGGATGATGTCTACACGGGATTTGAATTTATTCAGAATATTCCCGAAGCCACGGCGCAGGTAAACGCCACCGAAGACGTCGCCAAAACAGCGGAAAATTACGTGAAGAATATGACAGAAGGTGATGTTTCGGAAAGTGTGAAAAAAAACATCGATGAATATAAACAGGTGGTGGAAAGTTTTACATTAGTGAACTGAGATGTCGGATGAGCGGCAGGGATTTTACGCGACCAAAGACAGTCCCTATTTTTTCGATAGATTTGTGTTCTGGTTCCGCACGAATTTTGATGTGGTGAAAGAGGCGTTGTTATTGCCCCCCGTGAAAATTTTGTACCGTGTGGGGCTGCGGCCGAATCATCTGTCGGTACTGGGGTTCGTGTGCGGAGTCAGTGCACCACTGTGGCTGTACTTTACCGAGGCGACATGGCCGACATCTCTGGCTATTGTGTTGTTTTTTGTGTTTGATGGGATGGATGGCACCATGGCGCGGCACTATAAACTGACGCGACCGGCGGGGAAGTGGGTGGATATTTTGATTGATCTTACGACCAGCGCGATTCTGCTTTTCGGCATTGGTGTGGTCACGGGACATGGAATGCTTGGGGGTTTGGCGACGGCGGAATTCGTCATTATGGAAGCATTGTATTTCTGGTTGCTGCGGCGGGGGGTGCTGCGCGCGCCGATGCATGGGCACCTCGCCGCCAACGTGGCATTTATACTGACGTGGTACACGTTCGGTATTTGGCTGCATATTTTTCTGAATACCCTGAGTCTGATTTTTGGTTTATATTTTGCGGCACAGGTCTTGCGCAAACAAAACTTGCACCGACGCGGAAAATCCGTAAAATAATGCTATGACATTTACGCTTCATAGATCACAGAGTTCAGGCTCCTCGCCCCGGCGCGGCAGTCTGAAAACAGCCCATGGCGCCATAGAAACGCCATTTTTTATGCCCATCGCCACCAAAGGTGCGGTGAAGACGCTGTCATCGGCTGATATGGCGGGGCTTGGCGCGGGTATTCTGCTGTCCAACACCTATCATCTGTATATGCGGCCGGGTTTGGAAATCATGCAAAAGGCCGGCGGGTTGCACCGCTTCATGAACTGGTCCGGCCCCATACTCACGGATTCCGGCGGTTATCAGGTGTTCAGTCTCAGTAAGATGCGCACACTGAGCGAACAAGGTGTCGAGTTTCAGTCACCCTGGGACGGGTCAAAGCACATGCTGACTCCGGAAAAATCCATTGCCATTCAGCAGACGCTGGGTTCGGATATTGTGATGGCATTTGACGAGTGTCCACCGTATCCCTGTGAAAAAAAATACGCGCACGAAGCCGTGGAGCGCACCACGCGCTGGGCGCAGCGCAGCCAGGAACAGTTTCAGCAAAAGATCGCCGACCAGCCCAACCGCGGGCAACTGCTTTTTGGCATCGTGCAGGGGTCAGTTTACGCGGACTTGCGTGCACAGAGCGCTCGCGAGCTGCAAGCCATAGGGTTTGATGGATATGCGATCGGTGGACTGGCCGTTGGTGAGCCGACGGAAAGTATGTACGAAACTTTGGCCAGTACGCTCGAGGAGTTGCCGGCAGATAAACCGCGCTACCTCATGGGCGTCGGTAAGCCGGAAAATATTGTTCAGGCTGTTCGTTTAGGTGTTGATATGTTTGATTGTGTTATCCCATCACGTAATGCCCGTCATGGGCTGGCCTATGTGTGGCGCGAAAAAAACGCGGCCTCAGATAGCGCTGCTGCGCCGAAAAGCGCGCCACTGAGCGGCGCAGCATTTTATGAAACCGTACACATCACCAACGAAAAAAATAAAACAGCCTTTACGGTTTTGGATTCCGCATGCGGCTGTCTGGCTTGCGGTGGCGGGTACACGCGTGCTTACCTGCATCATCTGTTTCGCGTCGGCGAAGCGCTCGGACAACGCCTCCTGACGGCACATAACATAAAATTTTACCTTGATCTCATGACGCGGTTGAAAGGTGCTATATAAATTTCGTAACACACGCTTTCGTGGTATAATATAAACACAAAACATGGCAGAAAAAATCAATACAACAACTGAAAGCATCAAAGTTGCGGCCAAGCATATTTTCCGGGGTTTTGTCTGGGATATTTTGTATTTCCCGGTGTGGTTGGTCACATCCGGCGGCAAACGCATCGTCATGAACGCCAAATCATGGATTCAGGACTATGCGCACCGTTTTGCCCTCTCTTTGCTGGCAAAAAGTCTGCTCAAGCCCATGTTTGGTCAAAGGGACTGGCAGGGCAGAATCATCAGCTTTTTTGTGCGCCTCGTCCACCTCATCATTCTCAGCACGGGTTGGCTGGTCTGGAGCAGCATCGTTATCGCCATTACCGGCGTTATTTTGTTGTTTCCGGTTTTTGCACTGTGGGCGATGCTCTACCAATTCGGCGTCATCAGTAACGCGCCTTTTTACTGGTTTTTATAATCCATGTCGGGTACCAACATTCTTGATCCCAAACAAAATCACAATCCCGTATTTCATGAATGTAAAACATGCAATGGGTATGGTTTTTTGCTGTACGGAAGCGGAAAAACCACAATCTGCACGCGCTGCGGCGGGAAAAAAAGTTTACTCGGCGTTTACGGCGGCAGAGTTTTGTACTGGGGCCGTCTCTTGAGCGACACGACACTTTTCGAAGAAAAAATCGTACGCGGAATAAAACGGATCCGTATCGGTATTCTCATCAGTTTTGCCGCGCTCGGCGTTATTATGGCGGTGAGTGAATTTTGGCGCATCAGCAAAACCAGTTTTGATCTGACCGAACTCCTGACCAACCGAAGTTTTGAACTCGCGATTTTTTACACGTCACTTCTGGCCGATATTTATGTCTGGTACCTGCTCAACCTCACGAGGATTATCCGCCACCCGCTGCCATGGCGGAGTCACCGACCCGAAGACGTCCTGCAGCTGGGCGGCATTCGCACGTGGGAAGAAGCCATGAGCGCACCAGAAAAAACACAGGCCGATGTTTCACAGTATCTCAACCAGGAAGCGGAACGCATCATTGATGCTTCCTACGATATAGCCAAACAATACCACCATGTTGCTCTGGAACCGGCGCATCTGCTGGTGGTGTTGCTGCCAACCAAAGAAGTGCGTCTCATTTTCGGCCGGCTGGGTCTGCCGGCAAAACCCTTTATTGATCGTTTACAGCGCGTTCTCGCCCGAATGATAAGTGGCCAGGGAAACCCGCACATCAGTCATGCGTGGCAGCAAGCAATGATTACGGCGTACCAGGAAGCGTTCGAAGCGCAGCGCGATCAGATTACCCTGCTTGATGTGCTTATTGGCGCCGTGAAATCGGATCGAATGCTCTACGAAATATTTTTCGATCTGGAAGTTGATATCGCCAAACTCAAGCACGTTGCTGAATGGATTCAGACGCAGCGGAAAATGGTGGAGCGGTTGCAAAAGTGGCAGGCCGAAGCATCGCTCAAACCGAAAAAAACCATGAACCGTGCCCTGACGGCAAAACTCACCCCGGCACTGGACAGCATGAGTCAGGACTGGACGATCATGGCCCGCGGCAGTAATTTTTATCCTTTGATCGGGCGCAAAAAAGAAATGGAAGAATTGCTGCGCGCATTGCAGGAGGAAGGTGGGAGCGCGCTGATTGTCGGGCCATCCGGAAGCGGGAAGTCGGCGTTGATTCAGGGGTTGTCGGAAAAAATGGCGGCTGAGTTTGTGCCGTCAAGCCTGCAGGATAAGCGCCTGGTCGCCATGGATGTGGGCTCGATGGTGGCCAGCGCCGGTGGGGTGGGTGCGGCCGAAGGGAGACTGCTTCAGGCTATGAATGAAATTAACGCAGCCGGGAATATTATTTTGGTGATAGAAGATATTGATTCCATGTTCACGGCGGTTGGGGGAGCGGCCCGTGAAACGGCGAACATGCTGCTCAAATATATTTCCCAGGGTTTTATCAAAGTGATCGCCACGGCTACGACGGAAAATTACCAGCGCTATTTGCAAAACAATACCAGCCTGGTGCGGCGTTTCAAACGCGTTGTGCTCGAAGAAACTGATTTTGACGAATCCATGCGCGTGTTGCAATCACGAACCGGCATTTTCGAATACCGACACAAGGCGTATTTTTCCTATGATGCTCTCGAAAAAGCCATTCATTTGACGGCCAAATATATTCATGATCGTTACCTGCCGGAAAAAGCCATTGATGTGCTGGAGCAGGCCTGTATTTATGCCAGTGAAACGCGCGGTGAAAATACGATTGTGAGCGGTGAAGATATTGCTCAGATTATCGCCCAGCGCACCAATATTCCGGTCACCAAAATCACGGAAGAAGAAAGTCATAAGTTGCTCAACCTTGAGGATCAGATTCATGAGCGCATGATTGATCAGGTCGAAGCGGTGCAGGCCGTGGCGTCAGCTTTGCGCCGGGCCCGCGGTGAACTGCGCGATGAAACCAAACCAATCGCCAACTTTCTGTTTCTGGGTCCAACCGGTGTTGGTAAAACCGAATTAGCCAAAACCGTGGCCGAAAGTTATTTTGGCGATGAGCGCAGTATGGTGCGTATTGATATGTCCGAATACCAGGATAAGGCCAGCATTTACCGGTTGATCGGCGCTCCGGCCGGGTCTGGTGGAGAATCAGGTGGTTATCTGACCGAGGCGATCAGGCAGACACCGTTTACGTTGTTGCTGCTTGATGAACTGGAAAAAGCACACCCAGATATTTTGAATATATTTTTGCAGGTTATGGACGATGGCCGTTTGACGGACGCATTGGGTCGCACGATTGATTTTACGCAGACGATTATTGTGGCTACATCAAATGCCGGCTCACAGATGATTCAGGAAGGTATGCGAAAAGGGGCAACCGTAGAGCGGATAAAAGAACAGCTCATGGAAGAGGAGCTGCAGAAATACTATCGTCCGGAATTTTTGAACCGTTTTGATGCGATTGTGGTGTTTAAGCCGTTGTCGCCGGATGATATTTTCGAAATTGCGAAGTTGATGCTCAAGCGCATTAGCAAATCACTGGAAAAGAAAGGTATGCAGTTTCGGGCTGCTGATGAAGCCGTTCGGGAGCTAGCGAAGATTGGGTATGATCCCAAGTTTGGCGCACGGCCGATGCGGCGCGTGATTCAAAATTCGGTGGAAGATGCGTTGGCGAAATTGTTACTGACACAAAAAATCGGCAGGCGCGATACGGTGCTGCTGGAAGCCGGCGGGAAATTGCGAATTGAAAAGGCGGAAGTGTTATAAAAGTGTGGGGTACGAAATTTTGTCTCGTCTTGCGTATGCCACACGCGTTCGACAAAATTTGTCCCACACACTTTTTTTTATTGACGCTGCGCAAGCACGCAGCCTCATCTGCGCAATTCGCATGTCAGCATCCCGACGTCCGTCGGTCTAGCCGAGCCTAGCAAGTCAAGTGAGCTTCCTCAGAAACATATAAACAAACCCCACGTAAATCTTTCCGAAAAGGTACTACTTTCAAACTTTTATTTTCTGCAATTTTTCATACTCCGCCAGCGTCTGCTGGGCGCAGAGTTTCCAGGAAAAAAGCGAGACGCGTCGGTAACCAGCCTGGTGCAGGCGTTCACGCATTTCCTTATTCGTCACCATACTGCGCATACGTTTTGACCAGGAAAAAATATCTTCCGGGTGCACGAGGGTTGCCGCACCGCCCGTAATTTCCCTCACTACCGGAATGTCCGATGCAATTACCGGCGTACCCACCGCCATCGCTTCGAGATTGCCAAGCCCAAAACCTTCCCACAAAGACGGAAAAACAAATGCCGCCGCTTCACGCAACAAAATATTTTTTTCCTGCGCTGAAATATAGCCGGGCAAAATAATAAAACGCGCATAACGACTGTGACGGGCGGCTGCTACAATTTCCGCGGAACGATAACCGGGTCGACCGGCCAGCACGAGTTTCAGTTCACGCCAGGCCGATGGGGTATCATCCATAGCTTTCTCGAAGGCGGCGATCAGGCGCAGTAAATTTTTTCGCGGCTCCAGTGTTCCAATGAAGAGAAAAAATTTTTCCCGGCGCAGCTGAAATTTTTCCATAACAGCATCGGTTTCAGCAACCGTCGGAGTTTCGCGAACGGGCGACACACCTTCTTGGATGGCAGTGAGTTTGTGTCGGTACTCAGGAAAAAGATGATTCATATCATCGGCGAGCAACCACGAAACCAAAATAATTTTCGCAGCCCGGCGGAAAGAATGTGGAAAAATCAACCGCGTGCCCAGACGCTGACCCCAGGAAAAAAATTCCGGCCTCAGGTAAACACCGAGATCATGCACCGTGGTGATACTACGGCCGCGATAAAAATAGGGAATCCCCGTATTGGTCGCGTGAAAAATATCGAGCTTGAAGCGGCGCAAGACCCAGGCATAGACAAGCTGCGAATAGACCAGCGGCAAAAACCGCCTAAAGCGCGCACCGGAAATCAACACGCAGTGAACGTTGGGCGCCTTAAATTCGTCCCACACCGCACTCTTCTCATCAAAAAACAAAAAATATTCGTTCTGCCGGTCAATCGCCAGCAAATTTTTTGCCACATGAAAAATATAGTGGGGGACGCCGGCGCCGCCACTTTCCGGAGAGTACATAATTCGACAATCGATTCCGATACGCATACCTTGAGAGTAAAATTCTGTAAGGCGTGAATAAAAACCTAACTCGCTATCAAAACATATTTTGCCAGATTTTGCAAGCACAAAACACTTTTTACTCTGTAGACCTGAGGATATATCTTTTTCTTGCTCCGGACTCCGCCGGGACTACGAAAAAGACATATCCTCAGGTCGGCAAGCGTACAAGTTTGACATACAAAGCCCAATATGGTTAAGTTGATGGTTATTTATTTAGGGTTTGTCGCCGAATACGCTTTCGTGACGAAATCATGGAATTTTGTGACAGAATTGCTGAATAAATTTTGAGGTTTATATGGAATATAAGCCGAAAAATTTTGAAGCGGTTCTGGCCAAAATTCAATGATTGCAGTAGAAATGGTATTCGGCGACAGACCCATTTAACCGTCCTCCACGCAACTATGACACAATTCCGCCGCATAACCGATATCATTGCTGACCACTGGAAAATGGTGATCCTGCTTATGATTCTCTTCATTGGCGGCAGCCTTGGCCTGACCTTCATTCATCCTTTTGAATACCAGTCCAGCGCGCGCATTCTCGTTGTGCCGGTGCAGGAGGAAACCTATGACCCATTCACGGCTGAAAAGGCCAGCGAACGGCTCGGCAACACCTTTGGTCAGATTATTACGACTTCCAGTTTTCAGGAAAAGGTTTTGGCTTCCAGCGCACAGGATCTGAAAAACAACAAATTCAGCCAGGATCCACTCAAAAAACGCAAGCAGTGGCGTGACAAAATCAGCACCCAACTCGAGCGCGAAACCGGTGTTTTGACGATTAATGTCTATGATGCCGACCCCAAATACGCCCAACGCCTGCTGGAATGGATTGTGTATAGCCTGAATAGCGATTCCGGCGAATACCATGGCGGCGGTGATAAGGTGTGGGTGGTGACGGTGGATTTTCCGGTGACGAGCGAAAGTCCGGTGCGCCCGAATATTATTTTGAATCTGACTTTGGGGGTTTTGAGCGCTTTGGCGGCGATTGCTTTGTTTATTACCTGGTACTATTTCCGGCCGGAATACCTGCCGGCTGCGGTGGGTGAGCAGGGGTCAATGGGTGAAACTGTCGGGCTTGGGGCTGAACCGGAACCGGTTGCTGCTGAGTCGGTCGTGGCGGCTGTCAAGGCTGGTGAAGGATTGGAGCAGATTGCTGATTTGGAGGTGGCGCCAGCTTCGGCACCGGCGTCGGTGGACAGCGATTACAACACTCCAGTCGAGAACAGTCAAGAAAATTACGGTCAACATCAGGCGCAATTTAATGACGATTACTACGCGCAGGCCATTCAGCAGCTCAAACAGAAGCAGGTCTAGGGTAGGTGAGCGGTGGTTGATGCAGGGTCCCGCGCAGGTTGACAGATGAAAATAAATATGGTCGCACACAAATCGGCGGCCATTTTTTATTGACAAACAGGTGTAGAATTGGTAAGACAGAGGGTTCGACGAAATCATTTCGCGAACAAAAAATTTTTGCAAATTGAAAATCTAAAATTAAGGAGGGCGAAGCCCATGAAACACTTGAATTTGAAAAGCATTGCCGCTGCAGTCGTCCTCTTGCTCGTCGCCCTTTCCTGGGTGAACGAAGTAAGGGGACAGGATTTGGAAATTTCCGAGACGCCGGTAGAGGAGGTAAACAAAGAGTACATCCTTGTACTCAATATCATCATTACTTTCCGGCAGCCCGATGGAACGGACCTCTCAATTGAACCAGGTGCGGAAATTCAGGTCCGGATCGTTGAAGTTGATAACCTTGGTGTGACCTATGAATTAGAAAGGGCCAGCCAGGGTGGAATATTGCAGGAACCGGCTGAAAGGACTCGGCCATTTTTCCGGATCATGAATGCGGAGAGGGTGGAAAGAATATTTTCGCTTAAACTGTTGCCTGATGCTGGGAATTGGTCAAAATACCAACCACTTCGCGACGAAACCACGCCCGAGATTGATCCAATCGACGTAATGTTTCTCTTCATATACGATCATATTGCTTATTCAAAAAAGGCAAAGGAAGAGGGCAGAAACGTTGAAAATAACCCAGACTGGCTGGCTGTGGCAGCAAAGGTGCGCTTGAATATATGCGCCAGCTGCCGCTACAAAAAAAGTTTCAGCCCGAGTGTCCTATTCAAAGCAGGAAATTCCTGGCTAAACGTGGACCCTAATTATTTCGCAACAGGGGGTCCGGATTTTCAACTGGGGCTTGGGTTCAACTGGCAGAGATGGTTTTTCAACAGCATCTATGGTGACGTGACTGCTGGTCCAAAAATTCTCAGAAATAGTACTTTGGATCAGGACATTACCTGGATGCTGGATGGTGACATCAGCTTCTCACTGTGGGGAATGTGGTTTGCTTACTATTTTTCCGGCGAAGGACTGGAAAGAGGTTTGCCGAACCGCTATATGGAAATTGATATAAAACATCAATTCCATCCGCAGTGGTTCGACTGGTTTGCCGCAAGCCTGGGTTTTGGGATCGGAAAAACAGATTATGAGATAGGAGATGTGGCCTACGGGTATTGGAAGTTCATACCTTTTGTGGAGCTCAGTGCTTTCACAACTGGAGATGAGCTTGTGCCTAAGCAGCACAGTCTCCGATTCAATTTCAGCTTGTTGAAGGCAGGGAACATCGGCGGTCTGTATGGAAAAAGCTACACCGCCATCCTGGTTTTCAACTTCTGAAAATGCCTCACAAGGGGGTACAAAAAAACCGGCATTGCACAAGCAGTGCCAACAACAACCAAACCAAGCGCCCTAACAGGCGCCAAAGAACTGGAGATTATCATGAGAAAGATTTTTTTTGCAGTATTTATGATCTTGCTGACAGTGTGGGCGATAGGATGTACCGACCATGTGCCGATTAAAGAAGGTGTCACGCCAAATCCAAATGGAGGTGGTCTTGTTGACGTTCACCTTGGGTATTCCACAGCAAATTGTCAAACACTTCGCTATTACCACACCCTACTGCCGATGTCGGAACAAAATGTCGGCACAAAAGGCCCGGAGAAATGGAAACTCGAAAGCATCGCGGTTTCGGCCCTCGGAACAACGGGCGAAATCCTATTTTCAGGACTTGAGGCCAATGTTGAGGATCATGGATTCTGGCCAAATTGTCTTGTTGATGGCAGTTTTGACCATGTGCCAAGCACAAGTTCAGATGGGCAGGTCCTCGATCAATTCACTTGCGATACGGGTGCCTGTAAGTATAAATTTGATGTTCTCTCAGATAGCATTCGGCAGGAGAATGGACCAGAAACTATGTTTGTCGACAATGAAGTGGTTCTGGATCCACAGGGACAACTCCAGGCCCCCTATGCTGTCGTCTTGACACTGTCAATGCACGACATCATCAAGACCCCGGCGGATGGAAACACAGGCAGATATAAACGCTCAATAAAGTTCCCAACCCGGTCAAAGGGTTATGCGTGGTGTGCCGGTAGTAATAGTTATAATAGCTTCCTCTGTCGGATAACTATAGGGGGCGTACTGCTAACAAAAAAAGTACCAAAACCAACGAACCCCTTGATTCCGAACGTGGGCCTGTTACCATTCGCACCCACAGAAGTTTACGAATATGAAATCGATGCCACGGGAAAGCAGGTTTCAACTCAGGGAAGTCAAAATGTCACCTTAGTCTGGCGTCAGGACGCTGTAAATAAGTATGTACAAAGCGACGGTATTTATTTTAAAAATAACTTAAATGCCAATAAAACGGATCAAAATACAGCGGCTGAGTTTCAGACAAGTGACAGTGGGAGTCTGAAAATAGGTGACTTCAAAAAAACATTCTCCAATCTTCCTGATGGTGTGGGTTATAAACTCAGCACGGGAAAGTTGGTTAATAGCGTATTCTACGGGGTCAATGGCAGCGACTTACGTTTTGGGATGATAGGAACGTCGGGAGCTCTCATCCAGTTGACTTGCATAACTGGAACGAAAGAAAATTCCGATGGGAGCATCTATAGTGAGTTCGAGTTCGATGTTATGAGCGGTGAAGTAATTTCACCATGTAATAATATCGGGGTAGATGCTAAATTAAAGTAACATTGCGCGCAACTGCGCGCCATAGCTCATTGAATTGGAACGCAGTTGCTCATGCAATTTCGTTCCTTTTCAATTCAGGAGAAAATCATGAAAAAAGTAATGCTCGCAGTTGCGATAATGATAGGAACATTGATTCCTGCGTTGAAGGCACAGGCATTTGAATTGGATCAAGAGAAGTTTTTCCAGATGGTTGAAGATCCAAATTTCACTATCGAAAATTGTGTGCAAGTGGCGGCGAACACTGTTGCGGCTGGTGAAAATAACAATACGTCAGGGTTCACGTCAGAGGAAATAGTGGAAATTGAGAAAGAGTGTAAAAAGCTCAAAAATTTTCAGAAAGAGATTGTCGCAGAAAAGGCGCTCTTAAAAGAGGAGAATCCGGCGCTGTATGAGTCTATTCCTTGTATATACAACCGCTGGAAAGCCTTTACTGAGTATGGTATCGAAGATAAACACTGGGACCCTGAGGATGCAGTCAGGTTGGGTCCGGGAGCGGACAGGGTTTGGCGGATTATTGTGCTCAGGGAAAAATCAAACAGCATATATCAAAAATTATTGAACCTCGATCCCGATGGTGAAATCTGCCGGTATATATTCACCTTTCAGCAGTCGGTAAGCTGTCCACCAACCAGACCACCGACCTATGTCCGTCCGCCGGAACCGCCGCCACAACGGGTTTCAGAGCCAATACCTCGCCCCATGGAAATGGTCACGACATCGGCAGTGGAAACGCAGAGTGCTTTTTGTCCCTGTATGTGGGTGTTTGATGCCAATGGGACGAAACGTTCCAAGGAACAAAAATACATAGAATGCTACAACTGGAGTATATTACCCAGCGGGGTAACCCTTGCTGATATTGAGGATGTCTGGCTGGTGGGTGATTTCAATCACTGGGTGGATGCCAAAGATCGCAACCCACCAACATTGAAAAAACTCAAAAGCTGGCGCTTCCGAAAATACCGCATACCACGGATGAGTGAGGATGGGGTCGCGACTTTCAGCAGCGATAACAGGAAGGGGCGAAAATTTATAAAAGCCATGACGCACATCAAAGAAAGCCGCTGGTTGTTTGTGTTCGAACTCAAGAATGGTACCACCCGATGGGCTTCGCTGGATAACTTCGCATTCGACGACGAACGATCATGGGCGTGCGGTGTTTTTCAGCAGGAAAGTGGAGCGGTCATGTCCCTCTACACGAAGACATGGCAAACCACCAGCCGCCACCGCATCAGCGCCATGGAAATGGGCGAGTAACGGCCCCAACGAAAAACCAAAACCGCGGCCCCTACCTACCAGGCGCCGCAACCGCGATAGAAAGGAGATTGAACCTTAAACAGACCGGGAAGCAGAATGTCGACAAGAACCCCAGCTTGACATTTTGCCCCCGGTTTGTTTTTTTATGGAAATCATGTAAGATGAGCAGTTATGTCAAATTTGACCACCCAAACGCTGTCCCAGACAGCCACAACCACCACCCCAATCCCATTTTTTCAGCAGAAAATAGGCCTTTTTTCGGCACTCGGTGCCATTGCCACCATCTTCGCCCTTGGCATCATCTTCTCACCAGCCCTGGCTTTTGGCCTGGTCGCCGCCATCGCCCTGGCCATAACCGCCTTCCGCAAGCCCCTCTGGCTCGTCACCGGCCTGCTCTGGTACATGCCCCTTGAACCCTTCCTCCTCAAATTCATCCCCAGCGATTTTTACCTCTACATCCGCTTCGGCAGTGAAGCTGTTATTTACCTCATCGTCATCGCCCTGCTCTGGAAATTCATCAGCCGCCAACTGAAATGGCAACTCACCGCCTTCGACATGATCTTCGCCGCATTGCTCGGCACCATGCTGGTAGGTACCCTCCTGCACTGGACCAGCCTCGAAGTCACCCTGCTTGGCTGGCGCGGCATCCTGCGTTTCATGGTTTTATATTATGTCATTCTTTATCTGCGTCCAACGCGTCAGCAAATACTTATCGCCATGAGCGGTCTGGCTCTGCTCCTGCTCGGCGAAAGCCTCCTCGGCTTGACGCAGTGGCTGAGTGGCGGTCGACTCGACGCCTTCCTCGCGCCCAGTCAGCAGCAATTTTTTGGCGACATCACCATCACTATCGGCACGACACTGGATTGGGGTGAAGGTCAGCGCGTATTCGGCACCCTCGGAAAATATGAACAACTCGGCAGCTGGCTGATGATGGGATTATTTTTTGTCATCGCAACTTTATACGAATACCAAGGCCCGCGCAAACGCTGGTTGTGGGTTTTGTTCGCAGTCGGACTCGTTACACTTGTTCTGACCTATTCGCGCGCGGCCTGGTTTGGTTGGGTACTTGGCGCCATCATCATGAGCTTTATCATCAAGCGTCACAAAAAAGTTTTCTTTATCACCTTAGGTGCACTGGCCGCACTCTTCCTCTATAAAGAATTTAGTGGCCTGGTCGTTGACACGCTGCTGGCCCGACCGTATACCAATGTTGGTATTCTCGAACGTTTGTTTGAAGTTTTTTCTTACGAACGCTGGCGTGGTGAATATTTTGGATTGGGTCGTTTGTATTTTTTGGTCGAAGTGCCACGCAAAGTCATTCCTTTGAGTCCGATTTTTGGTTTTGGTCCGGGGCAGTTCGGCAGTGGTGCTGCAGCGGCATTGCACAACACGGCCATTTACAACCTGGCCAATATTCCTTTTGGAATTTGGGGACAGTTCGGGTTTATTGATAATAACTGGCTGAGTTTGTGGGCGGAAGTGGGCACGCTGGGATTGCTGTTATATGTGGCTTTGCTGGTCTGGCTGCTGCGTGTGACCGTGAAGGTGTACCGACAAACAAAATTCTTGGTGACACGCGTATTGGCATTTGGATATATTGCGGTGATTTTTAGTGTGAGTTTTATTGCGTTGTTGGCGACGTATCTGGAAATGCGCACATTGGGTTTGTATTTCTGGATCCTGGGCGGCGTGATCGTGAGCCTGGCGCTGCAGGAAGGAATTATTAAACCCTTTAAAAAGGATAAAACCTCGTGAGCCGAAGGAGGTATACTTTTTTGTGCTCCGGACTCCGCCGGGACTACAAAAAAGCACACCTCCTCCGGCTAAAATTAATGCAATCAGTAATGTTTATTTCGTTATGCCTTTGAGGAAGCTCACTTGGCTTGCCGGGCTTGGTCAGCCCGACGGACGTCGGGATGCTGGCATGACAAGTGCGCAGCTGAGGCTGCCGCTGGAGCAGCCGAAAGCGTTTCCGAAAAGGTATAACGAAATAAACGGATTATGAAAATCCTCAACATCAACAAATTTCATTTCCGCAATGGGGGAGCCGACAGCTACTATCTGGATCTCGGCTCTGCTTTACGCAAGAAAGGTCACACCGTGATCGATTTTGCCATGCACGATAAACGCAATGAACCCTCGGCCTACACAAAATATTTTGTTTCCCATATTGATTTACAAAATCTGCGCGGCCTTAAAGCTAAAGCCAAAGGAGCGGCCCGCATGATCCATTCCCGGGAAGCCGCGCGCCAGCTCGAGCAGCTCATCAAAGACATGCATCCTGACATTGCCCACATTCACAACATCTATCACCAAATATCCCCATCGATTTTTAGTATACTCAAAAAATATCACATCCCGACCGTCATGACGGTGCATGATTTTAAACTTATCTGCCCCACCTATAATCTTTTCGCCGCCGGCAGCATTTGCGAAAAATGTAAAAAACACCGCTACTACCAGGCCGCACTCACCAAGTGCAACCAAAATTCACGCGCCGCCAGCACGATGAGCGCCATCGAAATGTCTCTCCATAAAGCCACGCAGGTTTATGAGCGGGGAGTGGACAGATTTATCGCATCCACACAATTCGTGAAAGATAAGTTGGTGGAGTTTGGTCAAAATGCTGATCAAATCACGGTAATTCCCATGGGTATCGCTGCGCAGAAAATCGCCGCAATTTCGGCAGCAACCACAGTTACCACGACAACCAAAGAACCATTCGTATTATTCGTTGGTCGCCTCCACGCCACCAAAGGCGTTGATATTCTGCTGCACGCGCTCAAAACATATAAGCAAACCAACGGCACAGAAATCCCCGCGAAAATTATTGGCAGCGGTGAACAAGAAAGCACACTCAAAGAACTCGCCACCACACTCGGCCTCACGAAAGTCCAATTCCTCGGCCGTCAAAACCGCGAAACCGTCTACGCTCATATGCGCGCCGCCTCAGCCGTCATCGTGCCTTCAACCTATTACGAAACCTTTGGCCTTACGGCAGCCGAAGCTATGGCCGCCGGCAAACCCGTCATCGCCAGCAATCATGGCAGTCTGGCCGAACTCATTGAGCATGATAAAACCGGTCTCCTTTTTCCAGCTGGCAACTTTCAGGCCCTGGCCGAGAGCATTACACAGGTAATAAAAAATCCCGAACAGGCCACCATAATTGGCGCCAACGCTCAAGTCGAAATTCAGCAAAAACATGATATTGACAGTCATCTGAGAAAACTGGTGGAGTTGTACACAGAATATGTTCAGAACCGCACCAAATAAAACCAGCTGAAGTCTTAGCCAAGAAACATCTCAAAAATCCATTAAAAATAGCCAATTTCCGCCATTTTCTGTCTTGACAGAAAACAATATCATGCTAAGATATCTCATTCACGTCAACAAGTAACACACACGATGAAGATTGCGATGATCGGACAAAAAGGAATCCCGGCTCAGTACGGCGGAGTGGAGCGTATTGTTGAGCAACTCAGTTTGGCCCTTGCCAACAAAGGCCACGAGCTTTTTGTATACACGCGCAGTTACTACACACCAAAACAGCAAACGAGCTTCCATAACGTCCATCTCAAGAGTATTCCTTCGATTCACACCAAACACCTCGACACCATTTCTCACACTTTCCTCAGCACCATGCACGCCCTGACGCAGGACTTTGACGTCATTCATTATCACAGCGTCGGCCCGGCTTTGCTGTCCTGGATTCCACGCCTCCTCAAACCCCGAACAAAAATTGTGATCGACTTCCAATCCCAGGATAAATTGCACCAAAAGTGGGGTTGGCTGGCGCGCAAGGTTCTCAGTCTCGGCGAACGCGCATCACTCATGTTCGGCGATGTGGCAACCGTTCCCACCAAAGTCATGCAACAGTATGCCAAGAAAAAATTCGGCAAAGAACCCATCGTCGTTCCCAATGGTATTCCTACATTCCTCCCTGATACCGCCAAACATATTCGTAAGAAATTCGACCTTGAACCAAAGAGCTACTTTATAATTATTTCCCGCCTTGTTCCACATAAAGGTATTCATTATACTATCGAAGCCTATACACAACTGAAAACAGATAAGAAGTTGGTCATTGTTGGTGACGGCGTTTTCACCGACGAATATGTGCAGAAGCTGAAGAAGCTGGCTGCGGGCAACAAAAATATTATTTTCACCGGTTGGCAAAGCGGCAAAATTCTCCAGGAACTGATCGACAGTGCTTATCTTTATATTCAACCTTCAGAAAGCGAAGGCATGTCTTTGTCATTGCTCGAGGCTGCTGCGTATGGCACCCCCATACTCGTGAGTGATATTCCGGAAAATACCGCCATCTTCAGCGCACCAACGCTTCATTTTAAAAATAAGAACAGCGCTGATCTTAAGGCGAAGATCGAATATGCACTCGCCAACGAGGAGCAGCTCATGTCACTCGCCGCACAAACTAAAAAAGAAGTCGAAACGAAGTACCAGTGGGAAAAAATCGCCACCCAACTGGAGATGATTTATAAGCAGTAAGGGTATGGCGTCACAGAAAAAATATCCTCACATTCTCGTCACCGGCAGCAGTGGCATGATTGGTACGGCCTTGTGTGAACGCCTTTTAGCAGAAGGTATTCCATTCACCGGCGTTGATTACAAGCATAATCTTTGGAACCAAGAAGTTGATACACACACGCTGCAGGTAGATTTGCGCGACCGCAAAGCTGTTCTCAAAAAGCTGCCCGCACACATAGATATGGTTATCCACCTGGCAGCCAATGCCCGCGTTCATGATCTCGTGCAAGATCCGAGCCTGGCTTTTGATAACCTGCAAACGATTTTCAATACACTCGAATACGCCCACCGCAACGATATTAAAAAATTCATTTTCACCTCTTCCCGCGAAGTCTACGGCAATCTCATCCGCGATCAATACACCGAAGACAGCGCCCGCATCGATACCTGTGAAAGTCCCTACACAGCCTCCAAGATTGGTGGTGAAGCGCTGGTGCAATCCTACACCCGCTGCTATGGCATTGAACACATTATTTTCCGCCTGTCTAATGTCTATGGCCGTTATGACGCCACCGACAGAATAGTGCCGCTCTTTATAGAACGCCTGCGCGCCAACAAAAACGTAACCGTCTATGGCGCTGACAAAGTCCTCGATTTTACCTATATTGATGACGTCGTAAGTGGCATTATGGCTGGCATTGACAATTTTGCCGCCGCGAAGGGCCAAACCCTCAACCTGGCATATGGCTCTGGCATAACCCTGACAGAATTCGCCGCTACGCTTAAAGAAACCCTCGGCAGCACCTCCCACATCAACATCCTCCCCAGCCGCACCGGTGAAGTGACTCACTACGTCGCCGACATCGCCAAAGCCCGACAGATTCTGAATTTCACGCCGACCACCAACCTCGAGCAGGGTTTGCGCCAAGCCGCCAGCTGGTACCAGCGCCGCAACGCCGACACAGCCACAAGCACAACCAAAACCATCATACAGAAAATGGCCAGGGCTCTGCGCCTCAAACACGCCTAAGGAATAGCCGAAAAGACGACCGAATATATTTGTAAAAGGCGTCTTTTTTTGTTACAATCAATTCAATATAAACGAACGCGCCAACCCTAAACCCCTGCAAAAGCGTAATACCTCAAACACCATGTCTGCCACTATCACCCTCGAAGAAGTCGTTAAACTGCTGAAAAACCGCGGTTTTATTTTTCCTTCATCAGAAATTTATGGCGGACTGTCAGCAGCCTACGATTACGGCCCGCTCGGTATTCAGCTGCGCCGCAACATCGAACGTTCCTGGTGGAAACATTTTGTCGAAAACCGACCGGATGTTTACGGTCTGGACACCGCTATTTTTATGAACCCCAAAGTCTGGCAGGCTTCCGGCCACACCGAACATTTCACCGACCCACTCATTGAATGCAAATCCTGCCATTTCCGTTTTCGTCCTGATAAGCTCGTTGATGAAGCCCTGCGCAAGACTGATAAAAAAGTTGGTTCAATCAGCCCAACCGATCACGCCGGTCTGGCCCAAGCACTCGATGATTACAAAATAAACTGCCCACAGTGCGCTAAACACGATTTCACCGATATTCGCGATTTCAACTCACTGTTTGAAACCAACCAGGGCGTTGTCAAAGAATCGGAAAGCATTATTTACCTGCGCGGCGAAATTGCTCAGGGCATGTTTGTGAATTTTAAAAATATTGAACAAAGCATGCGCGCCAAGCTGCCATTTGGTATCGCGCAGCAGGGGAAAGCGTTCCGCAACGAAGTCACCGTCAAACGTTTCATCTTCCGCACCCGCGAATTCAACCTCATGGAAATTGAATACTTTACCTGGCCGGCGCAAGCTGATAAAGATTTCGCCACCTGGAAAAACGCCGTACTGAACTGGTACACCCAGGAAATCGGCATCGACGCCAAACACCTGACCTGGCGCGAGCAAAACCCCGCTGAACGCGCCCATTACTCAGCTGGAACTTTTGACCTGGAATATGCCTTCCCCTGGGGTGACGACGAAATTGGCGCTATCGCCAACCGCACTGATTTTGATCTCAAAAATCATCAGAAACATTCCGGTGTGGATATGACCGTGACGAACCCCCAGACCAACGAGAAAATTATTCCCTATGTTATAGAACCAACCTTTGGTATTGACCGCGTTTTCCTGGCCGTGATTATGGATGCACTGGAAATTATCGAAGGTGGACGCGCCGGCACCGATGCCAGTAAACACACACAGGAACTGGTGCTCCATCTGGCTCCGGCCCTGGCTCCGGTACAAATCGCCATACTCCCACTCTCCAAAAAAGATGAACTGGTCGAGCCCGCACGCAAACTCCAAACCACGCTCTCAACCAAGTACCGCACCGAACTTGACATCACCCAGAGCATCGGCAAGCGTTACCGCCGTCAGGACGAAATCGGCACGCCATTCTGCATCACCATTGATTTTGAAACGGCCAAGGATAAAAAGGTCACGGTTCGCGATCGCGATACTATGAAACAGGATCGCGTTGCGCTGGCAGAATTGGAGCCTTATTTTCAGAAAAAGTTTAAGCAATAACCCATCACCATGAAGTATCACCTGCAAAAACTCAAGAACGGCTTGAGAATCGTTACCGCACCCCTCCACGACACCAAGGTCGTAACGGTATTGATTATGTTCAAGGTCGGTTCCCGCTACGAAGCCAAAAATATCAACGGCGTCTCCCATTTTCTGGAGCACCTCTTTTTTAAGGGTACAAAAAATCGTCCCACCACGCTCGAAATTTCCCAAACCCTCGACAGTGTTGGTGCTGATTATAACGCCTTCACATCTAAAGAATGGACCGGCTACTACATAAAACTCGAACACCAAAAGCTGGAACTGGCCCTCGACATGCTGTCTGATATGCTGTTCAACTCGCTGTTTGAGCCCAAGGAAATTGAACGCGAACGTGGCGTGATCATTGAGGAAATCAACATGTACGAAGACAATCCCATGGCCACGGTGGAAGAGCGCCTGGAACGCCTGCTGTATGGTAACAACCCATTGGGACGGGCGATTGCCGGTCCGAAACCCACCATAAAAAAAATCACCCGCCAGCAAATTTTGAAATACCGCCAGTCGCATTACCACGCCGGTAACACCGTTATTGCCGTCGCCGGAAAGCTCAATGCACAATCCACCGGACTGATAAAAAAATATTTTGGCGGCAATAAATTCAAAAAACAGCAGGAACAGGCTTACGAAAAAGTCAGCGTCAAACAAAGCGCGCCACAACTCAATCTGAAGTACAAAAAAACCGAGCAATCACATCTTGCTTTTGGTTGGGCGGCATATCCCATCGGTCATGAAAAATTGGAAGCGCTCCAACTTGCCAGTGTTATACTCGGCGGCAACATGAGCTCGCGTCTCTTTATCTCGATTCGTGAGCGCAAGGGTCTGTGTTACCTTATCCGGAGTTCAATTACGCCGTATCAGGACATCGGTAATCTTGTCATTCAGGCTGGCATTGACAAAAAGCGCATTAAACCAGCGATCGAGGCCATACTCAAAGAAGTTGACCTGCTGCGCGACAAAGGCGTCAGCGAAGAAGAGCTGAGAAAAGCCAAAGATTTCATGAAAGGCAAGCTCGTGCTGCAGCTGGAAGATTCCGAGGAAATTGCCAACTGGCTGGTACAGCGCATCCTGTTCAATGAAAAAAATCTTACACCTGAAGAAAAAATCAAACGCCTCGAAAAAATCACCACCCAGGATATTCTGCGCGTCGCCAACGAAGTGTTCCGCCCCGATACCATGAATCTGGCGATCATCGGACCGTTTCGCGAGCACGCCGAATTCAAAAAACTTCTCCATTTTTGAGAAACCGCAGCAATACCAGACGACCCACGCAGAAAAGAGGGCAGCTTGCTTAAAGTGCCATATTTTGTTATATTCAATGCATAAGAACTAAGTAACTGCCTAACATCCAGCCGTGAGCAACGAACCCAAAAAACAAACGCAGGTGATCGATCTCTCTATGAAAACGATTATGAAATTTTTCCTCATAGTCGCTATTCTTATTTTTCTCTACAGCATAAAAAAAGTCGTCGGTATTCTTTTTATTTCTTTCGTTCTGGCCTCCGCCCTCGACCCATGGATTGACAAACTGCAAAAGAAAAGAATCCCCAGACCCATTGGTATTCTCTTTACCTACATTATCGCCCTCGGGATCGTCAGCCTGACTATTTTCCTCCTCATTCCGCCCATATCCGAAGAAGTCAAGGAAATCGCCAGGAATTTCCCGGCCTACTACGATCAAATCATCAGAGGTTACACCACCCTCAGCAGCACTTCCGAACAGATCGGTCTCAAAACCGCTCAGGACAGCATCAAATCACTCAGCAGCAGTCTCGACAACCTGACGAGCGGTCTGTTTTCCGGTTTAGCCAGTATCTTCGGTGGTTTCGTGACGTTCTTTGGTGTCATTGTCATTACGTTCTACATGACCATCGAAGAAGATGGCATGAAAAAATTCTTGCGCTCCATAGCGCCGGTGCAATACCAGCCCTACCTGATTCACAAGATAAACGAAATTCAGCGCAAGCTCGGTCAGTGGCTGCAGGGGCAGATCGTTCTCGGTATTATCATTGGTCTGCTGACGTATATTGGTTTATTGATTCTCGGGGTAAAGTATGCCCTGGTGCTGGCGCTGGTTTCGGCTATCACTGAACTTGTTCCATACCTTGGGCCCATCCTCGCCGCCATCCCGGCTGTATTCTTGGCGTTCGCTCAGTCTCCGCTCAAAGCCCTGTTGGTACTCATTCTTTATATCGTAATACAGCAGCTCGAGAACCAGGTCATTCAACCAAAAATTATGCAAAAATCCGTTGGTCTCAATCCCATCGCCGTTATCACGGTCATGCTGATTGGCGCTCAGGTCGCTGGTTTCATCGGTTTGCTCCTGGCTGTTCCGGCCGCAACCATTCTCTGGATTTTTCTGCACGATTTTATTATCGAGAAGAAAATGCGGGATAATAAACTTGATGAAGAATGAAGCCTACATTTTACGTAACCACTCCGATCTACTACGTCAACGACAAGCCCCACATCGGCCACGCCTACTCAACGCTCTTGGCCGATTGTTTGTCACGTTGGCACGGCGCGCAGGGTGAAGAAACATTTTTTTCCGTGGGAACGGATGAGCATGGCGCAAAAATCGCTGAGGCTGCCGCAAAGGCGGGTAAAAAGCCGGAAGTTTTTGTTGATGAAGTAAGCGCAGAATTCCAGACCGCCTGGAAAGCACTCAATATCGAAGCGAGCGATTTTATCCGCACCACAGAAGAACGACACAAGACTGTGGTGGTTTCTTTTATGAACAAGCTCAAGGCCGACGGTCATGTGTATGAAGGTGAGTATGAAGGTATGTACTGCGTAGGTTGCGAACGGTTTTATACGGAACGTGAACTCAATGAAAAAGGGGAATGTCCCGACCATAAACGTAAGCCCAAACTCATTAAAGAAAAAAATTGGTTTTTCAAATTGCAGCCCTTTGTGTCGGAAATCATCCGCGATATTGAAAGCGGAAAAATGGAAATGTATCCGGAGAAACGCAAAAATGAAGTGCTGTCCGTGCTTCGGGGCGGTATTGAGGATTTTTCGGTATCACGACAGAACGTCGCCTGGGGGATTCCGTTGCCATTTGACACCAAGCAGAATATTTATGTCTGGGTCGAAGCGCTGCAAAATTATATTTCCGTGCTCGGCTATAACGCTGATGAGGCGCACCAAGGCGCCAATTTCAAAAAATTCTGGCCGGCGAATGTGCAGGTACTCGGAAAAGATATCAGCAAGTTTCATTGTATTTTTTGGCCGGCGTTATTGAAAGCGGCCGGTTTGCGCGTCAGCAAGCGTTTTTTGATTACCGGATTTTTCACCGTTGATGGCCAGAAGATGAGCAAAACCCTGGGTAATGTTATTGATCCGAACGACCTGGTGGCGAAATTCGGCGCTGATGGTGCGCGCTATCTGATTCTGGCGCAGTTTGCGGTCGGAGAAGATGGTGACATCAAAGCCGAAAAGTTTGTGGAAAAATATAATGCTGATTTGGCGAACAATATTGGTAATTTGGTCAGTCGGGTGGCGACCATGGCGACAAAGTACTGCGCCGGCGTCGTTGCCGCAACGAAATTCAGGAAAAATATCGGGGAGTATAAAAAATCCTTTGCCAAGGCGATGGAGCAGGGGCAGGTGTATGACGCGATCGAAGCGGTGATTCAGTGCGCGGCCAGCGTCAATAAAGCAATTGAGGTATACAAGCCCTGGGAAAAAGCCAAAGACGAAGCACATAGCAGCGAATTGAAAAAAATGGTGAGCACATGGGTAGGTGAAGTCGCCGAAATCGGCACCATGCTGGCACCGTTCACGCCGGAAGCTGCCGCCAAAATCACTCAGGCCTTCGCCGATCCAAACCATATTCACAACCCCGGAATATTATTTCCAAAAATTAAATAAAAAATATGACACTTATCGACTGGCTCCTTATCATTCTCCTTTTACTCGCCTTTGGTTCCGGCCTGAAGATGGGTTTTATTTACAAACTCGGCTCACTCATCGGTATCATCGTGGGTATCATCATGGCGGGCCGGTACTATGACAGTATTGATGTCTTTTTCGGCGGCGGTGCCGGCGGCAAAGTCATTGCTTTTATCGTCATCATGACCATTGTCAGCAACCTCATCGGTCTGGTCTTCCGCATCATCAACAAGTTTTTCAATATCATCGCCATTATTCCGGGATTGAAAAGCATCAATCGCCTGCTCGGTGGTGTACTCAGCGTGGTGCAGCGCGTCGCAGCGCTGAGCATCGTGGCTCTCTTTTTATCGAAGTTTCAGTCTATAGCCGAAATCGCAAAACTCTTCGAAACATCGGCACTCATCGGCTTTTTTGTGAAGATCGGTAATATTCTGTCACCACTGCTACCCGCTGCCATCAGTCAGGTACAATCCCTTATTTAGTTTCTTCTGCGCACCTAACGCCTCAATCATGTCAGAACCCCTCTTCTTTGATGCCCACGCCCACGTCACCTTTGCCGCTTTTGAGGCGGATGCTGCCGAAGTGATCGAGCGGACCCTGGCCGGAGAAACCTGGCTGGTGAACGTCAGTACCCAGCTACCAACCAGTCAGCGCGCCGTGAAATTCGCTCACGAATATGATGAGGGTGTGTACGCGGCCGTGGGTTTGCACCCGACGCACGTGCTCGATCACTCCTTTGACCGCAGCGCTTACCTCAAGCTGGCGCAGGATGAAAAAGTTGTGGCCATCGGCGAAGTCGGTATGGATTATTACCGCATGGATAAGCAGGTCAGCGGCGCCAAGCAGGAAGAAATTTTTCGCGCATTTATCGAGATAGCGATCGAAGTCGGTAAGCCGCTTATCGTGCACTGCCGCGATGCCTACGATGATCTGTACCGAATTCTGTCTGACTACAACGGCCAGGTCAACGCGATTATTCACTGTTTTGTTGGCAACGACGTAATTGCGCAGAAATTTCTCGACCTGGGGTTTACGATTTCTTTCACCGGTATTATCACGTTTACCGATAACGAAGGTTTACTGCGCGCTGTGAAACAGGTGCCGATGGACCGGTTCACCATAGAAACCGATTGTCCCTATTTAGCGCCGCTGCCACACCGCGGCCAACGCAACGAGCCGCTCTATGTGAAGTACATTGCTGATAAAGTCGCTGAACTCAAAGGTATGTCGCCGGAAGACATCGCCGCTGCCGCCACCCGAAACGCCCGTAAATTTTTTAAGGTATAACATGGAAACACTTCTTATCATTCTCGCCATAGCTCTTCTCATCGGCATCATCGCCGTGATTTTTCTGCTGCAAAGAAATCACAAAGCCGCGCAAACCCCGCCAGACGATCAATCACAAAAACTTATGCTCGATCTGCTGGAAAACGTGCGCCGTGAAGTTCAGCAAACCAGCGGCCAGCACCGTCAGGAAACCCAGGCCCGTCTCGATACCATATCGCAGCAGGTGCAACAGGGTCTGACCAGCTCCAGCAAAGCCGTTGCCGAACAATTCCGTCAGAGCACGGAAATCATTAAAGATATTACCGGCCGCCTCAGTAAACTCGATTCCACCAATCAGCAGGTGCTTGGTTTTGCTCAGCAAATGCAGAACCTGGAAAATATTCTCAAAAATCCAAAACACCGCGGCATCCTTGGCGAATATTTTCTGGAGAATATGTTGAATAATGTTTTACAGCCGCGGCAGTACAAAATGCAGTACGCTTTTAAAAACGGCGAAATTGTTGACGCGGCTATTTTTTATCGAGAGCAGATTATTCCGGTTGATTCCAAGTTTTCCCTGGAAAAATACAACCGCATCATTGAAACGCAGAATCCCGATGAGCGTGTGCGACTGGAAAAAGAATTTCACAACGATGTCAAACTGCGCATTGATGAAACGAGTAAATATATCCGGCCGCAGGAAGGGACGACTGATTTTGCGTTTATGTTTATTCCGGCCGAGGGGATTTACAACAGTTTACTGAGTCAGCGCGTGGGCACGGTGGCAGCCACGGCCCAGGATATGCGCGAATATGCGTTCAAGAAAAAGGTGATCATTGTTTCACCGACGACATTTTACGCCTATTTGCAAACGGTGCTGCAGGGGCTGAAGGGCGCGCAGACGGAAAAAAATATTCAGGTAATTGTGAAGCGTATTGATGATCTGGGTCGGCACCTGACACAGTATCAGGAATATTTTAATAAGCTCGGTGGGCATCTGGGAACAACGGTCAGCAGTTACAACCGCGCCGCCAAAGAACTGGGGAAGGTGGATAAAGATGTGGTGAAGATTACCGAAGGCGCATCCGGTGGCGAAATAGCCGTGCAGCTGCTTGATAAACCCGAGCTGTTGGACGAAGATTAGAGCTTGAGGATAAAAAAAGAGGCGAACACGGTAAAGTTTGTGTTGCCTCGGGGGAAAGGGTGCGGTGGGGATTTGGTGCCTGCGGTGGAATGGGCGCTGCAGGCGGAACAGGCGGGTGCGAGGGGAAGCTCAGGGCATGGGCAGTGGAACTACTGGTGGGACGAGCTCATAGATTTGTCCAGAATTTTCACGGTCCTGGACAAAGACACTTCGGGGGTGGGCCGCTTTATATTTTTCTATCCTTTCTTGACCGGCTGAAAGGATGGAGAACACAATCATGGTCGGCCCTCCTATGAGAATGGTGCATATCATAAGGGTATGCACCGTTTTTTCCTGCAGTTTCCCTGACAGAAGAATGAACGCCCACCCGCCTAAAAGCAGAACGAAAAGGACGATGGTAAGTAACGTGAAATCCATGAAAACCTCCCGGGCCGTGAAGCCCTGAAAAAAGTTGCGGTTTAGATTATCAAGAAACTGCCAACATTATAGCATTTTTATATAATTTTGTCAACTAAACACCGAAAATCAGCCAAAAAAGGCGTTGACAAAAACTCTAAATAACGCTACATTTAAGCCAGATTTAGTAACTGTCTCATATCTCTCTTTCGTAGCGAAAAATTGAAATTTCGAGCGAAAGAAATGAAGATTGAGGAGGAATAGTGACTACTATGCTGACGAAATCTGAATTTTTTGCAGCCGAAATTTCAATTTTGGAGCAGAATACGGAGATATGAGACAGTTACTTAGCACATCACCTCACGTACATGAAATCATCCTGGAAGTACCTCAACCTCGTCGGACAGATCGGACTCATTATCGCCATACCGGTTGTCATTCTCACACTCACGGGGCGTTATCTCGATAACCGTTTCGACACGCAACCCTGGTTTTTACTTGGTGGTGTTATTCTTTCTTTTATTATCTCTTCGCTGATTCTTTGGGGAGAAGTTATCAAAACAGCCAAACTTCTCAGTGAACAAACAGCTGAAGAGGAAAAAGACGAAACCAAAGAAACTTCCGAACTCGCTTCGGAAAAAGATGCCGAAGAAACCAAAAAAAGCATTGATTGGGACGACCTCGGTGACCTAGACGACGAAGACGAATAACCTAAGCTAAGTACAAGGAGACATCTATGTCAGCAGCCATTTCACTCGCCGCCGAACCGATATTTCACGTAGGAAGTTGGGAAATCACCAACAGTTTGCTAACGACCTGGGTTGTCATGGCCGTTATTTTTATTGCCGTTGCCATTTTCCGCAGCAAACGACTCAAAAAATTTCCCAAAGGCGCGCAAAATCTTATCGAAACCATCGTTGACTTTCTGTTCAAGAACATGAACGAAGTCACGGGCAGCACCAAGAAAACCCTGACCTTTTTCCCGCTCGTTGCCGGTATATTTGGTTTCATCATACTCGTCAACTGGTTCGGTCTTATTCCCGGTGTTGGCAGTATCGGCCTGCATGAAATCCACGAAGGCAAAGCCATTTTCGTACCGCTGTTCCGCGCCGGCACCGCTGACATCAACACCACCCTGGCCCTGGCCATTGTTGCTGTCGTTGCTACGCACATCTACGGCATGAAAGAACTCGGCGTCGGCAAACACATCGGCAAATTCCTCGTCAATCCGTTCAAACATAGCCCCATACTCACCGGTGTTGGATTTCTGGAAATGTTCGGCGAAATTTCCAAAATCATTTCCTTCTCCTTTCGTTTATTCGGCAACATCTTTGCCGGTGAAGTGCTGCTTATCGTCGTTACCGGCCTCGTGGGCTATGTGGCGCCCGTTCCGTTTTATTTCCTCGAACTGTTCGTGGGTTTTGTGCAGGCCCTGGTATTTGCTATGCTTACGCTGGTATTCCTGACTATGTCCACGGCCGAACAGCACTAATGTTTGTGCCGCTCTGCTGCCCGACTGCCCACGCAGCCCATCAGCAGAGATGCATAATCTCAATCTAATTCGCAACATTTCATCCCCGACGCTAAATAAACAACCAACAACGTCGTAGGGAAGAGAGATGTAACCATCTATAAAGTATGGATGAAGAAATTTTCAAAACCATAGGAGCCGCCGCCGCTATCGCCATTGGTAGCATGTTTCCGGCACTCTCTATCGGTAAGATCGCCGCCAAAGCTATGGAATCCATTGGCCGCAACCCCGAAGCCGCCGGTAAAATCCAGGGCCCGATGATCATCGCCGTGGCTTTTGCCGAAGCCATCGCCATCTACGCACTCGTGGTGGCGTTGGTTATCAAGTTTGCCTAAAAGTCATTGACCAACTTCGAACTCTCGCGCGCGGGCTAAAAGCAGGCGGGCGGGAGCGGTAGTGAGTTAATAACAACACGTATGGAATTACTCGAAAAATTTGGAATTGATTGGCGCACGCTCATCGCTCAGGCGGTAAATTTTCTGATCGTCGTTGTGGTTTTGTGGAAGTTTGCGTATAAGCCGGTTTTGAAATTACTGCAGGATCGGAGCAAGCGCGTGGAAAAAAGCATCAAAGATGCGGAACACATAGAAAAACGTTTGCAGAAAATTGAAGCCACACAAAAGGAAATGATCAAGAAGGCCGAGGCTGAGGGTCAAAACATACTGAAAGCCGCCGAAGTCCAGGCCCAGGAACAATCCGCCGCGGCCATGGAAAAAACCAGGGCCGAAGTAAAAACAGTAGTCACTAAAGCCAAAAAAGAAATTCAGGCAGCCAAAGACAGTTTACTCCAGGAAGCCAGGAAAGATATGGCACATCTTATGGTACAAGCGCTGGAAAAGGTGGTGCAGACCAAGGCTGGCAGCCAGGATCAGGAGCTGATAGAAAAGACGTTGCAGGAAGTCTATTCACATCGTAAGCAGTAGCTATGAAAAGAATTACGGCCAGACAATACGGCGAAAGTTTATTCACGGAACTGCAAGCCAAACCTGATGCTGCTGAAAAGACCGTGGCCAATTTTATTGCGACGGTCGTCCAGTTTCACGATCGGAAAAAACTCCCCGATGTGTACCGGATTCTTGAAGAGCTGTATGCAGCCAGCGGAAAAGGTTTCACCATTACCCTGACGACGGCCAACGAACTCGATGGCACGGCCAAACAGCAGATAGCCAAGCGACTCAAAGCCAATCTCGAAGCTGACATCACTCTGGAAGCGCGCGCGGACAAAAGCATAATCGGTGGAGCTATCCTGAAAGTGAACAACATGCAGTACGACGGCAGCATCAAAACGAAAATTCATAATCTGTATAAACAATTTACATCCTAGCATATGCCAACGAAACCCCAGTCAAAAGATTACATCATCAACCTCCTGAAAAAGAAGTTGGCTGATTTTGATGCCAAACTCGAAGCCAGTGAAGTCGGCAGTGTTACCGAAGTTGGTGACGGTGTGGCCCGCATCAGCGGTTTGGCCAAAGCAGCTTCCCAGGAAATGGTTATTATTAAAACCGCCACCGGCGATGTTTCCGGCGTGGTTCTCAACCTGGAAACGGACAGCATCGGCGTCATGATTCTCGGCGATATCAGCGCCGTAGCTGAAGGTGATGAAGTTCGCCGCACCGAGCGCATTCTGGAGGTGCCGGTTGGGGAAGCCTTCCTGGGCCGTGTTATCAGTCCGCTGGGCGTTGCGCAAGACGGCAAAGGTGCCATCAAAACCAAGCAATCCTACCCGGTGGAAAAAATCGCTCCCGGCGTTATCACCCGTCAAAGCGTCAGCCAGCCGGTGCAAACCGGTATCAAGGCCATTGATGCCATGATCCCGATCGGCCGCGGTCAGCGCGAGCTCATTATCGGTGACCGCCAGACCGGCAAAACCGCCATTGCGCTCGACACCATTATCAACCAAAAGGGCAAAGATATGTTTTGTATCTATGTCGCTATTGGTCAAAAAGATTCCAAAGTCGCCCGCATTGCTGCTGAACTCGAAAAACACGGCGCCATGGAATATACCATCATCGTCAATGCCTCAGCTTCCATGCCGGCTGCTTTGCAGTACATCGCTCCATACGCCGGCGCCAGTCTCGGTGAATATTTCATGGATCAGGGCAAAGATGCGCTGATCGTCTATGATGATCTCAGCAAACACGCTACGGCTTATCGTGCCATTTCACTCATTCTGCGGCGTCCGCCTGGCCGTGAAGCCTATCCTGGTGATGTATTCTACGCCCACTCACGCCTCCTCGAACGTGCCGCCCGCCGCAACAAAGCCAGCGGTGGCGGCTCCATTACGGCGCTTCCCATTATCGAAACCCAGGCCGGTGACGTTTCCGCCTACATTCCCACGAACGTTATTTCCATTACTGACGGGCAAATTTTTCTGGAATCCGACCTCTTCTATCAGGGTATCCGCCCGGCCCTCAACGTCGGAATTTCCGTATCCCGCGTCGGTTCTTCGGCCCAGCTCAAACCCATGAAAAAAGTCGCCGGCAAGCTCCGCCTCGACCTGGCCCAGTACCGCGAACTGGCCGCCTTTGCCCAGTTTGGTTCTGATCTCGACGAAGACACCAAAAAGCAGCTCGAGCGCGGCAAGCGTTCCACCGAAGTCATGAAACAGAAGCAGTATGAACCTTTCGCTGTCGCTGATCAGGTGCTGAGCATCTATGCCGTCACCAATGGTTTTATGGACGATGTTACTGTGGAAAACATCCAAACCTTTGAAAAGGAACTGATAGAATACGCGCACCGCAATAATCAGGAACTAATGGACACGATTTCCGGTGGGGATTGGGAAGACAAAACCCAAGCCGCCGTCAAAAAGCTGATTGAGAAATGTAAACAATCTCAGTAAACGTTTATGCCAGGTGGTGGATTGCTCGATATAAGAAAACGCATCAAGTCCGTGAAAAATACCCGCCAGGTCACCAAGGCGATGGAGGCTGTGGCTGCATCCAAAATGCGCAAAGCCGTTGACCGGGCGCAGTCAGCCAAAGAATATGTCCGCCTGGCGACGGAAATGATCAGCAACATCGGTACCGCTACCAAGGCCCAAATGCACCGGTTCGTACAAAAAAAAGAAGGCAAAAAGTTGTTGCTTCTTCTGGTAACCTCTGACCGCGGGCTGTGCGGCAGTTACAATGCCAATGTAATCAAAGTGGCGCTGGCAAAAATGGAGGAAAAAGGTCAGGAAAATATTGATGTCGTGTGCATGGGAAAAAAGGGTCAGCAAGCCATGAGGCGCATCAGCAAAGAATTCACTGCCAGTTTCAGCCCGATTGATAAGCCCGACAGCCAAAACACCCTGGAAATCAGTCAATATTTGACCGATACCTACCTCAAAGGTGATTACCACAAGGCTTATATCGCTTTCACCGATTTTCAATCAACCATGAAGCAGGAGGCTGTTGTCAAACAAATTCTCCCCATAAGCGAAGACATAGAAGAAGTCGCCGGGCCGGAGGAAAACGCAGTGGGAAAAGCGCAAAATCAGGCGGCGTCCGGGTCTGGCCCCGGTTCCGGCAGCGCCTATGTGGCAGAAACCGAATACCTGTTTGAACCCACGGATAAAGCCATACTGGAAAAAATGATACCGCGTCTCATCGAAATTCAGGTCTACCAAACCATTCTCGAATCGCTGGCGTCAGAACACCTCTCACGGATGATGGCCATGCGCAACGCCACCGACAGCGCCTCAGATATGATTGACGAACTGACACTCACGTACAACCAGGCCAGACAAAGCGCTATCACCCAGGAAATTGCCGAAATATCCGCCGGAAAAGCAGCACTGGCGCAATAAGCGCGGCGCGCGCGTGAGGCGCACCCAACTTTATCAATTATTATTTGCAAACTATGTCAACACACAACGGAAAAATATCCCAGGTTATCGGTCCGGTAGTCGACGTGGCTTTCGAAGGCAAGGTGCCAGGGCTGTATCATGCGCTCAAAGTCAAGAACGGGGACGAGGAACTGGTCCTGGAAGTGCAGCAGCACACCGGCGCCAGCAGCGTGCGCTGTATCGCCCTTAATTCCACTGACGGTCTGCAGCGTGGCAGCGAAGTCGTCAACACCGGAGCGCCCATCAGCGTAC
>MHKD01000013.1:64457-73392 GCA_001818775.1 Candidatus Kerfeldbacteria bacterium RIFCSPHIGHO2_12_FULL_48_17
CCCTCGGCCGCATGTTTAATGTTATCGGCGAAGCCATTGACGGCAAACCACCGGTAAAAGCCAAACAAACCCTCCCTATCCACCGCAAAGCGCCACCTGTTGACGAACAAACCACGGAAGCGGAAATTTTTGAAACCGGTATTAAAGTTATTGATCTGATCTGCCCCTTCCTCAAGGGCGGTAAGGTTGGTCTGTTCGGCGGTGCCGGCGTCGGCAAAACCGTCATTATTCAGGAACTTATCCGCAATATTGCCTCAGAACACGGTGGATTTTCGGTATTCGGCGGCGTCGGTGAACGCACCCGTGAAGGCAACGACCTCTACCATGAAATGAAGGATTCCGGCGTACTCGACAAAACCGCACTCGTCTTCGGGCAAATGAATGAACCACCCGGCGCCCGTTTGCGCGTGGCCCTGACCGCCCTCACTATGGCAGAATATTTCCGCGACAAAGAAGGCAAAGATACGCTGTTCTTTGTGGACAACATTTTCCGTTTCACTCAGGCCGGTTCTGAAGTCTCCGCTTTGCTCGGCCGCATTCCTTCGGCCGTGGGCTACCAGCCAACCCTCGCCAATGAAATGGGCGACTTGCAAGAACGCATCACGTCAACCAAAAAAGGTTCGGTGACTTCGGTGCAAGCCGTGTATGTTCCGGCCGACGACCTGACTGACCCGGCTCCGGCCACCACCTTTGCTCACCTTGACTCGACGGTGGTGCTGGCCCGCAGCCTGGCTGAACTCGGTATTTATCCGGCCGTTGATCCGCTCGATTCCACGTCCACCATTCTCAGCGCTGACAATGTTGGTGAAGAACACTATCAGGTGGCCCGCAGTGTGCAGAAAGTTCTGCAGCGTTACCGCGACCTCCAAGATATCATCGCTATTTTGGGCATGGAAGAACTTTCTGACGACGACAAGCAAACCGTCTCACGCGCCCGCAAAATTCAGAAATTTCTGTCACAACCGTTCTTCGTGGCCGAGCAGTTCACCGGTTCTACTGGTAAGTATGTTCCTCTGAAGGAAACCATTCGCGGCTTTAAGGAAATTCTCGAAGGGAAGCACGACAGTAAACCGGAACAGGCATTTTACATGAAGGGAACTATTGACGAAGTCAAATAATCCGTTCTATAGTGAAAGTGTGAGAGCCTATCCACTATCTCTCTTTCGTAGCGAAAAATTGAAATTTCGAGCGAAAAAGATGAAGATTGAGGAGGAATAGTGCCTACTATGCTGACGAAATCTGAATTTTTTGCAGCCGAAATTTCAATTTTGCAGCAGAATATGGAGATAGCGGATAGGCTCCCTAAGCATTAACGGAGGTTACTATGCAGAGGCACACTTCTTCACCAAGGACATCAGCCGCCATCGCGACGGTTGTGGCCATGGTGTTCATCATTATCCTTGGGCTCGTCGCCATTTTTGCGCGCTAAGTGTTTGAAAGCGACACGTCCAGGTAAAAAAGTTCGCCCAAACAGCGATTGATGACTTTATTGTTACCATACTATATTATGCCAAAAATCAATTTCACCATAACGACGCCTGACGGAACCCTTTTTAAGGAAGAAGTGGATCAGATTTCGCTTACCACCAGCCAGGGTGAAATTACGATACTCCCGAATCATATTCCCCTGGTAAGTGATATCGCCGCCGGCGAAGCGCGTATCACCAAAGATGGCCGCCAGCAGCCTTTTGCGCTGTACGGTGGTTTTATTGAGGTGCGCCCCAAGAATGAAGTAGTTGTTTTGGCTGATGCCGGTGAAAGGCCGGAGCATATTGACATGGAAGCAGCCGTAGCCGCTGAAGCCCGCGCCAAAAAAGCGCTGGCGGAAACATTTGATCCCGGTGCTTACGAAGATGCCGCCCTGGCCTTGGAACGTGAACAGGCCAGAATTCGGGTGGCCAGAAAATACCGCGCTCGTGGTTTTCGTACTTCTGGACAGAGGGGGGAATAAGGCCGGTGCCATAAACACATGCTGCCACAATACATCCAACAAACTATACAGGCGTTCGACCAATCGGCCGACACGCACGCCAGACAAGCCGCCAAAATCAACATGGCGCCGCAGCGTGAGCTGTTTATTAAATATCTCAAGGGTCAATCCATTTTGGACATCGGTTGTGGGGCCGGCAGAGATGTGGCCTGGTTCAGCGAACAGGGCTATCACGTCACTGGTATTGATTTATCGGAAAAATTGATATGCAAAGCCAAGGTGTGCGCACCTCAGGCCGTATTTATGAATATTGATATGCGCAAAGTGAAATTTCCGGATAATACTTTTGACGGTGTTTGGGCCTGTGCATCGCTGTTGCATCTGAAAAAAGCCGAAGTTGCGGCCGCCTTACAGGACTGGGAACGCGTTCTTAAGGAAGAAGGGGTGCTGTTTGTCGGTGTGAGAGAAGGGGCAGGTGAAGTTATGGAAGACGGCAAGTGGTATGCTAATTATTCCGCCGAAGAGCTGGCGAAATATATAAAAAAGGCCGGTTTCAAGATTTTGGAGAAAGCGGCGGTGACAAAGTGGGTCAATATTTACGCGCGAAAACTATGAAGAAATCAACCAAGGTTGTCGTCACGGCGTTGATTGTCAATGAAAAAAATCAGATTTTATTGCAACAGCGTTTTGATCCCGAAGATCCAGTGGCGCACATGAAGTGGGAATTTCCCGGCGGGGGAGTGGAGTATGGCGAATCATTAGAAGAAGCACTTCGCCGCGAAGTCAAGGAAGAATCCGGGCTTGATATTGAAATCAGGCAGCTCATTCCCACGTGTGAGTCACATATATGGGACGACCCTAGCGAAAAAACGCACGTACTTTTCTTTTGTTTTGTCGCCCGAATGACCGGAGGAATACTCAAACCGCTTGACGGTGAAGTTCACAAAGCCGAATGGGTCGACATAAAAAAAGCTGCCGAATACGATCTGCTACCGGGAAACAAACACTTTATAGAATTGCTGCCGAAATACCTATGAAGCTGTTCATCCTTTATGGCCCACCCGGCGTTGGTAAATTTACGATTGGCCGGAAGCTGGCCGCCAAAACTGATTACAAACTTCTCCACAATCACCTCACCATTGAACCGCTCAGGAAAATTTTTCCGTTTGCATCAAAACCATTCATCAAGCTCAACCGGCAATGGCGGCTTAATGTTATCGAAACCTGTGCGCAGAATAATATCAATCTGATTTTCACATTTGTCTACGCGCATCCCATCGACTTACCATATATAAAAAAAATACAGCGCGCCGTAAAAAAACATGGCGGCACTGTTGAATTTTTCGCACTCAACTGCCCACGTCACATACTCCTGCGTCGCATCACCTCTGCGATCCGGAAAAAACAAGGCAAAATAACTTCACCTCAGGAAATGAAAGAAATTTTCGGCCGCTACGATTTATTTTCTCCTATTCCTGGTGTACCATCAATGCGCCTGAACACCGGACAGCTGACAGCCGCCCAGGCCGCCCAAAAAATAATGGCAGTTCAAAAAACCATAACCCATGGAAATGCTCACAGGTCTGAATGAACAACAAAAACAAGCCGTGACACATACCGGCGGCCCGTTGCTTATTATTGCCGGAGCCGGTACCGGAAAAACCACCGTGATCACGCAGCGCATCGCCTGGCTCATCCAGGAAAAAGGGCTGAAATCAGATGAAATTCTCGCACTCACTTTCACGGAAAAAGCCGCCACGGAAATGGAAGAGCGGGTTGAAAATCTGCTTCCTCTGGGTTTTGTTGACCTGTGGATTTCCACCTTCCACGGCTTTTGTGAGCGTATTTTACAGGACCACGCTCTCGATATCGGATTGCCAGCCCCATTTAAGCTGTATACAGAAATTGAACAGTGGATGCTGTTGCGAAAACACATCGAAGAGCTCGATCTCAATTATTACCGCCCCCTGGGCAGCCCGACGAAATTTCTCCACGCTCTGATCAAACATTTCAGCCGGGCCAAAGACGAAGATATCACGCCACAACAATACCTCAACTTCGCCCAGGAAAAAAAACTCAACACCGATACCGCCGAAGGCAAAGCCGCGACGAAACATCTCGACGCCGCCGCAGCCGAAAAAATAACCGAAGCCGAGCGCCTGAACGAAATCGCCGGCGCTTACGCCAAATATCAAAAATTTTTACTTGACGATGGCGCGCTTGATTTTGGCGATCTCATCACCCAGACCATCCGTCTCTTTCGCGAGCGACCCTTCATACTCGAACAAATACGCAAGCAGTTCAAATATATTCTGGTTGATGAGTTTCAGGACACCAACTATGCGCAGTATGATTTGATTAAACTTCTGGCGGCACCGACGAATAATCTCACCATCGTAGCCGATGATGATCAGTCCATTTACAAATTCCGCGGCGCGTCCGTAAGCAACGTGCTACAGTTCAAGGAACACTACAAAGACGCCAAAGAAATTTCACTCGTAAAAAATTACCGATCTAAACAAAACATTCTCGATCTGGCGTACAACTTTATTCAGAAAAATAATCCCGACCGGCTGGAAGAAAAGCTCAATATAAATAAGCGTCTCGAAAGCCAAAGTGAAGGCGCCGGCCGCATCGAGCATCTTCATGCCCAGACACTCGAAGGCGAAGCCGAACTCGTCGTGAAAAAAATCTTGGAACTCCAGAAAAATGACCCGGCCCTGAACTGGGGCGATTATGCCATTTTGGTGCGTGCCAACGACCACGCCGGCATCTTTATGCAGATGCTGGAAAAAGCCAGAATACCGTATCAGTTTCTGGCTTCAAAGGGTCTCTACCTCAAGCCGGAAATCATCGATCTGCTGGCGCTGCTGCGACTTCTCGACAATTACCACGAACCCAGGAGCGCCTACCGGGTGCTGACTATGTCAATTTTCGCCGTACCGCACGAAGACATCGTAAAAATCATCAATGACGCGCAAAAACACACCCGTTCGCTGTTCGAAAGCATGCGGACAGCGCAGGAAAAGAAAGACGTAAGCGTCAGTGGGCGTGAGGGTATGCGGAAAATTCTTGATCTTATAGCGTCGCACACGCAGATGACGCGCGAACATCAGCCGGTGGGTTCGGTGCTGCTCAGTTTACTCGAAGGTTCCGGGCTGCTGCGTCATATCACGAACACCTTGACTGAAGAACAGGCGCAGACCAAGGCCAGACTGTTGGAGCAGCTTTTCAAAAACATCGAAGCCTTTCAAAAAAGCAGTGACACGCCGACCGTGCAAAATTTTCTTGAACATGTACAGCTGCAGATGGATGCGGGCGACTCGGGAGCCATGACACCGGACATGGAAACAGGACCGGATACCGTCAAGATTATGACGGCCCACGGTTCGAAGGGGCTCGAGTTTCGGCACTGTTTTGTCGTCAACATGGTGGACAAACGTTTTCCGGGTGTAGGCAGAAAAGAGGCGATTGCCCTGCCGGACGGTCTGGTAAAGGAAGTTTTGCCGCAGGGTGACGCGCATATTCAGGAAGAACGGCGTTTGTTCTATGTGGCCATAACGCGCGCCAAAGACGGTGTTTTTTTCACATCAGCTGAAGATTACGGCGGCGAGCGTAAGAAAAAACTTTCTCAGTTTCTCATCGAAGCGGGTGTGGCGGATGAACCGAAAAAGCAGTCGCAGAAATTGAGCCGTCTGGAAAAATCCAAAACAGATGTGATCAAAACGCACGAATATGTTTTTACGCCGCCGCGCAAGTTCAGCTATTCGGAGCTGGCGACATATGAACGTTGTCCGTACCAGTACCGGTTTAAGTATGTTCTGCGTATTCCGGTCAGGGCCAGCTATAATGCCAGTTTCGGAACGACCCTCCACGCTACGCTCGAAGAATTTTTTCAGGCCATGCAGGCGCGTGAGGCGGCGCCACAGGGAACGCTTTTTTCGGCACCGCGGAAAACCGAAAAAAAATTCACTGCGCCGACCCTGAAGGAATTGCTGGAAATGTTTGAAAGACACTGGCTCGAGGAATGGTATCCAACGAAAAAATTGATCGCAGAATATAAACAGAAGGGCCGGGATTTTTTGCGCGCATTTTACAAAAAGCACGAAGGTAATTGGCCGAAGATAAAATATCTGGAAAAAGAATTCACCGTGCGCATCGCCGGTTTCGCCGTGCATGGATTTATTGATAGGGTGGATGATGTGGGCAACAACGAAGTGGAGATTATTGATTACAAAACCGGCAAGTCACCGCTCAAGCCGAAAAAAGACAATGAACAGCTGATGCTGTACGCCATCGCCATGGAAGATGTCTTTGAACACAAGCCCGTGCGCGTCAGTTACTATTATACCGATATAAACGACAAGCATTCCTTTGCGGTGAATGCCAAGCGTTTGGATGAGGTGAAAGTTTGGGTGCTCGATCTGGCGCAGAAAATCCGTTCGGGTGATTTTACGGCAACACCGGGGCATGTCTGTCTCAGCTGCGAATTTCGGGAAATTTGTGATTTCCGAAAGTAGTGGTACAATACAGTCAGTTAAACGTAAACATAAAAATATGGATGACGCGTACAAAAAAGGAATCATTATTGTCGTTGCCGGGTTTGTGGTGCTGGCATTTCTGATCTGGCTTTTCTTTTTTTCTTCAGTGTCCATTTTCAGCTAAAACAGCGCCGTCGTCACAATCCGCGCCAAAGACCATAAGTAAAAAGGCCCTCGAGTGGGTCTTTTTTCTTGGAAAAGTTGGCAGCAATTGACATTTTTGCTACAATACAAATGCCAAATCTTTCTGTCTGAAAGCAGTTTCGACAAAACTTTTTCTCTCCTTTGGTCTCATATGTTCCTGGCCGTGGTCAGGAGCTGCGGACCTTGTTGAGAGGAATGGTCCATACGTATGTAAAATGCCAGGGAAATACTCTTACATTTTCATGCCTATGAGCCGAGTCTACCGACACCTCTCGACTTGACATTTCAGGAGACTTGCTTTCTAATGACAGTAAGATTTTTGGCGTTTATGAAAAATTTTTTCGGGCCCCGAAAATGAGGTGCGGACTGAGCGAAGCTCAGGAGCACGCATTTTTGGGGAAAAAAGGAGAAATGCTGCGGAAGCTGGAGCGGGCGAACGAAAGTTTGCACGCGTAAGCTGAAGCAGAATTTGGACGTGACGGGATGTGGCGCAGCTGGTAGCGCGCGTCGTTCGGGACGACGAGGCCGTGGGTTCAAGTCCCACCATCCCGACCATTCGGTACTCGACGATTTTTCCCCCAAAAAATTCCACGGTTTTTGCCACTCCCAAGCGATTTTTCTGGCGGCGAGTGTGCGGTTCGTTCCAATGTTTTATGACGACTGTCAATATTATTAACATACCTATTGACAAATAATTTTACAAGGAATATACTATACATAACAATATGCTTGGTAAATTTATTTTAGAACAACGTAAAAAACACAATCTGACGCAAGATTTTCTGGCATCAAAGATTAGTGTTTCTCGTCCGACCTACGTTCAGATAGAACAAGGCGAGCGAGATTTGACTATCACCGAAGCGAGAAAGCTCGCGGATATTTTCGGTATTATTTTTGATGATTTTGTTCAGGGTAAAGATACTTCCCCTACGGTAGTGGTAAAAAAGAATTTTAAAAAAACAAAAGAACGCAAGCAAGAAATGAGGATAAATGTTCCGCAGAAAAATTTTGAAAAATTTAAGGAAGTTTTGCTTTATGTTTTATCAAAAGTCGGAGGTAAACCTAATGTGGGTGAAGCGGTGATTTACAAACTACTCTATTTTATCGACTTTGATTTTTACGAAAAATTTGAAGAACAACTCATCGGGGCAACATATATTAAAAACCATTACGGACCAACGCCAGTTGAATTTAAAGCTATAGTGGATAGCATGATCAAAAATGGGGAAGTGGTAAAAGTAGCGGGGAAATATTTTAATTATCCACAAAGAAAGTATCTGCCTGTTCGTGAGCCGGATTTAACGAAATTGAAAGATGCGCGCGAATTGAGGCACATTGATGAAGTAATAGCAAGACTGGGAGATAAGAACGCCACAGAATTAAGCGAATATTCTCATGAGGATACTCCATGGCTTGTTGCTAAAGAAAACCAGCCGCTTGATTATGAGGCCGTATTTTACCGTACCCCTAAGACCTCTGTGAGAAACTATGACGAACAGGATTGATTACGGTGAAACCCCAGAATTTCAAAAAGATTTCAAACGATTACTTAAAAAATTCAAATCGCTTGTAGATGACTTAGAACTGGCAAAAATTGCAGCGATTGAATTTTATCATGTCAAAAAAATAAATAATTTAAGCATTTTTCCTATTCAGGGTTTTTGCACGGAGGAAATACAGGTTTGTAAGATTAAAAAATTTGCCTGCAAAGCCTTGAAAGGAAGGGGCTCAAAAAGCGGTATTCGGATAATTTACGCCTTTCATTATCAGAGTTGCAAAGTTGATTTTATTGAAATATACTTTAAGGGTGAAAAAGAAAATGAAGATCGGGAAAGAATTCAGGAATATCTAAAAAATTGCTAATAAATAATATGAATAAAAAAGAGTTAAGAAATCAACTTATTTCTCTGGAAATTCAGCTTGCTGACGTTTATGAAGTTTTTCAGACCAAGGGCGAAGGAATGCAAACAGAAGAGAAGTATCACTCTTTTCTTCAAAAATGTGATGAAATTAAAAAAAACATCAGAGTAACGATAGAGGCGCTCCAGGAGAATAAAGATCTCGATGAGTATAAAAAGGTAAAAGAGAGTTTATAAACACGACATATGGGAGAAGATAAAATGTTCAGACCGAAGCCGGACAATGAATCAGAAATTCCGCAGGAAATATCCGGAGAGACAGGGGAACAGCGCGAGCTCCAGGAACAAGGCGGCGAAATACCCGAAACCGGAAAAGAGAGCTTGAAAGAAAAAGCGGCGGAACTGTACCAAGGTCTGCAGGCGCAAATAACCGGCGCACTGGAAAAATATTTTCCAAAGTA
>MHKD01000014.1:0-1861 GCA_001818775.1 Candidatus Kerfeldbacteria bacterium RIFCSPHIGHO2_12_FULL_48_17
CAGAGTGCCAGCGAAAAAACACAGGTGGGGACACCATGAGAAAAGGGTATAGTGCCATCAACAGGATCGCATACCCAGGTGTACTGGCTGCCGGCGAGTAAATGACTGCCTTCTTCCGAAAGTACGCTATGCTCGGGAAAATTCGCCCGTACCGAATCAATCACCAGCTGATTTATGGCAAGATCGGTGGCTGTGACTGGCGTTTCATCGGCCTTCCAATTCTTTTTCATTCCCAGAGAGAAATTGGTTTTTATGATCGCTCCTGCCTGGCGCGCGAGTGCAAGGGAAAAATTTTTATACTCCATAGCTTAAGTATGTTCAGGTAATTTGGCGGCATCCCTACAGAATCAATTCTTAAGGTATTGTACTAGAAAATTTACACTTCTGTCTATGATTTCCTTGGATTGTTCGTAAGTCCATTTGCTGTGAGAATATTCCTCAAAATTTTCTACTGTATGATTTGGTTGCGCGTTTTTGAAAATTGCATCTCGGTTTTGTTCATTAACATATTCGTCAGCCGTGCATTGGACAATGTACATCGGGGTTTTAATTGATAAAAGTTTATCTGCAACTTTTGCGTCATGAGCTTCCTGCCAAAAACGCGCTTGGACAATTTGTCCGCCTTCTTCGATTATTCCATTTTCAGGAGCAATAAATTTTTCTACATTTGGGTCAGGAGACCAAGCAACCGTTGCTGACAAATTTGGCAATTCAGAACTAATAGCTATAACAGCCGCCCCGCCCATACTTTGACCAAAGAGGGCAACTTTATAACCTTGTTTAAGATAATTTTCAGCAATTGCTTTTGTAGTTTTTATCCAATCAAGAAAACTGGAATCGAAAAAGTCGCCCTCAGAATTGCCACTTCCATATTGGTCGAAACGCAAAGAAGAGATACTCCGCTCGGCTAACTGGCGGGCGACTATCACAAAAAAACGATTTGGCCCTAAACTTGCGTCTCGATAGCCATGACAGAAAATAACAATGTTTTTGCGGTCTGCGTCATGAAAAGCAGTTGATATACGATGTCCGTTAAATTTTTGATCAGATGTTACTTCTTTCATATTTTACCCCTCAACACAATAATCAGAGTCAATTTTCTTAATATCGTAGCTTATTATTTTATTTTTGATACGATGATATTATTTTCAATCATCGGTTGAGTCAGTATTTCGTCATCAATCAAAATCAGTTTGTGAGTGATAGTTTTGACATATTCCAAAGCATCTTTTATAAATCCGGAGGTAGTAATGAAAACGGCGAGCGAGCCAATGACTTCATTTCCTAACTGGCGGAAGGGGAGGGATTCGAACCCCCGGCACCCTTGCGGGCGCTCCGGTTTTCAAGACCGGTGCAATCGACCACTCTGCCACCCTTCCAAGGGAAGTATAGAATCATTATATGATATGGTATATCACTGTCAAATTTTTCTCTTTTTTTAGTGAAAATTCGGCGTACTGTATAGAGGGATGATCAAGGGCAGTGGAAGAAAAAAAAGAATCCTTCAGGATCCTTTTTTATTTGCCGATCTTGTGGGTAAATACGTTCCTTATCCCATGCATTCACACTGTGAGCACTTCTCACCAGCCTTATGCTCATGCTGGCATTTGGTACATTTCATGTCGTCCATATGTTTGATGTTAATGTGACTTAAATACAGCCGACCTTTGCGGAGAGGGAGGGATTCCTGCTCACCCGAGCTCGCAGCAAGTCTGCTCGCTCTCCTTCCAAGTCACCCCACAAACGCGTGCTCGTCGTTTCACTCCTGCGCACCTCGTTTGCGGGGACCCCGAGCAGCCGGGCGCCCTCGCTTTATCCGCTTCGCGGCGCTCGGGTCGCCTTCGAATCCCATCTAAATAGA
>MHKD01000014.1:2005-36231 GCA_001818775.1 Candidatus Kerfeldbacteria bacterium RIFCSPHIGHO2_12_FULL_48_17
TGTGTGGCTTCGGGCTCCCGGGAAACTTTTGTTTCCCGTTGATTGCTCCCATGGTCGCAATCAACCCACTCAGCCACCTCTCCACGTCCAAATTCTGCTTCAGCTTCCACGTGCAAACTTTCGTTTGCCCGTTCCAGCTTCCGCAGCATTTCTCCTTATCCTCGCAAATGCGTGCTCGCCTTCGGCTGCGCACCACATTTGCTCGGTAAATCACGCCCCAAAACTCGGCAGAGCCTCGAGCAAAAAATTGATAAAATTCGCGCTTACGCCTAAGGGGTCTGTCGCCGAATACCATTTCTGCTGCAATCATTGAATTTTGGCCAGAACCGCTTCAAAATTTTTCGGCTTATATTCCATATAAACCTCAAAATGTATTCAGCAATTCTGTCACAAAATTCCATGATTTCGTCACGAAAGCGTATTCGCGACAGACCCCTGAGACGAGCACAAAATTCCGCTATCCATAGAAGAAAAACACAAACCGTCCCAATAACTGACCAGATTACTGTAACATTTTTACCCCTTAAATGTCAAAGTGGCGGCCGTGTTGTTTCTGCGGTACTTCTCTAGGAAAATCTCTGGAAAAGTGCTACAATAAAAATATACAAAAAACTATGGCCAAAAAAAGAAAAAATAAAGCAAAGAAGTCTCAAAAATCGCAGGCAGTGGAGCAGGCAGCAGAAGAGCAATCCGGCCGTGCCGCCGATCCCATGCTCGGCAACATCCACGCAGAATGGTATTTTGATGAATTCGCCACCTATGATCGTGACAGACAGTGGTATACGATCGCCATCGGCATCGCCGTCATTCTTCTCGTCTATGCCATCTGGACAGCGAGCTATCTTTTTGCGATCATAATCCTGATTGTCGCGATAATACTTTTCCTCCAGCACAAGCGCCAACCTTTGGCCATAAGATTCCGGATCGCCGACAAAGGCATAAGTTTTGACGAAAAGCCATACACATGGTATGAGCTTGATAATTTTTGGCTGGCGTATCAGCCACCAGTCGTCAAACGGTTATATTTCGTCGCCAAAGCCGAGTGGAAACCGGAAATTTCCATTCCACTTGAAAATCAAAATCCATTGGTCATACGAAGAATTTTACTCCGTTTTCTGAAAGAAGATTTGGAAAAAGAAACAGAAACCCCGGCTGATGCCATCGCCCGTCGTCTGAGAATCTAGTGCGTGTCCAGGTGGTCTCCCCCGTGGTCGCCAGCATAGGCAATTACCAAACCACTCACCAAACATGAAGAGCTGCTCCTCACAACGCGAGCAGCTTCTTTTATGGTCGAGCCCGACGTCCAGACGTCATCAACGAAAATAACACGTTGCACGCGCGCGGGAACCGGACAGCGCAAAGCAAAAGCCCCGGAAACATTACCCGGCCTTGCATCGTGAGACAGCGAAGATTGCGGCACGGTGTTTTTCCGGCGGACAAGAACAGAATCCAGAAGCGGCACGCGGTACTGACTAGCAAGGGTCTGAGCAATCAAAACAGACTGATTAAAACCCCGTTCGCGCAACCGCATGGGGTGCAGTGGTATGGGCATGAGTACGGCGCCCGCGCGAAAATCATCAATGCCGACCGGCGGCCAGGGAGGATAGATAATTTTTCGCGCCAAACGCTGCACGCCATGAAATTTCAATTGCTGTATAAGTACGCGCACCGGTTCAAGCTCATACGACATGAACCAGGAGAGAGAAGTCAGTGGCGCAATTGCCGACGCAGTATTGGCAGCATCCGCAGCCGCATCACCCGCGGATAAAGAACCGGGCGCAAGCAGAAGACGCGCGCAGACCCGACACAAAAGCGTATCCCAGGCAAAACACCCCAGACACCGCTCCGGAAACAGCGCCCGTTTGAAAAAATTCAGCATAACAAAAAGATGAACGAGAAGACGCCCATCTTTTTACTTACACCGCCACGGCCGGCTCTTTACTGCCTATTGATCGCTTGATCAGCGCATCAGATTCCGATTTCGTGAAGACCAACTGCTTGTTCTTGAGCTTGACCTTAACCGTATCACCGGCGGAAAATCTGTCTTCCAAAAGCATATCAGCCAATGGATTTTCAATCAACTCCAGAATCATGCGCCGCACCGCCCGGGCGCCCTGCTCCGGTTTAAAACTCTGGGCGGCGATAAACCGGATGGTGGAAGGACTGATCTCAAGCTGCAGCTCTTTTTCCTCCAGCCTTTCCGCAACATCTTTCACATGTATGCGGGTGATTTTCACAATATCCTCGAGCGTAAGCGGTCGGAAAACAACCACCTTATCAATACGGTTCAAAAATTCCGGACGGAAGGTATTATGCAGTTCAGCCAGGGCGCTTTCCCGCATCTGATCAAATTCCTTGGGATCAACGGCGGCAGTCGCGCTGTCTTTCGAGCCAAAGCCCAGGGATTGGCCGCTGGCAAACTTGTTCAATCCGATATTGGAAGTCATGATGATAATCGTGTTTTTGAAATTGATGCGCCGCCCCGTGGCATCGGTGATATGGCCGTCTTCCAAAACCTGCAGCAGCAGATTAAAGACATCCGGATGCGCTTTTTCGATTTCATCAAACAGCACCACTGAATAGGGTTTGCGGCGCACGGAATCCGTCAGTTTGGCCCCGTCTTTATAACCCACGTACCCGGCCGGAGCGCCGATCAGCTTGGAAATATTAAATCCTTCGCTGAATTCCGACATATCAATGCGGAGCAAGGCATGGGGATCGTCAAACACCTCTTCGGCCAGCACCTTGGCAAGTTCGGTTTTCCCCACGCCCGTCGGTCCCATGAAAATAAAGGACGCAATCGGTCTATCAGGGTGCACAAGACCGGCCCGCGACCGTCGCACAAAACTGGCTACGGTGTTCACGGCCTCCACCTGACCGACGACTTTCTGCGCCAGTTGCTGCTCAAGATTCAAAAGTTTCTTTTTCTCACTGGCCAGAAGTTCCTGCAGGGGGATCTTGGTCATGCGGGAAATAATCAAGGCAATGTCTTTGGCCTTGATTACGCCATAGCGGCGTTTTGGCGCTCGCGCCTTCAAATTCTTGAATTCAGTTATTCTTTTCCGCAGGGCAAACTCCTTGTTTTTCAGGTGCAGAGCTTCATCAAAATTTTCCGTCGTGACGGCGGTTGTTTTCGTTCCGGTCAAAGACAGCAGCTGTTTTTCCAGTCCCCGGATGGTTTGGGTGATGTTATCCGATTTCCGGCTGATTCTGACGCGCGAAGCTGCTTCATCGAGCAAATCAATGGCCTTATCCGGTAAAAATTTATCCTGAATATACCGCGCGCTCAGATTCACGGCGGCGTCAATGGCCTCATCGCTGATGTCAACATTGTGAAACTGTTCGTAATTTTTGCGCAGACCTTTCAACACCTCAACGACTTCTTCTTCCGGCTGTTCTTCGACGAGAATGGACTGAAAGCGCCGCTCCAAAGCGCTGTCGGATTCAATGTGTTTTTGATATTCAGTCGTGGTGGTGGCGCCGATGCAGCGGATATGTCCTTTGGACAAAGCCGGTTTCAAAATATTGGCGGCATCAAGCGCTCCCGAACCGGTACCACCGGCTCCAACCAGCGTATGAATTTCATCAATAAACAAAACAATATCCGGATCACTGCGCACTTCGTCAATAATTTGCTTAAAGCGGCCCTCAAATTCACCGCGGTAAATCGTGCCGGCAATAACCAGGCCCATATCCAGGCTGTATATTTTTTTATCAAGTAAAGCGTCGGGCACCTTGCTTTCCAGAATGCGTTTGGCCAGGCCTTCAATAATGGCCGTTTTTCCCACGCCCGGCTCACCGATGAGAATGGGATTATTTTTGGTGCGGCGCGACAGGATATGTATCAAACGCTCAATCTCCTGCGAGCGGCCGATCACCGGATCAATATCTTTTTGCAGCTCAGCATCGGTCAGGTGGGTGGCAAAGAAATCCAGAGCCGAAGGGTTGGCGGCGGCTCCACCTCCACCATGCTGGTGACCCTTCCCCATATCACGGGATTCACCCGTGGCGCTACCTATGCTGCTCATTCCACCTCCGCTCTGAACAGCGTCCATGTTTTCACCGGGCATGTCATCAGTGAAATTGGCCGTAATATCGGGGAATTTGGAAGCGCTTTTGAGAACGAGTTGCAGCTGTTGTTCAATATCAGACGCGACAATGGAAAACTTCTTTAGGTAATTCGTAATTTTTTCTTTGTCGGTTTCCAGAATGCTGGTCAGGAGGTGTTCGGTGCCGATATACTGGTGTTGATATTTGGCGGCAAGGAGAGCAGCTTTTTCTATAATTTTACGGGCCAGATCGGAAAATTCCGGCAGAACCAGTTCCTGGTTTTTTCCGCGTTTGGATGTTTTACTTTTGGCGTGCTTATCGTCAATATCGTGTTTGACCTGCTGGGGTTGCAAGCCGGCTTTAAGCAAGATTTCACCCCCGATACTGCCGCGCTGATGCAAAAGGCCAAGTAATAAAAAATCGACCGTTACGGTTTTCATATTATATTCGATGGCCGTGTTGACGGCGTAGGCCAGGCTGTTTTTGAGATGGGTCGTGAATTTTTGCAGAATGTCACTTTGCATAGCGTTTAGTTTTGATTTTTTAATTTTGTATACATAACAAATACATAGGAGACAAGTAAAACAGAGCTCAGCAGGAAGTTGATGGCGCTCCCGATAAATGGCAGTAATTGCAGCAGGAGCGTAAGCCCGAAGATGGCAAAATAGAGCATGATGGCGTAGCCAAGTGTGCGGAAAAAGTGACCGCGGAGCAGGGTGACATTCGTGCGGAAGGCGTCCATAATGTTTGCCTTGTTAAGGATGACTTCAAAAGGCATGAACATAAGCAGCAAAGTTATCAACAAAATGGGAAGAGCGCTGAGTACAAGAATAAACGCGGAGGCGAGACCGCCAAAGAAACTTTCACTCACACCGGCTGTGGCGGTAAGAAGGAGGGCGGCAATGAGATCGGTAAGCACGGCCAGCAAGGTGATGACAAGTATCAAAACAAGGGCCAGCAGCACGGTCGGCCAGAATCGTTCCATGGTATTATAAATCAGTTGGACCCAGGGGGTCTCTTTTTTTTGCGAAAGAATCTGCACAATAAGGGTAAAGGAAAAAATTTGTATACCAAGGGCGACAAGTGTGACGAAGATGGCCAGAAAAACAATGAGTCCCAAACTTGCCGTCGATCCGCTGTTTCCAACAAGGTTTTCCAATTGCTGTTTCGTAACCAGCGTAAAAATACCAAATCCCAAAAGTGACAGTGCCGCCGCGGCAACCGAAACAATGAAAAGTTTGAGGTACTTTTCGGCAATGATATTCCAGGTACCCTGAACGATGGAAACAAGGGACAATGATGGGGATTTTTGTGTTGCCATATTTGTTTTGATTTATGCCATGCCGCGCAAAATTTTTATGCGTTGTTGCGCGGGTGGATGAGTCGAAAAAAGATGAGACAGAAACGAACGTTTTTCCGAACCGAAGGGATTGCTGATATACAGGTGGGCGGTGGCCGGACTGGCCGAAGCCAGTGGGCGGATATTGGAACGGTCAATTTTTTCCAGGGCGCGGGCGAGTCCCTCGGGATAACGGGTGAGGAGTGCGGCCGAGGAATCAGCGAGGAATTCACGTTTGCGTGATACCGCCAGCTGAATGAGGTTCGCTGCGATGGGGGAGAGTATGGAGAGTATGATGCCGACGATGGCCAGGATGGCGCCGAGTTGATTGTCGGAACGATCATTGCTGCGCCGGCCGCCGAAAAAACTGAAATGCAGGAACCAGTTTGCGAGCAAGGAAACCATGCCGACCAGGACAATAACGATCGTCATCACGCGAATATCATAGTTTTTGATGTGCGACAGTTCGTGGGCAATGACACCTTCCAGTTCTTCATTTTCCAGGCCGGCAACCAGTCCGGTCGTGACGGCAATGGAAGCTTTCTCGGGATTTCTGCCCGTGGCAAACGCATTCATGGTGGGATCATCAATGACATAGATTTTTGGGGTTGGCATACCGGCGGTGATGCAGAGATTTTCCACCAGGCGGTACACATAGGCATTGTGTTCTTTGCTGATGGGCACCGCGCCGGAAGTGCGCAGGGCAATGGCATCGCCGGAATAATACCCAATCAGCGAGGTGGCCGTGGCAAAGATCGTGGCGATGACAATAGCACCCGAACCGTATCCCAAAACTTCAGCGAAAACCCAACCGAGTATAATGATGAAAAGGACAAACAGAAAAATCAGGACAGCCGTTTTTCTTTTATTGGCTTGAATGTGTTGATACGTGGTCATTAAAACTTCACCTTAACGTTATCGCGTTCAGCAGCATTTTCAATTTCAAAGAATTGCCGGTCTTTGAAACCCAAGGAGTTGGCAATAATGTTGGTTGGGAAAACCTGTAGTTTGGTGTTGAAGTCCCGGACATTGCCATTGTAAAAGCGGCGTGATGCTTGAATCTTATTTTCGGTATCGCTCAGCTCGTCCTGGAGTTTGGCAAAGTTTTCATTGGACTTCAGTTGCGGATAATTTTCCGAGACGGCAAACAGTGATTTCAAAGCACCAGTGAGCATATTTTCCGCTTCGCCGTGCTGCTCCGGAGTGGTGGCGTTCATAGCCCGCGTTCGGGCTTCCGTAACCTTTTGAAAAACTTCTTTTTCCTGCTGCGCATAGCCTTTGACCGTTTCAATCAGATTGGGGATGAGATCATAGCGACGCTTGAGTTGAACATCAATATCGGACCAGGCTTCATCAACCTGGTTGCGACTTTTTATCAGACCGTTATACACGCCGATGATCCAGAGAATGGCAACGGCGATAACGGCAATAAGGATCCAGACAAAAATCATCATAGAAGTAACATTAACAATTTAAGAGGATTTTTCGATACGCGTGGCAATGAACGTTGAAACGCTGGCGATATTCGTACCTGCGAAGACGCGTATCACATCTCCGATCCGGATATCGGCAGCCTGGGCCGCCTGGCTGCTCGTCTCACCGCTGGCATCAACGGCGCTGATAAAATATTCGGTATCAGCGTTGAGGCGTGCGGTCAAAGTTTTTTTACCGGCCGTGGCAAAGGTCAGTGTTTCTCCGGCAATACCGATGACCGTGCCGCTGCGTTCATACAAAACCGCGTCAGCAACTTTCGGCTCGGAAACCGAGACAGCTAAAGCGCTGCCACTGCGCGATGACGACGAGGAAGATGTGTTGGAAGAACCGGAAGAAGCATTGATACCATGGACATACCCCCAGGTGTACGCGACCACAGCGGATCCAAACATAAGGAACACGGTGAAGAAGGTGGCAATCAATGCACGCAGCGACGTGGAGCCGTTCAGCGAAGATAAAACGTTTTGTTTGTTTTTTTGCTTTGACATAAGATTTGTCGCTGTGGTAAAGTATAAACAATCAAATGACCAAAACAGCAACTTTATTATAGAATGAAGTTTGCGTAAAGTCAAAGAAAAAAGGTGGTCGTATGAAAACAAATTTTTTTTCCAGCTTGTCGAAAAAAAAGAGCTTCGCCATTGCCGAGGGTATTGGCGCGGGCCTTCTTTTAAGTTTTGTATTTTTTGTGGTGGTGACACCGCTGCGAGCCGAGTGGGTGGAGCCTGGCTGTAACCCCAATCTTGATGGCCCTGACTGCGCCGGGAGCGCCCCTATCAACGTATCCAATGCTGACCAAACCAAACTCGGTGGCCTGACCATATCACCGGCCGGAACATTGACGGCGCGCGGTACCTTAACGGCCGAAGGTGATGTGAATTTTCCCAACAATGCCATTTCCGGTACCGAGATAGCCGATGAAACCGTGACCGGAACTGATATTCAAAATGGCACCATTGGGCAAGAAGATCTCAACTTTCCCATACCCGGCGCCGATTCCACGTTTGATACGTTGACGGTTACCAATGCTTTCAATGTTGTGAACGGCCCCACCACCCTGCAGGGCGGGGGACTGACGGTGAACAGTGGCGGCCTGGAAGTGAAGAATGGCGCGGTAAATCTCCCCAGTTCAACGATCAAGGGCCAGCTTACCGTCAATGGCGTTTCTACCTACAAAGCCTATCTGGGTACAGAAAGCTACGCCGGTTCATTTACTGGTCCGATTTATACTGACAGCTCAGCGCAAGTAAAAGGTAATCTCACCGTAAACGCTAACACCACCGTTGACGGTTCCCTGTTCGTGAATACCAACGCCACGGTTGCCGCCACGCTCACCACCAACAACCTGACAGCCACGGGCACCGTCAATCTTTCCGATAATGCCATACAGACCAATGAAATCTCCGATGATGCCGTCACGCTCGCCAAAACCAACTTTGTCACGTACAGCGACACCTGGGATCCGCCGAGCATCCGCAGCGGTGAAATAAGCACGCGCGAATTCACGGTTCCTGAATCTTCCGGAACCATCAACGTCGGTGATCCGGTTATTCTTGCCACCGACAAGGATATGCGCGACTTCGTGGCCAGCGCTGAGGTGCTTGCCGATAATAAAGTCCGCGTTACCATCTGGTTGAAACTCACGGCGCTCAATGGCGATCTTGGCAGCACAAGGTTCAATCTGATCATTTTTAAGTTTCAATAACCCACATAGTTATGAGACAGCAAATGAAAGCACGTTGGCACACGACACGATCCCTTGCCCTGAAAAATCTCATCGGGCTGCTGGTGATTTTTGGTTTGTTTTTTGCTTCACAATCAGCGTGGGCCCAGTGGCAGGATCCTGATTGCGATCCAACAACAGATATCAACAGTTGCACCGTGTCAGCGCCACTCAATGTTTCCAGCATAGCCCAAACCAAAATTGGCGCCCTGACGATTGGGGGGCTGCTGACACTTGGTGGAGGCCTCACCGTCAACGGCAGCGGTGATGATGTCCGATTACCGGATAATTCCATAGAAGGTTCGGAAATCACGGACGGCACCATCCGTGAAGCTGATGTGTTTCAGCACAATGGCAGCGGAAATGGACTCGACGACAGCGAGATTGATGACGAATACGTACAGTATGATAAAAAAACAGAGGGAACGCAGACAGTTCAACGTCTTTTACGGGTAATGGGACAAGGCGGGGGGATAGCCGAATTAGGCGTTGGAGGAGCGGCGGCGGCTGTTTTTAAGGAGGCGCCGGTTGTGGCACAAGATGGAAGTTATTATAAAGGAGACGGTTTTGAACTGGTCAACGTTTCGGGTAGTGTCAACGAAGCGGCTAATCCCAAAACCACTCGGGGCACAGCGTCCATTCCGGAAATGCGCACGGCGGTGTTTTATGGCCAGCTCGATCGCCGTGACGTCACCAACGATAATGATCAGGCCGTGATTTCTCTGCCCGACTACGGCATTCCAACAGCGGGCTACACCGTCGTGCCTATTTCTCTGAAGGCGATGAAATGCCCCAGTTGCACCGACACGAACAGCCCGTGGGTACCTTTTGATGAGCTCACTGATGTGAATCTGAGCTATGACCGTTGCATCAATGGAACCCTGACCAATCGCATCACCATCGAGAATAATGACACGCTCAACAGCGATTTTGTGGTGCAGTTTCAATACGCGCTGGTGCCATCTTCCGGCAGTCTTTGCACGGCACCGGGCTATGATTTCACCGGAGCCACCGACTAGTACTTCATTTCACAGCTATTTTATAGAAGCGGGCTCATGTTACACCAACGCATACGCAACTGGAAAACAACACTTCCTCTGGTACTCGCCGTAGGAAGTGTTTTGGCTTTTGTTGCCCGGCCGCAACCGGTCGAAGCGGCTACCGTAACCATATCAACCAATACCACGTGGGACACGGCGGCCAAAGTTACGCTCAATGACGGCGACAATCTTGTTATTAACGCCAACGTAACGCTCACTGTTGGTGGCGCAGGCTCCAATTTTCCCATACCAGCCAACGGACAGGCAAATACCATTACCGTTAATGGAACGTTACAGATAAAAACAGGCCAAGGAGAACTCCATCCCATCAACGCCCAGGGCGTGGTCATCAACACCGGCGGAAAAATCGACGCCACCGGTACCGGCTTTGCTGCTTCGAAAGGGCCCGGTGCCGGCAAAACCGGTGCTGATGATGCCGGTTCCGGCGGCGGGCATGGTGGACCGGGAGGCAACACAGGGCAGGTACTCGGAGGCAAGGCATACGGTTCGGTGGATGCCCCGCTTACCCCGGGATCCGGCGGCGGCGGCCAGTGTAACACCCCCACACAAGGCGGTCCGGGCGGCGGAGTAGTACACCTTAATCTTAGTAATAGTCTCATTAATAATGGCACCATCCAAGCCGATGGCGGCGTTGGGCTTTCAAGCGTCGGTTGTACCAATAATAATCGTTCACGTGGGGGCGGTGGCGGCGGCGGTGGATCTTTATATATTCAGACAGCGAACCTGGAAGGAAATGGAATTTTTCAGGCTGTCGGCGGTGACGGTAAGCAGGGTCGTTCGGCTGCCGGTGCCGGCGGCGGCGGCGGGCACATAGCTATCTATTACAACAACAATACCTATAACAGACCGCTCACGGAAATCAATGTCAACGGCGGAACCGGACCCGGCAATGCCCAGGAAGGCAAGCCAGGAACCATTTTACTCGTTGATAATAACGGCACTGCTACAGAGTCCAACGATGATGATGCTATATTCCTCAAGAGCGTCCGTTTCCATTCTGACGTGAACGCTGATTTAACGTATAAAACCATAACATTCCAAAACACAGACATTGTTTTCGATGATGCGGGTGAATTTACCTTTAATGCCGAAGGCGGCAATATTGAATTCATAGGCAGTACCACGAGTGAAGATAGCCTGCGCACGGCCTATTTTAATGTACTGAGCGGTACGTTTCACATGGATGGTGCATCACGTCTGGGCATCAACGCCCGTGTGAACGCGCGTGATGTCACGATAGATGCGGGCGCAAACATTGATGCCACCGGTGACGGCAACGCTCCTGCCAAGGGAACAGGCGCTGGTATCACCACCGGTGTGTGGGCAAATTCCGGCGGATCGGGCGCCAGTTATGGGGGAAAGGGGGGCAATGCCAACGAAGCCAATGCCAGAAATGTGTATGGCAATTCCTACGCGCCGAATGCCTTTCCACTGAATGATGAGTACAAAGGTTCCGGTGGTGGCGGTTCTTGCGGGGTTGACAACTCTGGTGGTTTTGGCGGTGGAGCTGTTCGCATAACGGTCACGAATACGTTTACGCTTAATGGCGATATACAGGCCAACGGCATGAACGGTTCATTGAAACGTTGCGGCAACAACAACCAGTCAGACAACGGCGGAGGTGGCGGTTCCGGGGGGAGCATCATGGTAAACACCAAAACCCTGCGAGGGAACGGTTTTTTCGCTGCCAATGGCGGAGATGGATTTGGGAACGGCTCGGGTGGTGGTGGTGGTCGGGCAGCGATATATTTTGACGATGCAGCCGGCTACGCTCGTCCACTTGCCGACTCAAGCGTCAATTACGGTAACGGTTGGCAGACAGGTCAGGTCGGGACCATGATCTTTGTTGATGATCAGGTTTCCTCAGCAACACAGGACGATGAGATACATTTTGTCAGCGGTTTTCATTTCCGCACCAGCGAAGGCACGGAATTTACGTACCAGAAAATATTTTTCGATGGCGTAACAGCGACCCTCGAAAACAATGAAGCGTTGACACTGACGGCAACCGGAGATGAGGTTCTGTTTCGCAACAGCACAGTCAGCGGTGATTATCAAAAAAATCTTAATCTTATTGCCGAAGATGCAGTGGTGACATTCGTGGAGTCTACACTGCTGGTAAATATTTCGATGCGCGCCCATGACCTTGATGTCGGCGTGAATTCACGCATAGACGTAACCGGCTTTGGTGAGCGCGGGGGAGCGGGTATTGGCAAAGGTGCCAATGGCCCAAATCCACGAGCCGGTACGGGAGCTGGAGCTGGTTATGGCGGCAAGGGTGGGAATGGCGGCGGCGGAAGCCTTGGTGGAGCCATATACGGCAGCACCGATGAAGAGAAACGCAAACCGTTGTTATCCGGAAGCGGTGGCGGCAATGCCTGTAACGCAGCTGACAGCGGCGGTGCCGGTGGCGGTGTCATACAGCTCGATGTAAAAAATATTCTTACCGTGAATGGGACGATTATTGCTGATGGTGACACGGGCGGATCAAAAAGATGCGGTACGGGTACAGGTACGGATCGTGGCGCGGGTGGCGGTTCCGGCGGATCGATTTCCGTATTTACGGCTATCGCCAATGGCAATGCCAACAATGTTCCCCTGATTATTTCCGGGGGCGGCGAAGGTGGCGTCAACAAAACAGGCGGTGGCGGTGCTGGCGGTCGTATTGGTTTTTGCGTTGATCAAAATAATCTACCAGGCAATACATTCGAAGTATTGGGCGGCGCCGGTTTAAACAATGGAGGCAACGGTGAAGTCTATTTCTGTACAGCAAATTATCTCATTCAAGAAACAGATATTCAGGACTGGGCGTGGTTGGGTTGGTATTTATCAGACAACAGCGTGGCCGTGGGGCAGGGCTGGCTGAGTACTTCGTGTGTCAATACGGCGAGCTGCGGTGTGAACAATACTGACTATGGCCTCAAGGCCCGTATCGGCGCCAATCCAGACGGCAGCGGTGATCTCGAAGGTTTTGCCTGGTTGGGGCAGGCCGCAGCTGACGGCGGCGCCCGGGCTAACTCGATCGGGTTTGTGAATTTTGATCCGGCGCCATTTTCCAGCAGCGGCAACGTCAGGATACTGAGCGACGGTCGCGTGGTGGGTTCAACGTTTTTCTTCACCAAAACACCATCCGCAACCGAAGGCGACGTGGGGAAAATCGTTGATGACGGCGGTACCTCGGACCCGGCCGACGATGTGATTACACCCTGGGGTGAGGTGCGCTTCGGTCCCGAGGAAGACAAGGTTGATGATGCCGGTAACTGGGGCAGCTGGGCGCATTTTAATTGGAGCTCAGGAGTATTTACTGATTATGGTTGGGGTGGCGGCATGTTTGAAGATGTTGGTGGGAGCGCCAATACCGAAAGCAGCGGCTTTGGTCTCTTGAGTCTGAACTGTTCCCAAACCGGTCGTGACGATACCTGCAGCACGTCAAATTACCGGGTCTATGCCAAAGACGGTGACGGTGACGGCAATCTCAAGAGTGAAACGATCGTGGATCTGCACGGGTTTGCCTGGTTCGGCGGACTGGACGATGAAGCGCTGGGTTGGGTAAGTTTCAACTGCGCCGACCGCGCAGGTGCCAACGTCTGTAACACGTCGCCCTACAAAGTCCAAATGAATACCGTCACCGGCGTGCTGTCTGGCCAGGCCTGGGTGGGGAATGTATCTGATGACAATGGTCTCAGTCCCGTCGGCTGGCTTGATTTTGGCGCCATCAATTCGAATGGCTATCCAGCTGCTCCGGATAAACCGGCCAGCTTTGATCCTGATACTGGCCTCGTGTACGGTTGGGCGCAAATTACTTCGATCTATGACTATGGCGTGAATCAATTCGGCGAAGACGACTGGGGCTGGATCAAACTTGGTGACAAAACCACCGAACCCGTTGTAGGGACAGATATGAGCAATCCAAGCTACGACCCGCGTCTGAAAAACAGCTATGGCGTGCGGCTCGATGCCGCCACCGGTAATCTCTATGGTTTCGCCTGGTCAGGAGGAGCCGAAGGCGTAGGATTCATTGATTTTGACGGTCTCCAGGTGCAGGTTGAGCCGTTTATTCAAACCCTGGGCGGAGATGTGTATGCGGGCGGCGGTATTCAGGCGGCCAATCCGGCACCGGAGGGCATAAACAACGCCACCTTCCTTATTCTCTCCGGCGGCAATATCCAGAATTTCACGACAGAAGGCCGCAATGCCGAACCCAATGAATCCAATGATCCGGGCCCCGTTCAGGAAATCAATGAAAATAATGTACTCGGTCTGGCAAAAACCGGCAGTGTCTATCACAATGTACTTGGTAAAATTGATCTTGATGCCATCACTGCCAAAGTTGACGGCAACAAAAACGCACTGGGCAATGATGTCGTTGAAGTAACATCCGGCACACTCAGTGGTGATTTCGCGATGAACGGAAAAGTTTTTTCGAGCAATGGCCCGCTCACGGTCAGTGGGTTGACGCTGCGCAACGGGACAGGCACAGAGGCGCCGGCAAACGACGGCAGTGGTCTCATCGTAGTGCGCGGTGATCTGACGATAGACGGGAATATTGCCTATGAAAGCGTGAGTAATCTTGAGCACGTGTATAATCTGGCATCAGTCGGTTTCATTGTTGAGGGGAATATAAACATAAACGGGGGAGTGGACAGGCTTGATGGTGCGTTTATCGCGCTGGGTGGAAATATCAACACCGGCAGTGGCAATACCCAGCTCAAAGTAAAAGGTCTGATGATGGCCAAGAGTTTCACCTTTGGGCGCAACTTCGCCGACAGTGCCCACGCTTCCGAACTCATCACGTATGATGGGAGGTTGCTCGCCAACACGCCAACGGGTTTGCAGGATTTTGCGGCGCTGGTTCCGGATATCCGAAAAATTTCGCGATAGATTTTTCTAAAGTCCTAGAGATTTCGCATGAAAAGAATATTTGTGTTATAATAAAGTTACTTTCCTATTATTATCTTTTCTTTTGAAAAGTATTATGGGTTTTTTCCGAAAGAAGCAAAGTTATCTTGGAATAGACATTGGAACTTCAGCTATCAAGCTCACCGAACTCGAGAGCGAACGCAGTCGCCCAAAACTCGTAACCTACGGTTTTCTCGAGCAGGAAACCGACTTACTCCACGGCGACATTGAAGAACAAAAACAGAAAATTTTGCCGGCCCTCAAAAAAATTTACAAAGCATCCCAGGCGCAGAGCGACAAAGTTGTTGCCGCTTTACCAAGCTACGCTGTTTTCAGTTCGATCATCCAGTTGCCGGTCATGTCCAAAAAAGACCTGGCCTCGGCTATTCGGTGGGAAGCCAATAAATTTGTACCCATTCCGCTGAAAGAGATGGTGCTCGATTGGAAAATTCTCGATGAAGAAATGGTGAGCACGGAAAACACCCCGGTGGAAACCTTTGAAGACTCAGGCGGCGCCGTGGACCCAACCTTACAGCCGCATTCTCTGCCGACCATTGTCGGCAAGCCAACGAAAAATATTAAAATTCTTATCACCGCCGCGCCGAAAAATCTTGTCAACAAATACGTTGAAATTTTCAGAACGGGAGGCCTGCAGCTCGTCAGTCTTGAAACGGAATCGTTCGCGCTGGAGCGGTCACTCATCGGTCACGACAAATCTGCGATCATGGTTATCGATATCGGCGCATCAGCAACGAATATCAATGTCATGATGAACAGCATACCCATTATCAGCCGGAGTATTGATCTCGGCGGTAACACCATAACCAAAACTATCAGCAACAGTCTCAATATTGACCACGTCAGAGCAGAACAGTTTAAGCGGGATATCGGACTGAATACGTCGAAATCCGGTACGGCCGGCACGCAAATTCCCAGCCGCATTGAATTTCTGATCAATTCCATCGTCAACGAGATCCGCTATGTGATGAATATGTATCAAGGCCAGCACGACAAAGATATTGAAAAGGTGATTCTGGCCGGTGGTTCCTCGTGGCTCCCCAATCTTACGTCGTTTCTCAGCCAAACACTGAATTTGCGTGTATTTATCGGCGATCCATGGGCCAGAATTGTCTATCCGGTGGAACTCAAACCGGCGCTCAATGAAATAGGCCCGTCATATGCAGTATCCGTTGGTTTGGCAATGAGAGAAATCGTTTAAACAAAAATATGTCTGATATCAATCTGCTTCAGGATCACGAAAACCAGGAAGACAAAGAGGAGCGTCGGAAACCAAAAACCGAAGGGCCTGAAGTTGTGTATACCAATCCTGGAAAGGAGGCGCCGGTCGTACCCAAAAGCAAGAAACAAAATTGGGTGCACTTTTTGGATACCATCAGAAACAAACGTAAAGCCAAGGCAGACACAACACAAAAACTGCAGACATTTCCTCCGAGGTCAAAACCTAAGCCCATGAAGTCGGCCAGAATCAGCAGCAAGCCCGCAAAAAAAGATACGATTATTCCAAAAAAATCACACTCCTGGTTTCACCGGAATACAATGAAGCCAGGGCAACCCCTCGTACAGGATATGAAGCCACCAGTGAAACCTCCCGTATCCAAAAAACCGGTGGTGACGATTACCGCAAAAATTGTGCAGCCTAAGCCGTTACAACCGGTAAAAAAGGCGGCACCGGCACTGGCGACACCAACACCACCGACGACGATAACGCCGAACCAGGTTTCTTCATTTCCCAAATTCACCCGGAACCGTCAAAAGCCCCAGGCCTTTGATCCGTTGGCGCAGGTGGCGCAAACAGCGCAACCGCCGCAGCATCTTTTCCGTGACGAAGCGCTCGTTTCAGAGATGGACAAGATGAGCAGTCTCGATTCCACGCAACCGCCCAAGAGGAATTTCTTCGGGCCAAGCAAAGAGCACATGCCGTCCAAGCCGAACAGAAGGCTTTCCAACATCGATGTGAACCTCATGCCAAGAGATGTGCTGAATGTGGTCAGTGAGAGAAACGAAAGCATCATGCTCGGTTGGGTGGCGATGTCATCAATAATTTTTGTACTGCTGGTATTTGGCGCACTTACGCTCTATGGATACAGACTCCAATCCAACACAACCGATGTCAATGGAAAAATCGAAACCGTCAATCAGGAGATCGCCAGCTTCACGAGTCTGCAAAGCACGGCGCAGGAACTCAAAAATCAGATTGATACCGTGGATACACTGTTGAATAAACACGTGCACTGGACGCAGGTTTTGGAACGGTTTCAGGGTAAAGTTGTGCCCAATGTGGTATACAAGAACATGAATGGGGACACGCAGGGGGGATTTAAAATAACCGCCATAGCCGAGAGTTTTGAAGATGTTGCCGAACAGGTAAATGCTCTGCAGGCGTCTGATTTTGTCAAAGACGTGACGACGACCGGTGGAAATAAGGTCACGGAATCAAGCCTGGCCCAAGATGGAAATGTAGTGGTGACGGACAGGGGAGTGGAATTTACCCTTTCAGTTCAGATAAAGCCGGAAACATTTTACCTTAATGGGGATCTATGAAGCCAAAGTTTCTTATAACCATACAAGCGACGGTGAGTGAATATTTCAGGCTGTTTATCTTCCTGACGATATTTATCATCATCGTTGCCGGTTGGCTTATTCTCCTTGCTCCAAAATACGCATCCATCCAACAAAACGCAGCCACCGAATACAAGCAATCAACCGACGAGCTGAACCGGCAGGAAGCATACCTGGGTGAGCTCAAGCAATTGAGTGAAAATTACGGAGAGTTGAATCACAATGCCCTGCAGCGCCTGGGAATAATTTTACCGACCAAAAACGATATTCCTGGCATGTTTGCTCAACTGGAAGACTTAGCCCATAGTCAGGGACTTTCCCTGCGCAGCATCGACAGCTCGAAAAACGTGGTTCAAACCACGGCCGAGCAGGATCAGACCACACTTGAAAAAACGGTTCCGGGATTGAAAACCATAGATGTTTCTTTCCAAATTGAAGGCATAAAATCATACGACCAGCTGCTGGGATTTTTACGCGCCACGGAAAAAAATATGCGACTATTCGATATCAAGGCACTCCAGTACCAGCCGGGACAGGACAGCTACGCCTTTAATATGAGGACGTATTATTTAGCCGAAGAGTTATGACGCAGGAACAAATAAAAATAATACCAAGAAATCTCATTTACCTTATAGCACTCTCCCTTGTTATCGCGGGTGTGATACTCCTGTATTTTAATATTGACACACTGCTTGCCGAACATCGGACGCTCAAAAGCGAAACAAGCGCCAAGTCCAGTGAGAAAGTCGTAAAGGATTTTGAAGAACAAAATATTTATACACCGGGATTTGCGGAACTCGAAGAATACGAGCCAAACCAGGCAACCACGCAAAGTGGTGTTCAACCGTACAGCAACAAGGTGCCAAACGCGCCGACCGATATTGCTGTGAAGGATCCGGGCCTGGGCACGGCCGTGATTGTCACCTGGCACGATCCCCAACCGGCCACGGGTATGCTGCGCGTCTATCGGTCATCGGCGAAAAGCCAGATAGGCAAGGAAATAGGCACCGTGAACTATGGCGAAGAGTTTTATTATGACGCCACCGTAAAACCCGACGAAACCTATTATTACATCGTGCGCGCCGTTCTTGGTTCAAAAACAGACGAGCAAGAATCGAAGAATCAGGATCAGGTCAGTATAACGCCGAAAGACACGACTCCGGCGCCGGCACCGACGGATATCGAGATCGCCAACAGCGGCGATGGCGCTTCGGTCACCATCACCTGGAAAAATCCTCAGGCGGATGATTTTGCTGCCATAAAAATTTACCGTTCCGAAGAAATCGGCATCCTGGGTAAAGTCATCGAGAGCAACAATGTCGAGGAAAAATTCAAAGATACGGGTCTGGAGCCGGGAGTGGATTATTATTACACCGTTACGGCACTCGATAAAAAAGGCAACGAATCAAGCACAAAATTGGCTTTTCCAGCGACGGGTAGAGAGAATCCTTTTGTAGCCGCTGAATAGCTGAATAAAAGTGTTTTAACATCGACCCATGCGCAAGGATGATCAACAACTCATCAAGGAAATCATTGAGAAAAACAACCTCCTGAGCGCGGAACAGATGGCGCAACTTGAAACGGAACAAAAAAACACCGGAAAAAATTACATCGACATCATCGAGGAAAAAAAACTCATTCCTGAAGAGATATTCACCAAAATAAAAAGTAAGGTGTACAATGTTCCATTTGCTGATCTGAGGGGAAAAAAGATAACCTCGGAGCTTTTGGCTTTGGTGCCGGAAGAAATCGCAAAAAATTATGAGATGATAGCGTTTAAAAAAGTCGGAGACGAAGTCGGTATGGCGATGGCCAATCCGCAGAATTTTCTCGCCATCTCAGCGCTGGATTTTATCGCCAGAAAAAACAAGGTGCGCTTCAGTTTTTTCATTACGACGAGAACGGACATTCAAAATGCACTCCGCCACTACGAAAATCTAAAAGAACAGGTGAAAGCGGCCATGAGCAGCGCCGCCGCCGACACCGATCAAACTGCGACAACCGAATTGCCGGCAGCCGCCGAATCAGGCCTGGACGTCCAACAGGCCGTAAAAACAGCCCCGGTTTCAAAAATGGTGAATGTGATTCTTCGCAATGCCATTGATGGCAAGGCATCGGATATTCACATTGAACCGGTGGGGCAGGAAACCCGGGTCCGTTACCGCGTTGACGGTGAACTCCATACATCCATCGTGCTGCCAAAAAATGTGCACAACGCCATCGTGGCGCGCATAAAAGTTCTGGCAAATCTCAAACTCGATGAAACGCGTCTGCCGCAGGACGGCCGGTTCCGCGTGAATATGGACGATCGCAACGTTGATTTCCGCGTTTCCAGCATGCCGCTGTTTGATGAGGAAAAGGTGGTCATCCGTATTCTCGATAATTCGGCAAATATTCAGGACCTCGCCAAACTTGGTTTTTCCGGCCGCAATCTCGATCTCATCACCCGCTACATAACGCAGCCCAACGGCATGTTTCTTGTCACGGGCCCGACCGGTTCCGGAAAATCCACAACCCTGTACGCGCTTCTGAATCTCCTTAATAAAGAAGGCGTCAATATCATAACCCTCGAAGACCCGATTGAATACTACATCCCCGGCGTCAATCAAACCCAGATCAGGCCGGAAATTGATCTGACCTTTGCTCGCGGGCTGCGCTCCATTTTGCGCCAGGACCCTGATGTGATCATGGTCGGTGAAATACGCGACAACGAAACGGCCGAACTGGCTGTGCACGCCAGTCTGACCGGCCACATCGTTCTGTCCACCCTCCACACCAACGATGCCAGCGGCGCCATCCCCAGACTCATGGACATGAAAGTTGAGCCGTTTCTGGTGTCTTCGGCACTGAACATAATAGTTGCTCAGAGGCTGGTGCGCATGGTCTGTCAGTACTGCCGCGAAGAAGTCAGGCTTGCGCCAGGCGTTCGGGCTGAAATGGAAAAGGAACTGGCCACCCTGCCGGCGAACACGCTGCCCGAAAACCTGAGGAAAGGGGAAGCGAAATTCTACCGTGGTCGCACATGTTCACGCTGTGAAAATTCCGGATATAAAGGGCGAATCGCCATTGTGGAAGTTTTGGAGGTAAACGATCGGGTCAAGCAGATGATTATTGATGGCGGAGTAAAGAATAATGATGAGATGGCGGCGGAAATAAAGCAGCAACAGATGATTTCCATGAAAGCCGACGGCATACTAAAGGCAATGGCGGCCCTGACAACAGTAGAAGAAGTATTTAGCGTCACTAAAGAATAATCTATGGCACTTGGCATTGACAGTAAAAAAATTTTAATCGCGGAAGATGACAATTTTCTGCGCGGTATGTACCAATCGAAACTGGAAATGGAGGGTTTTCTGGTTGACAGTGCGGAAAACGGCAAACAGGCCCTGAAAGCGGTGGAAAAAAATCCACCCGATCTGATCCTGCTTGATATTCTCATGCCCGTAATGAACGGATTTGAATTTTTGCGCCAACTCCAGGCATCAAAGAAATACCGGAAAATACCCGTTATTTTACTGACGAATTTGAGCGGCAAAGAGGATGTTGACAAAGGCATTCAGCTCGGAGCCAAAGATTATCTGGTCAAGGTCCACTTTACTCCGGAAGAAGTCATCAAAAAAATAAAAGAGCACATATAAGTATGGGGTTTTCAACGGAACAACTCGTCATGCAGCGTTTGCTGTCAACCATGGCGCAGAAGCAGGCGTCTGATTTGCATTTGTCGGTGGGAAATTCACCGACGCTGCGCATAAACGGGCAGCTCTTGGCACTTAACGAAGAGCCGATTTTGCAGACCGAATTTGTGAAGAAACTGGCCGAAAGTATTTTAAGCGTGGAGCAAAAACAGGTGCTCGAAAAAGTCAGGGAAATAACAATCTCGCATAATTTTTTGGGAAAGGTGCGCTTTCGCGTGCATGTTTTTTACCAGCAGGGATTCATTTCCCTGTCTCTGCGCCAGATAAAAGACAAGGTTCCAAGTTTTCAGGAACTTGGATTGCCTCCAGAATTCATCCATTTTGTGAATCTGCCGCGCTGCTTTGTTATCGTTACCGGCGCGTTCGGATCCGGCCGGACAACAACCCTGTCCGCGCTCGTGGGCGCCATGAACGCAACGCACGCTTATCACGTCGTCACGCTGGAAAAACCGATTGAGCAGATTTTCATCGACAATAAAAGCCTGATTGAGCAGCGTGAAATTGGCAAAGACACTCCCACATTTGTGTCCGGACTCAACTCCGTGCTCAACGAAGACATAAACTGCGTCATGATTTCGGATATTCCCGACGGTGATACGATAATGAAACTTTTGGAAGTGGCAGAGTCGGGAAAAATAGTGTATGCTGGTTTAAGCGCGCCGAATGTTATTTCCGCGCTCGAAAATCTCATCAACAGTGTTTCTCCTGATGAAGAAGAACAGCTGCGCTCCAAGCTCGCCAGAAATCTCACCAGTATCATCGCGCTGAAACTCATACCCAGCAGCAACAGCGGCGTGGTGCCGGCGATCGAAATGCTCACACCGGATGATACATCAAGGAACAGCATCCGGGAAGGTTCCTTCAATCAGCTGCGCGACATACTTGAACATTCCCGCACGGCCGGAACGCAATCATTTGACAGGGCATTAGTCGCACTCATTCAGCAAAGAAAGATTTCAGTCGAAAAAGCGATTGAACACGCGACCGATCCAAGATTTATACAAAGTAATCTAGCCTAACACCCATGTCAGTATTCAATTACCGGGCCCAAAGTAAGCGCAACGGAAAAATCGTCACCGGAAATATTGAAGCGATTTCGGAATCCGCGGCGCAGATGGCGCTGGAACAAAACGAACTGACCGTCATCTCAATCACGCGAAAAAGAGAAGGCGCGTTTTACGAAAAGTCCATCAACGTGTTTGAAAGGGTGCCTTACCGCGAGGTTGTTATTTTTCTGAGACAGCTGGCCGTGATGATTGAAGGCGGTGTGCCGATCGTCCGCGCCCTGAAACTCATAGCTGACCAGGAAAGGCGCGAATACCTGGCCATGATTGTTCAGGATGTCGCCGAAGAAGTGAACAGCGGCGTCAGACTTTCCAAGGCCATGCAAAAGTGGCCAAAGGTGTTTGATGAGTTTTTTGTGCAAATGGTGAAATCCGGTGAAACCACCGGTAAACTCGATGAAGTGCTCACCTACCTGGCTGACCAAAAAGAAAAGGATTACAGCGTTGTAAGCCGAATCAAGGGCGCGATGATATACCCGGCTTTTATCCTGGTTGGATTGGTGGCCGTGGGAGCGCTGATGATGGTATATGTGATACCAAAACTCACTGAGGTATTGGAAAGCAGCGGTCAGGCCTTACCCTGGTCAACACGAACGCTGATCGCCGTCAGTAATTTTGCCAGCAATAATTGGTGGTGGATTATTATTGTGCTCGTGATCGGCGGATTGCTGGTGCGCTGGTACTATGGAACCAAACCCGGCAAGGCGCAGATGGATTTTTGGGTGACAATAATTCCGATTTTCGGAAAAATTTTTCAAAAAATTTATCTGACGCGTTTTGCCTACAGTTTATCGACGCTGTTGAAAAGCGGGGTTCCGGTGACGCAGGCATTGACGATTACCGGTGACGTTGTCGGTAACGCCTTTTACAAGAACATCATTGAGGAAACGCGCGTGGCCGTATCCGGTGGGAAATCAATCGCCACCGTCTTTGAATCCAATCATCATCTTCCGCAGGTGGTCAGTCAGATGATGCGTGTCGGTGAAGAAACCGGCCGTCTTGATAAGATTCTCACGAAACTCGGCAATTTTTATGAAAGGGAAGTGGAAACACTGACGCAGGCGCTGATCAACCTGATCGAACCGATTATCATTCTGCTTCTGGGTGTTGCGGTGGCCGTGTTCATTAGCGCCATTCTCCTGCCGATTTACAATCTTTCTGCAACGGTTTAAGAATCTGTTTTAACGCGGAGTTGTTGTTTTTTGCGGCAAAGTATGGTATAAATAAACGAGCTACTCAGAACATATTGAGTGGATATCGTGAACAGGCTCTAATACAAAAATATGAGGAAGGGGGTGACAACATGAGAAAAAATGAAAAGGGTTTTACCCTTATTGAATTACTTGTTGTTATTGCCATTATTGGTTTACTCGCCACTTTGGCGATCGTTTCTCTCAGAAACGCCCAACAACGCGCCCGCGATACCAAACGTATAACCGATGTTAAATCAATTCAAACGGCGGTTGAACTGTACGCCAGTGAAAATAGCAACGCCTACCCATCAGCCGCTACCTGGGCTGCGCTCGAAACAGCCCTGGAGCCGTATATAACCAACCTACCGGTTGATCCGACCAACAGCGGCGCAAGCGCTCGTTATGTCTATGCTTCAAACGGTGCCGATCAGTATGTGATCGCCACCACGCTTGAAGATCCAGACCAACAAGCACTCGATCAAGACTCGGATGCCAGTGAGATCGTCGCGCCAGTGAGCGGTGTTGTAGTCTTTGCTGTTTCCGCCGGTTCAGCTCCGGCCGATGACGCAAAGATCGACTGCGCAGACGCAGACAGGGTCTACTGTTTAGTGGAGTAATGAAGCGTGTATGAAAAATCAAAAAGCCCCCATCATTTTCGGGGGTTTTTGATTTTGGTTGCATACCGAACAAAAAATAGGAACCGCCGGTTCATTGGGTGAAAGTGCAAAATTTGCTATACTATATTCATGTCATTCACGAAAAAAAAGATAATCATGATTATTATTGCCGGCGTTCTCGCGGCAGTACTCGTTGCGCTTTTTGTATGGTTTTTCCGGCGTGAAAACGCCATCGTTCGTGATATGGCCAGATTGGAAGACATCAGAGCGATTCAGTCGGGTTTCGAAAGGATGATCATTCAGGAAAACAGCTATGAGGCGGCAGCCGTTGGTTGCGGAACGGTAGGGGATGTGGCCAGCGCCTGCGCGCTCGAAAAATATCTTCCCGATGTCGCCGCAAGAAAAGACCCCGGCAATTTTCTCTATACCGTGAGCACGGTGCCGACCAAGGACAGTTACGAAATCACCTTTACGCTGGAGCATGGAAACGCAACTCTGCCGGCGGGAAAGCATACTGTGAGCGCCAATGGTATTCAATAATTTTTTCAACATAGCATTTTTTGTTTTCGGCGCCTGCGTCGGAAGTTTCCTGAATGTCGTCGCCCTGCGCCTGCCGCAGAAAAAATCATTTACCTCAGGCAGATCACACTGTCCGCATTGCCACAAAACGCTCAACTGGTATGAGCTGATTCCGGTGCTGAGTTTCATCATTCAAGGGGGAAAATGCCGCACCTGTAAAAAACAGTTCAGTTGGCAGTATCCGGCCGTCGAAATCGCAACCGGCATTATATTTTTCCTGTGCTGGCGGAATCTTTCGGATAGTGCCGTCGTGTTGACACTGAGTCTCGTTCTCGCCGCTTTACTGATTATCATTTTTCTCATCGATCTGCGGAAATTTCTCATACTTGATGCGGTAACGCTGCCAGCCGGGGCAGTAGCCTTACTTTTCAGTATAGCCATGGGACGAAGTTGGTTGGAAATTTTGACAGGCGGTTTGGTCGGCGCAGGATTTTTCTTGATACAATTCGTTCTATCACGCGGAAAGTGGATCGGCGGGGGAGATATTCGCCTTGGTGCGGTTATGGGTCTGGCTTTAGGTTGGCAGGGATTGTTGATAGCCCTGTTTATCGCGTATATTTGCGGTTCGATCATCGGAATTTTTTTACTGGCGACCAAGAAAATGACGCGAAAGGATCAACTCCCGTTCGGAACGTTTTTAAGCGCAGCAACCGCGGTGATGATGATATATGGGGCCAGCATAACACAATGGTTCACGCAGCAACTTTTTCTATAAATTATGAACAGCCACCGCCAAACAACCAAAAACGGATTTACGCTCGTCGAGATTTTGGTGAGTATGTCAATTTTTGTTATTCTCGTGGCACTTGTCTTTGCCAATTACCGCTATGGAAACAGCGCGCAAAATCTGGAACAGGCGCCCCGTGAGCTGCAGGCCAAACTTCGGTTTGTGCAAAATCTTGCCCTGACCGGAAAAGATTACGACGGCACCACGGTTCCACCGGCCTACGGCATACATTTTTCCTATCCGGGGGGCAGCGAATTTATCACGTTTGCCGACACGAATGACGATAAGCTCTACATTCAGGGAACCGACACCGTACTTGAAACCATCACCATGCCCAACAAAGTTACGATGACCAGCTGTGAGGAGCCACCGGTCCAGACATGTGATACCCAGCAGTCATGCCAATGTGATATCATTTTCACAGCGGGTGATGCCAGTATTTTCATCAAACAGCAACCCGCGGCCGATGCCAACGCAAAAGTAACATTTGAGAGCGGTGTCACCGGCAAGCAAAAGACGGTCGTTGTCAATGCCCAAAGCGGCATCATCGAGCTCGGCAACGAGTAACTGTCTAATATCTCTCTTTTCGCCTCCGAAAAATGGAATATTTTTCCCGGAAAAATCAAAAAGGTATAACTCTGCTGGAAACGACCATCGCCGTTGCCATTATTCTTACCGGTGTCATTGCGGTGATAACGCTGCTTATTTCCACCCGGCGGGCCGGCAACATTAGTGAGCAGGAACTCGTGGCCACCAATCTGGCCAGGGAGGGGATAGAAATCGTGCGGCAACAGCGCGACAGTAACTGGTTAGCGATAAGCAGCGGCGCCGGCGCCGGTGTGACGGAGTGGGACACGGGCCTGACACCGCCGGGCACAAACACCAAAGCGCTCGCCATCTGGGATACCACCACCAACACATGGTCGCTTGATTTTTCCGCAGCCGATTTTGATCAGGTATGCGGCGATCACGCCTGCAGCGCCATCCTGCAAAGTGGCGGAAAATATATCCAGTCCGTGACGGCCGCGAACGGCAGCGCCACACCAACCGTCTATCAGCGCCTCCTCACGTTCAAAAATATCTGCCGCACCGGCAGCTCGGAAAGCCCGATGGAAGCTGACTGCAGCACGCTTCCCGGTTCAAGGAAGGTCGGCGTGGAAGTGGAAGCCAACGTGCGCGTCATAGGCAGCAACAACACAGCCACCTATTCCACCGCCAGCGCACTCTATAATTGGAAACCAGGCATAGCCGATTGATTATGAAAAACGATCCACAACAACAGCGACAACAGCGACAACAGGGATTTTCCCTCATCGAGATCATCATCACCCTCGCTATCTTTTCGATTGTGTCGCTGGTGGCGATTGATGTATTTTTGCTCGTCAGCAAAAACCAGGACAGGTTCACGTCTCAGCAAACCGTGGAAGACGACAGCCGTTTTGTCATTACGCAGCTGACAAGAAATATCCAGGCAGGGGAAATTGATTACGATTTCTACAATGCCGTTGCCGAGATTGACATAGCTGATGCTACCGGCAGGGGCGTATTGGCGCTTCGTGACAAAGCCGGCCAACAAATCGTGTACCGTCGGGCGAGTGTTGATCCCACCAAACCCTGGCAGGGAGGCGGCCAAACCCTGGAAGTATGTTTTGCGGGCTGCGAGCTGCCCGGCGCGGACTGGGAAAATCTTACGTCCATTGAAGTCAAAGTCATTGATGCACAGTTTTGGGTACATCCCGTGGTCAGTCCGTGGCAGGCTGAAAGCGATGGTTCATACGCCGTCAACACACAACCGTATGTAACGGTAATGTACGGAGTACAGGGCAAAAACGACAGTAATCAGGAAAACACCATCCAATTACAAACAACGGTCGTCTCACGTTTTTATCAACGATAATGCGCATACCATACGCATCACAACGGGGTTCGGTTTCACTCCTGGCGCTGCTCATCATGCTGGCCATTGCCGCCATTGGGCTGGGTGTTGCTTTCATTGTTTTGACGGGCGTCAAAGCAACGCAGGATTTTTCCAGTTCTTTGCGCGCCTATTACGGCAGTGAAACCGCTCTGGAAAAAGCGCTGGATACCATAACCGAACGCCGTTTCGCCAAAGCCGATCTGTCAGACACGCTCGCCGAAGTGGCGGCCATAGAGGGCGCCATTGGCGTGAATTCCGCCGATTACCGCGTAACCCGGGCCACGAATGATGAGGTGGATGATGTGAGATTTGATCTGGGCTGGCAGGAAACCAAAAGTGTTGATCTCTTTGATCCTGACAATCCGACGAGCGTTCAAGGGTCGGATGTTGGTTCGGTGCGCGTGGAATGGAACGACACCTGCGGCGGTTCTTCGTGGCTGGAAATAACGGCCGTGGAATGGACAAATATCTGGGATGACAGCGATACTGCTTTTCCGGAAAAATATTATTACAGCTGCCATTTCAGCACGCCGCAACCGGGTTCGACGGCGGTGTGTGCCGCGGTGAGTAATACGCCGTTCACAGAGGCGGGGAATTACCAGATCCGGATGAAAAACACCTCGGAAAAAGGCAATGACTGCAGTGTGACCGACGCGCAATTACAGGCATATGCCGGGCAAAACGCGAGCGGCAGCGTGAAAAAATTACGCAACCACATTGTCGTGACGGCCGAGGGAAAAAATAATCATACCAAGCAGATACTGAGCGCTACCATGCCGTGGGCGGCCCCGGCATCGGGTTTGCTGGATTATGTGTTGTTCTCCGAGGAAGTGATTACCAAAGATTAGGACTCACGCGTTTGAGCGCATTTCTACGTTAGCGCTGCGGGGCTTGCTCGACGTACCTTTCAGTACGCCTGCATCACCCCACAAACGCGTGCTCGTCGCTCCGCTCCTGCGCACCTCGTTTGCGGGGGCCCCGACTTCGCTCCTCGCGCTTGCCTTGAACTGCACTCAAACGCGTAAGTCGTCGAAGAATGGGGATTTTGTCAAGTTCAAACCTACTCAATCGGCACAAACTTCGTCTGAATGCCATCTTCCGTCACCGTGACCTTCATATAGTGATACAGCTTCACGGCATCTCCTCCGATATAATCCTGCGGAGCCGCGCCCCCGCCACCCGTCACCGTGACCGGAATATTCTGCATACGGTAGGGAATATAGGTGTGTACATGTCCGGTAAAAATCGCGTCAATCGTGTATCCGCCGATAATCTGCAAAAATTTTTCGTTGGACGCGCGCGAAGTGGCGGTTTCATCATCATAGAAAAATTCCGAAAACGGCAGATCAAACGGACGGTGATAAAACAGCAGTGTGTGCGGCTGCCGGTTCGCGGCCAGATCATCGGCCAGCCACGTCAGCTGTTCGTCATCAAAACCGACTTTACGATCGGCATTATCAAGCACGACAAAATGCACTCCGGCCCGATCAAAGGAAAAATAGGTACGGGTGGCGGCAGCAACAGTGATATCGCTGACGGCGGCGCCGGCTCCATCAACACCGAAATATTTCAGAAACAGTTCCCGCGATTTGGGTTTTCCCAGATCATTGTTCCCAATAGCCGTATAGTAGGGAACGCCATATCCATCAAACAGCTGGCGCACTTCCGTAAACTGTTCTTCCCTGCCGTGAGACGTGAGATCAGCGACATTGACGACAAAATCCACCCTTTGCTCACGCGCATCTGACCAAATCCGCCTGACGATGGGGTTTACGCCCTCGTTATCGCCAAATACAAAAAAGGTCAAAAGCGGCTCAGGCTCATGACCAGTAATTTCATCGGAAACAATCTTCACTCCGTCCGAAAAACTTTGAATTTTTTCCGAGACATTGGTATCCTGAGAGAGTACCAGGGCATAAAATATACCGCCGCCGATAAACAGGGCAAAAATGACCCCAAGAATAATTTTTTTCATAATGAAACTTACAAAAAATCAGGCCCAGAACAGAATAAAAAAACTCCGTGAAGAAATTGAACATCATCGGTATTTATACCATGTTTTGGATAAGCAGGAAATATCCGATGCGGCCCGAGATTCACTCATGCGCGAACTCAGCGAAATCGAAAAACAATTTCCTGAGTTGGTCAGCGCCGATTCACCGACGCAACGCGTTGCCGGCAAGCCCCTTGAAGAACTCAAGAAAGTCGAGCACGCTCACCGGATTTTATCCCTGCAGGATGCTTTCACTGCCGTTGATCTGGCCGATTGGCAAAGTCGCAATGAGCGATTATTGAAAGCGCCGATCAAAGGCGGATATTACGCCGAACTCAAACTCGATGGCCTGGCCGTGGTACTGACGTACAAAAACGGTGCACTGGTTCGCGGTGCCACGCGCGGCGACGGCCAGGTCGGTGAAGATGTTACCCAGAATCTGCGCACGGTGCAGAGTATCCCGCTCAAGCTCAAAGGAAAATTTCCGCCGTTGCTCGAGGTCCGCGGCGAAATTCTCATGTCCAAAAAAGCCTTCGCGCAAACCAACAAGCAGCAAGCCAAACTCGGGTTGCCACTCTACGCCAATCCGCGCAACACCGCCGCCGGCAGCATCCGACAGCTCGATGCCACGGTAACGGCCAAGCGCCAACTCGTCTGCGTCGTATTTGAAATACTCAACAACATTGGTCAGTCAACGCACGAAGAAGTGCACGAAAAACTGGCGGCCTTTGGATTCAAAACCAGTCCGTATAACGAACGTTGCCGCGACTTGAAGCAAGTGGAAAAATATTTACAGAAGTGGGAGAAACGGCGCGAAACATTACCGTTTCAGACCGATGGCGCCGTGGTCGTGGTCAACGATATTGCGTTGGAAAAAGCCTTGGGCAGTGTTGGCAAGGCCGAGCGCTGGATGATTGCCTATAAATTTCCGGCCGAGCAGGCGATAACGGTGGTGGAGGATATTCAGGTACAGGTGGGGCGAACGGGTGTGTTGACACCGGTGGCGCATCTTAAGCCCGTGCTCGTGGCCGGCAGCACCGTGGCGCGGGCGACGCTGCATAATCAGGATGAAATTGATCGCCTCGATGTCCGCGTTGGTGACACCGTCGTTGTGCAAAAAGCCGGGGATATTATTCCCGATATTGTGCAGGTGCTGAAGCGGTTGCGGCCCAAGGCGGCGCGGAAATTTCACATTCCCAAAAAATGTCCGTTTTGCGGATCGGCGGTGGCGAAAAAACCGGATGAGGTGGCTTACTACTGCACCAATAAAAAATGTTTTGCGTTGGAGCGCGAAAAACTTTATCACTTTGTTAGCAAGCACGCGTTTGATATTGATGGCCTGGGACCGAAGATTATTGATCAGTTGCTGGATGCTCAGGTGATTCAAACGGCGGCGGATATTTTTGATCTGACGGCGGATGATCTGCTGCCACTCGAAAGATTTGCTGATACGTCGGTGGCCAATTTACTGGGCGCGATTGCACGCGCGAAGCATGTTTCGTTGGCGCGATTTTTGTACGCACTTGGCATTCGTCATGTTGGTGAAGAAACGGCGATAGCATTGGCTGGAGCGTTTGGCACACTGACGGCGGTATCACAGGCGAGTGAGGCAGCGCTTAATGAAGTGGAAGATGTTGGTGGTGTGGTAGCGAAAAGCATTGTTGAGTATTTTTCTGATGAGCATAATAAAAAGTTGGTGACTGATTTGGTGGCGGCCGGAGTAAAAGTTGCGAAGGAAAAAGTCGTGGCTAGGGCGGGGAAGCTGACAGGAAAAACATTTGTCATCACCGGCACGCTCGCGAGCATGAGCCGTGATGAAGCCAAAGAAAAAATCCGCGCCGCTGGGGGCAAGGTCGCCGGCAGTGTCAGTCAGGCCACGAGTTACGTCGTTGCCGGCGCTGAGCCGGGGTCAAAGTATGAGAAAGCGAAAAAGCTGGGTGTAAAAATTCTCAATGAAAAAGATTTTCTGGCGTTGCTGAAATAAAAAAAGAAGACTTCCCTCTGAGCGAAAGCGATTGTCCACCATGTTGCGCAAAATGCGCGGGTGGAACAGTTCGTTTCGGCATCATGCTGAGAAGTCGGTTCAAAGAACCATGTTTTCATGTTCTATATTACCAGGAAGGTAACAGTAAAATGGGTAGAAGTCAAGAAGCAAATCGGTCTTGGCACCCCTTAAAACCATGCTATAATAGCCTCATAATCAATAAAACCCGCCTAACTATGCAAATTACGCCCGAAATCATCAAACGCACCGCTGAATTATCGCGTATTGCCCTGACTGCAGGCGAGCAGGCTAACCTTGGTCGTGAACTCACCGGCATTCTTAACCACATCGACGAACTCCAGCAAGTCAACACCAAAACCGTCGAGCCTACCAACCAGGTCACCAACCTCAATAACATGTACCGCGATGACATCGTCAAGCCCTACGACAATGTCGCCGGTCTCCTCGCTGGCGCCCACGAAGTCGTCGAAAATTATATCAAAGTCAAACAAGTACTGCCATGATTAAGGAACTTCACCAAAAACTTATCAACAAAGAAATTTCCGCCGTTGAATTAACCAAGCAATACCTCAAGAAAATTCACGACACCAACCCTACATACAACAGCTTTGTTTTGCTGACCGAAGATTTCGCGCTCAAACAAGCCGCCGACGCCGACGCCATCATTAAACGCGGTGAAGCTACGCTTCTGACCGGCATACCTTTTGCCATGAAAGATAACTTTTGTCTTCAGGGCACTATCACCAGCGCCGGATCCACCATGCTGAAAAATTATACTTCACCCTACACCGCCACCGCCGTGCAAAAACTGCTCGACCAGGGTGCCGTGCTCCTGGGAAAAACCAACATGGATGACGCCGCCATGGGCAGCTCCACCGAAACATCCGTCTATGGTCCCACCAAAAATGCGCACAATCCCAACCTCGTCCCCGGCGGATCCAGCGGGGGATCAGCTACTGCCGTCGCGCTGCAGCAAGCCGTGTTTGCTCTGGCTACTGACACCGGCGGCTCGATTCGCCAACCCGCTGCGCTTTCCGGCGTCGTTGGGCTTAAACCAACCTACGGTCGCATTTCGCGTTATGGGATCGTCGCTTTGGCATCTTCACTCGATGTCGTTGGCACACTGACGCACAACAGCGCCGATGCTGCCATCGTGCTCGAAGCGCTGTCCGGCCAGGATCCTCATGACAGTACCACTCTCCCACCCGAACCTGCTGCCGCGCCCGGCCGCCCCAGCAAACGCACCGCCCGCAAATACAGCACCGCAGCCACGGCCGCAAAAAATCTCACCATCGGCATTCCCGTTGAATACAAAAACGCCAAAGGTATGGCGCCGGATGTTCAGGCAGCTCTCAAGCAGGCCATCACCACCCTCAAAACCGCGGGTATCAAAACAAAAAACATCACGCTCCCGCACGCGCACCTCGGTATCGCCACTTACTATGTCATCGTGCCGAGTGAAGCCAGCTCCAACCTGGCCCGCTACGACGGCATGCGCTTCGGTCACTATGCCAAAGAAGCCCGCACCCTTGAGGAAGTCTACACGCTCAGTCGCGCCCAGGGTTTTGGTCGCGAAGTCAAACGCCGCATCGCTCTGGGAACATTCACGCTCTCAGCCGGGTATCAGGACGCCTACTACCACCAGGCGCAAAAAGTCCGCACCCTCATTCGCGAAGATTTCCGGCGCGCTTTCGCCGAAGTGGATGTGATTTTAACACCGGCCACACCGGACCGCGCTTTCCCCCTTGGTGCCAAATCGGCCGACCCACTCAGTATGTATCTGCAGGATATTTTCACCGTCACCGCCAACCTCGCCGGCATTCCTGGATTGGTCGTTCCGCTGGCCGAACCAGGCGTCACGTCCGCCACAGACTCAGCCGCCACAGCGGCCGCCACGGCGCCCACGGCAGAGCAAGGCAAAAAACCGCCGATAGGGGTGCAGTTCTTGGGTGACATGATGCAGGAAGAAAAACTGCTCAGTTTAGGGAATTTCTATGAAGCCCTGACAGCGCGCGGCTGAATATAATTGGCACCGCAAAATGAACATGGTATACTGCACTTGTACCACTAAGCAGCCTAAAAGTAAGACCATGGCAAAAGGAAAAATTTTGCTCATCGAAGACGATGAAATGCTCTCAACACTGTATGCCGAAAAATTCAAGCGGGAAGGTTATGAAGTAGCAACGGCCAATAACGGAGTTGACGGCCTCAGGCTCGCCGGAGAACAGAAACCAAATGTCATTCTGCTGGATATCATCATGCCGAAAATGGATGGTTTTATGGTGTTGAAAAAATTGCGCAAGAATGGAGCAACGAAAGATATTTCGGTGATTTTGTTGACGAATCTCGGTCAGGAAGAAGATGTCAAAAAAGGCAAAGCCCTGGGAGCCGATGATTATTTCATCAAAGCCAATCACACGCCATCGGAAATTGTCACCAAAGTCAAGGACATCATGAAGGAATAGCTGGAGGGACCCCGATAAAGGGTCTGTCGCCGAATACCATTTCTGCTGCAATCATTGAATTTTGGTCAGAACCGCTTCAAAATTTTTCGGCTTATATTCCATATAAACCTCAAAATTTATTCAGCAATTCTGTCACAAAATTCCATGATTTCGTCACGAAAGCGTATTCGGCGACAGACCCATAAAATGCGAACGTGAAAACTTGCTTTTTAGCAGGTTTTTATTTACAGTAAAGATTATTCGGGCTCAGTAGATGAGCCACTTATTAACGTTTTACGAACACTATGAATCATCCCAAAGAGGAGATAACATTCGTCATGCTCAAGCCGGATGGCGTCCGCCGCGGTCTCACCGGTGAAGTCATTCGCCGCATCGAACAAACCGGTCTCAAAATTGTCGCTCTGGAAATGTTTCAACCGACCCATGATCAGATCGATAACCACTACCCGAAAGATGCCAAATGGGTCAACCGCGTTGGTGAAAAAACCCTCAATACGTACCAGAAATTCGGTTTTGATGCTGGTAAGGAATTAGGAACAAAGGATACCGCTGTCATTGGCAAAATGGTCCGTGGCTGGTTGGTAGATTATATGACATCAGCGCCGCTGGTGCGCATGGTGGTGAAGGGTGTGCATGCTATTACCATGATCCGCAAAATGTCGGGCCCGACCATGCCGGCCGATGCTGAAATGGGAACGATTCGCGGTGATTTTTCGGTGGATTCGGCTGCTGCCGCCAACCGCGATAAGCGCGCGGTACACAATATTATTCACGCTTCGGAAACACCGGGAGAAGCCCAGCACGAGATTGAACACTGGTTTGGTGCA
>MHKD01000015.1:0-22506 GCA_001818775.1 Candidatus Kerfeldbacteria bacterium RIFCSPHIGHO2_12_FULL_48_17
ATAAAAGTTTTTCGTATATTAAGGTGACGTTGCGTGAAGAATTTCCGCGCGTGTTGGTTGTGCGGCGCGTGACGCGCGATGGCAGTCGTTATTTTGGGCCGTTTTTGTCGTCAGCGGTGGTGTATGAAACGTTGGGCGTGCTGCGAAAATTATTTCCTTACCGGACCTGCGATGTGATGCCCAAGAGACCGTGTTTGGAATATCACATGGGTCGGTGTATTGCGCCGTGTGCTTTTGAGGGCGGTCGGGCGGAATATGGCCGCGTGATTGCCGATGTGCTGGCGTTTTTGTCCGGGGACACGCGCGCGGTGGTGCGGGATTTGCGGGCGAAGATGGCGGCGGCGGCCGTGGCGCGTGAGTTTGAAAAAGCGGCGCGGTTTCGGGATCAGATCGCGGCCGTGGCGCGGGTGACGGAAAAGCAGCATATTGTTTCGGTGGCGGGTGCGCATCAGGACGTGGTGAGCGTCGTGAAGGTAGACGGCGTCGCTGGCGTAAATGTGTTTACGGTGCGTGATGGCGAGATTCGCGGCAAGGCCAATTTTATTTTGCAGCATACGGAGCACGCTGATGAAGCGGCGATTGTGCAGGCGTTTTTGCAGCAGTACTATACGCAGGTGATGGATTTGCCGCGCGAAATTATTGTGCCGGTGGCGGTGTTGTTGCCGCAGTTGGATGTGTTGGTGACGGTGCCACAGCGCGGACATAAGCGTCAGTTGTTGTTGATGGGTGAGAAAAATGCGGCGCAGTATGTCGAGCAGTCGCGCGTTTCGTGGGAGCGCGAAGAGCATCGGGCGCGGCGGGGTTTGCGTGAGTTGGGTGAGGCGGTGGGTGTACCGGGTGTGGATGGTGCCGGTCCACAGCGCGTTGAGGTGTATGATATTTCCAATATTCAGGGCTACGAAGCTGTGGGTTCGATGGTTGTGTTTGTCGGTGGAATGCCGGCGAAGGCGGAATATCGGAAATTTAAAATACGCGAGTTGAAAACGCCGAATGATTTTGCGATGTTGCAGGAAGTGATGTATCGGCGCATGCAGCATGTGAAGGATTGGCCGCGGCCGGATTTGTTGATTATTGATGGGGGAAAGGGGCAGTTGAGTTCGGTGAAAAAAGTTTTGGACGAGTTGCGGGTGGATGTGCCGGTGGTGAGTTTGGCCAAGCGTGAAGAAGAATTGTTTGTGCCGGGGCGGGCGGAGTCGGTGCGGTTGCCGAAGGATTCGCAGGGTTTGTTTTTGGTGCAGCGGATGCGTGATGAAGCGCACCGGTTTGCGATTGGGTTTTATCGGAAGCGGCATGAAAAGGCGCAGGTGAAATCGGCTTTGGATGAAGTGCCGGGGTTGGGACCGAAGCGGAAGCGGGCGTTGTTGACGGCGTTCGGTTCGGCGGCCGGAGTGCGGGCGGCGAGTGATGAGGCGCTCGAGCGGCTGGTGGGGAAGAAGCTGGTGGCCACGATTCGGGAATTTTTATAGTTTTTCTCTATATTTAGGCATTTTTCTCATATATATTGACATATTTTTATAAATAATGTAAACTGGAAGTAACAATAATTGTTACCTTTGGTTCATGGAATATACAGATTTTTCTACCATTTTACGTGCCAAAAACAGTGTTTTTACTTTTAAGGACATCGTTTTGTTGTGGAAAGAAAGTGTCCCCGCCTTGGCAAAAAGACGGATACATCATTATGTCAAAACCGGCAAACTCCAGGCAATTCGCCGGGGAATCTACGCCAAGGACGAAAATTATAATAGGTTGGAGTTGGCTACAAAAATTTATACGCCTTCCTATGTCAGCCTGGAAACCATACTCCGGAAAGAGGGAGTAATTTTTCAACACTACGAAACTATATTTGTCATCACTTATTTAAGCCGAGAAATCGTCGTTGATGGTCAGACGTATGTATATAAAAAATTGAAAGATACTATTCTCAGCAATCCGGCTGGGTTGATAAAAAAAGAAGGGTATATGGAGGCTTCCAAGGAGCGAGCATTTATGGATGCATTGTATTTGTATAAAAGTTACCATTTTGACAACCTGCGCTCCATCAACTGGAAGACGTGTTTCGCCCTTCTGCCTGTGTATGAGAGTAAAACACTGGAAAAAAAATTACATGAATATTACGAAAATGCTCATAAACACTAATGCACACAGAGCAGTTTTACTGCAAATATTAAAAGCTGTATATAGCGATACTACTCTCGGACCTGTTTTGGGTTTTAAGGGTGGCACGGCTGCTTTACTTTTTTATAATTTGGATCGTTTTTCGGTCGATTTGGATTTTGATCTACTCGATAAGAGTAAAGAAGATTATGTGTATGCGCGTTTGGGAAAAATATTACCCGAGTTTGGCATTGTACGAGAGAAGTACAAAAAATATCATACGTTATTTTTTATGATTTCTTACTCCGAGGAAGCGCACAATGTGAAAGTGGAAATATCAAGAGGGCAGACTGAAGCTCATTATTCGTTTCAGAATTATCTGGGTATTTCCATGCTGGTTCAGGCGAAAGAAGACATGTTTGCCAATAAACTTATTGCCATGGTTGAACGTAAGAATCCTGCCAACCGTGATATTTATGATGTTTGGTTTTTCCTGAAGAGTCGCTGGAGTATCAATAAAGAAATAATCGAGTCACACAGCGGTATATCTTTTCAGGAATATTTGATGAAAGCTGTTGGTTATCTTGAAAATTTTAATGACCGGTATATTTTGCAGGGTTTGGGTGAACTTTTGAATGCCAAACAGAAAACGTGGGTAAAAACGAAGCTGAAGAATGAGACGTTTTTTTTACTGAAGGTCATGCTGGATACATGAGTGAACAAACATTAGCTGCTCGGCGGGCCGAGGCTCGGGTGCGGCGGCGTGAAAAAAAGAAAAAACCAAAAATGCGGGTTTCGGGGAAAAGTGTGCTGCTTTTGAAGCGGTTGCGGAACGCGAAGTAATTTTTTTTACCACAAATTTTTCGCCGTCTGTTTTTCGTGTTTTAACTGTTCCGGAATATCCGCTAAAAACCGTGATGGCTCATTCACCTGTGTCGCGCCATAAATCGTGCGTTGTGCCGTAAACAATAAATGCAGCCGTTTTTTTGCCCGCGTCACCGCCACATAAAACAGCCGCCGCTCTTCCTCCATTTCTTCCGGCGACAGCAAACTCCGCGAATGGGGAAACAACCCTTCTTCACAGCCGATCACAAACACTTCCGGAAATTCCAACCCCTTGGCCGCATGCACTGTCATCATTGTCACCGCGTTCGTGGTTTCGTCAATGTCATCGGTATCCGCCACCAAGCTGGTTTCTTCCAAAAATGCCAACAAGCCCTCCACACCGGTTTTGCCGCTGAATTTTCCCATGACGGTTTTCAATTCCTGAATATTTTCCCAGCGCATTTCGCCCTCTTCGCTGCCATCGATCAGCATATCCTTATACCCCGTCAATTTCGCAACCATGTCCAGAATTTCCACCGGGTTCAGCGTCTCTGCTTTGACCATCACATCTTCCCAATCTTCAGCAAATTCCTTCAATGCCAGCCATGATTTCGTCATCACGCCGGGAATTTCCCGCTTAGCGGCTTCGGTAAACAGCAGACCCTGCTCGCGGCAAAATTGTTCAATCTTCAACCAGCTGCGCGCGCCGATCCCACGCGGTGGGACATTCACTATGCGTTCCATACTCACCCAGTCGTTGGGGTTGGCGAGGATGCGCAAATATGCCAGCATGTCCTTGATTTCACGCCGTTCGTAGAAGCGGATGCCGCCTATTAACTTATAAGGTATGCCATGGTGGATCATGGTTTCTTCGACGGCCCGGGATTGCGCGTTGGTGCGGTACAGAATAACATACTGAGCAAAGTTGATTTCGCCTGAGCGGATTTTGCGCGCCACGTCTTCACTCATCTTTTGTACAGCGCGGCGGTCCTGAAAACTTTTTGTGTTCATGACCCGGTCCAAAATAGACGTCTCTTCGGAAACATAGGTGAGTTCCCCATCATCCGGCAAGGATTCTTCGGCGGCGGTGGGTAAACCAATCATTTTCCGCGCCACCCAATCAGCTTCGTCTTTTTCATCGCGGGCCTGAAATACGCCGATTTTTTCGCCGGCCGCCTCAATGGTCCAGAGTTTTTTATCTTTCTGTTTCTGCTTTTTGCGGATAATATGGTTACTGGCGGCGACGATGTTACCCGTTGATCTATAATTTTGTTCAAGCAAAATAACGCGGGTGTCTTTGAAATCTTTTTCGAAATTGAGGATGTTTTGGACGTTGGCGCCGCGGAAGGCGTAAATGGATTGCCAATCGTCACCGACGACGCAGAGGTTGCGGTGCTCGGCGGTGAGCATTTTGAGGAGAGTATATTGGACCTGGTTCGTGTCCTGATATTCATCCACGAGAACGTACCGAAACGCGTTTTGGTATTTTTTGAGGATGTCGGGATGCTTGGTCCAGAGCTCGACGGTTTTGAGCAGCAGGTCGTCGAAGTCCAGGGCGTTGTGTTCTTTGAGTTCGGCGTCGTATTTTATAAAAACTTTGGCCGCGATTTCTTCAATAAAACTGCCGGCCATTTCGCTGAATCCTTCGGCCGTGATCATGTGGTTTTTGTTGCGGGAAATAATGCCATGAACGCCATTTGGAGAGACTTTTTTGGTGTCATAGCCGAGATCTTTGATGGCTTTTTTGATGAGGGTTTGCTGGTCGCTGCTGTCGAAAATAACAAAACTGCGCTTGTAACCGAGATTCTCGATTTCGCGGCGGAGAATTTTCACGCAAACGGAGTGGAAGGTGCCCATTATAGGAATAATGAGGCTGCGGCCGCGGAGCAGGCGGCGTACGCGTTCGCTCATTTCTTTGGCGGCTTTGTTGGTGAAGGTCACGGCCAGAATGTTTTGGGCGGGGATGCCTTTTTCGACCATGTAGGCAATGCGGTGGGTGAGTGTCATGGTTTTCCCGCTGCCGGCACCGGCTAAAATTAAAACCGGCCCATCGATGATGGTGGCCGCTTTCCGTTGTTTGTCGTTGAGTGCGTCGAGGAGGGCCATAGTTTACATTGTTATTTTTTGCTGGCGCGCTTGAAAGTTTACTGTATCAAAATTTACTGAGGGCGTCTATTTTTAGAGTATTTTTTATTGTTTGAGATTTGTATTTATGGTATAATATGTTTACATTTTCCTTTTCGCTTGTCTCGCTTGTCGCCGTTTTCGATGCAAAAAAAGAAAAAAATACATCCTTCTCTTTCTCAAACTTTTGAGCCACAGCATCTGCTCAAGAAGTTTTTTCTTTTACAAAAAAGATATCGTTTTCAGTTGGCGCTGTCAGCCATTCTTGGCGCCGCTCTCATCACCACCTGGTTCTTTTTTGGTCCGACCCAGGCTTCCACCACCGAAACGATTACGGTGACGGCCAGTACCGGCACCCCCGGCGACCTTGATTTTGATGAAGGCTACCTCAATGACATTGACGTGACCACCGTTGCCAATCAAATGCAGCTGGAAACCGGTGGGGGAGCTGGAGATTGGTGGGATACAAATTATTTGTACCGAAAACAACTGACCGTTGAAAATAATTCCGGAGGAACCATGGCTACCAACACTTTGGTAAAACATGAATTTGATCACGCCTCCCTTACCACTGATAAATCTTTAGCTTCCGGCAACGATGTGAGGATTGTCTATGACACCGGCGCTGGACTTTCCGAAATCGCTCGCGAAAAAACAGCCGGATCTTCCTGGGATAATTCTGCAACTACCATTTATTTTCGTACGCAAGCTTCTATCAGCGCTTCATCCACATCCACGAGTTATTACATGTATTACGGATATGCTTCTGCCGGGACCCCACCAACGGATATTGGGTTTGGAGATGGGGCGGACGGACCGGTGACGATTTCTTCGGACACTGCCACGTTTGACAGTGTGAAAACGAAACTTACTACGGCAGCAGCGGCTACTAACACCAGTCTTACGGTGAACAGCTCCAGTGGTTTTACGGCCGGCGATGAAGTATTGATTATTGAACTTCAGGGTACAAGCGCCAACTATAACACCACCGGTAATTATGAATTTCGAACGATTGAATCGGTTGGGGCGGGGAATATTACGGTGACTTCCGGTCTCACGAATGCGTATGATTCCACAGCAGAGGGGCTTGATACCACCATTCAGAAAGTTTTTCATTATACGAATGTCACCGTTGATGTGACCAAAACATGGTCGCCCGCTGATTGGGCAAATTCTGTGGCTCCAAGTGGTCAGGAAGGTGGTATTGTGGCGTTTCGGGCGACGGGTACGGTGGCGGTGAATGGAAGTATTTCCGCTACCGGTAAGGGTTTGCGTGGTGGTTCTGCTGCTGCGAGCGCGAAATCCGGTGAAACATATAATGGTGCTACGGATGCGTGTACCGGCGGCGGTTCAACTGCTGCTGCAACCGGCACTCCGAGCGGTGGCGCGTGTGGGGCAGGCAGTAGTAATGCCACTACACAAGCTGGTACGGTCGGTGGTGCGGGCGGTGCGGGTGGTACAGGAGCTACTATTGGTGCCGGTGGTGCCGGCGCTGGTTATGGCACGGTGGGGAGGGCCGGGCAAAACACGGGTGGAACCGCAGGGAATGATGGCAGTGGAACGACGGGTGGTTCCGGGACGAATTTAGGTACTAATGCTGAACCTGGTGGGGGTGGTGGAACGTATGGCGCCAATACCCTGTCCACTATGTTTTTTGGTTCCGGTGGCGGTGGCGGGAGTAATGGCGCGGGCACCGCCGGTGGTGATGGCGGCGGTTTGATATTTATTGCGGCCAATACTGTTACCATGGGCGCGAGTGGTTCAATTGTGACGAATGGGAATGCAGGTGCAGCAGGTGGGGATAATATTGGAGGTGCGGGTGGTGGTTCGGGTGGTACGATTTGGCTTGATGGTGGAGCGTTGACGCTTGGTACTGGATCATTAACGATGACGGCTACAGGAGGAGCAGGTGGAGATGGGAAAGGCGCGACTTCAGGCTCGAATGGTGGAAATGGCGGTGATGGGCGTATTCGTTTGGATTACGATACGCTTTCGATTACAGGTACTACGAATCCGCAACAGTACACAGATGAAGTAACGACGACTCCAACCGTTACTGCAGATTCCGAACTCACCAACTACCAGGCTGACGGTCAATATATTTCCACTTCCGGTGCCAATGCCATTGATCTGGTGTATAATGAGGCTTGGACGAATTCAGGTAGCTGCAGCTTCAAGGCTAATGTCACGGTTCCGAGTGGTGGCGATATCAATTTTTTCATACGCACCAGTGCCAATCGTGTCACCTGGAGTTCCTGGAAAGACTTTTCTGCTGTCACGAATTCCGCGGATGATGACGCTGATGCCGCCACCTATTGTTTTAATGCTGCACGTCTTGCTGGTGCTCCCAATGCTTTGGCGACAGGAGCCAACCGTTTTGTACAGGTTCGCGCTGATATGACTACGACTGGTGGAGCCACGCCGGTCATCACTGACTATGCGCTTACTTTCACTCAGGAGCTGGCGAGTGAAGTGGCCATAGATTACGATACGACATCGCACACTGATACCACGGAAGCTTTCTTTGATGCCGGTACCCACTCCTCAACTGATGCCACGACCACTTCCGGTGGTGAACTTACTCTTGGTACCGGAGGAGCTTCCAACTGGCTTGACACCAACTATCAGTACCGGAAACAGCTCACTATTTCCAATACGGCTTCGGCACCGGTACCAACGGATACTCTCGTAAAGCTCGCTCTTGATCATAGTGCTCTGGTTACTGCTTCCAAGTCTCTGGCTTCCGGCAATGATGTGCGTATAGCGTACGGTTCCGGCGCGCAAACCGAAATCGACAGGCTCATCAAAGACAGCACCTCGTGGAATTCTTCCGGTACGGTTTTGTATTTTCGTACCCAGGCATCCATAGCCGCTGGTTCGCCATCAACTCCCACCACGAACAGCAATTACTATCTTTACTATGGTTATTCCGGCGCTTCCACTCCTCCCACCGATGTTGGCTTTGGCGATGGTGCCGATGGTCCCTTAACCATTGGTGATGGTGTCACTACCACAGTTGATGATTTCAGAACCAAACTTACGGGTGATGCCGCCGCCGGAGCAAGTTCGCTTACCGTGTACAATACTTCCGGTTTTGCACCGGGTGATGAGGTTTTGATTATCGAAATACAGGGCGTTTCCACTGATTATGGTTCGACTGGTAATTATGAGTTCAGAACGATTCAGTCTATTGGTGATAGCACGCTTACTATTACTCCGGTTCTTTCCAATGCATACAGTTCTACGGTTACTGCTGCTGGCGTGGTGGATACCATGGTGCAAAAAGTGATGCATTACACCGATGTTACGTTGACAGGTACGGGTACGTTGACAAACGATGACTGGGCCGATTCTGTTGGTTTTGGCACCACTTCACAGGAGGGTGGTATTATCGCTTTTCGCGCGACCGGCATGGTTTCTCTTTCGGGCACCGGTACTATTTCCGCTGGTGGGAAGGGTTTACGAGGTGGTTCGGCTGCTGTGAGCGCATCTTCCGGTGAGACGTATAACGGCGCGACTGATGCGTGTACCGGCGGCGGTTCAACCGCTGCGGCAACGGGTACTCCGAGTGGTGGGGCGTGTGGCGCTGGTGATTCGAATACCAGTACTCAAGCCGGCACGACCGGTGGTGCGGGTGGTGCGGGTGGACAGGGATCGACGATAGGTGCTGGTGGCGGCGGTGCTGGTTACGGTACGGTGGGGCTCGCTGGACAAAACTCGGGTGGAACGGCAGGAAATGATGGGAGTGGGACCACGGGTGGTTCGGGAACAAATTTAGCTACCACTGCCGAACCTGGTGGGGGTGGTGGAACGTATGGCGCCAATACCCTTTCAACCATGTTTCTCGGTTCCGGTGGTGGGGGTGGGAGTACGAGTACAGGCACTGCCGGCGGTGATGGTGGTGGCTTGATATTTATTGCGGCCAATATGATTACCATTGCTGACAGCGGTACGATTGTAAGCACTGGTAATGCCGGCGCGGCCGGTGGAACGAATATTGGTGGTGCTGGAGGCGGTTCGGGTGGAACGATTTGGCTCGATGGTGGTGCTTTGACGCTTGGTACCGGTTCGTCTACGGTGACGGCCACAGGAGGAGCCGGTGGAGATGGAAAAGGCGCGACTTCCGGCTCGAATGGTGGTAACGGCGGTGACGGTCGCATCCGTCTGGATTACGACACCATCTCCATCACGGGTACCACGAACCCTCAACAGTACACGGATGAAGTTTCCACAGCCACTTCCGGCAACCCTCCTTCAGTTGCCGCAGCCAGTGAGATCCGCAACGTCAATGCTTCCGGTACTCACACGACACCAACCAGCGGTGCTTCCGTCATTGACCTGACCTGGAATGGTGCCTGGACCGCCTCAGATAATGGTTGTGCCTTTGAAGCATCGATATCTCAGCCCACCGGCACCAGTATTGCTTTCCGGGCCCGCTCGGCTGCCACCACGGCTGGTTTGACTTCGGCGACATGGTACGGCCTTACTGATGAAAGTGATGATGCTTCCGTGTACTGCGTGCAACCGGACAACATGCCAGCACTTCCCACAGCTGCCAACCGTTACGTTCAGGTGGAAACCACCCTGACTTCAACTTCGGGCAACAATCCCATCGTGAACGATCTTAATTTTTACTATCTCGATGATACGGTCAATCCATCAGCGAACCCTACGGCCACGGCTTACGACTCTTCCGCTCTGGGCACCACCTTTGCCGACAACAGTTGGCAGAATGATACTACGCCCTACTTCGCCTGGACGGGGGCTGCCGATGCCACCAGCGGTATTGATGATTACTGCGTCTATTTTGGCATTTCTTCGACGGCTGACCCCTGCGTGGACGGCTCCATTCAAACGGCCACCACCCTATCACCCACCATTTCTTCCTGTTCACCCGCAGTCACCTACTATCTCCGTATTCAGGCCAGGGATCATGCGGAAAATGAGTTTACGAGCGCTGACACGTCTGATTATACCCTGCACACTTACCGGTGCGACGCCGTTGACCCCACCAATCCCACGTCCATCACTGTCACCCCTTCCGGTTACACCAGTACCCAGGACAGTTTTGATTTTCAGTGGAATGCCGGCACTGACGCTGACAGCGGCATCGACAGCTACGACTATATCACCGGTGAAGCTGTTGGACCTGACTCCGGGTCCGTTGATGTTCTGGCGGCCAGGGAAGTCAACGATTTTTCGGCTTACCAGGAAGGCGTTAACGTCTTTAAGGTTCGGGCTGTTGATGAAGCTGGTAATACCGCTGATGCCTACCTCACCGTGAACTACTATTACAATGCTTCGGCTCCGACTCCACCGCTCAACCTCGAAACTGACGCAGCCTCTTACGAAACCAACCTCGTTGACGTGACCTGGGATGAACCGGAAAGTTTCAATGGTTCCATTGATCACTATGAATATTCGGTGAATGCCTTGCCCACGGCCAACAACACCACCAGCACCAGCAGCAGTGAAACCAGTGCGCGAACCCTCACTGACAAACCCTTAGGCACGGTGCAGGGACCCAATATTTTTTACCTGGTCGCCGTTGATGAAATCGGCAACGTGAACTACGATGCGTACGCACAGGTTACATTCTCTGTGGCTACTCCTGCTCCGGGTATTCCCCGGGGCGTGGTTATTGCTGATTCTTCCAACCGGGAAGAAGAATCTTTCTCCCTGACCACCACCTGGCTGGCTCCAACAGGTGATGTTGAGGTGGATCATTACGTGGTTGAAAGGGCCCTGGTTGCTGATCCCGATGCTACGGATGATGATGTGGCTGACGAAGATTTTGCAGAAGTCGCGACCACCACGGGTACGGGCTACATTGATACCACGCTCGACAATGAAACCACTTACTTTTACCGCATCAAGGCGAGTGACAACGCGGAAAGTATTGGAGCGGAATCTTCCATCGTCTATGAAGTACCCACCGGCAGGTACACCGAACCGGCAGAGATTGTCGGCTCACCATCCGTGGAATCTGTTTCCATTACCACGGCCACCATATCCTGGATCACGGAACGCGACTCCGACTCCTGCATCCAGTATGGCATCAGTACCGATTACGGCAGTGAGCAGTGCAATTCCGTGCAGGCTCAGGAACATGAAGTCACCGTGGTTGGTCTGACCGGCGGCACTGACTACCATGCCCGGGCCAAATGGACGGATATTGATGGCAACACGGGATATTCTTCTGATTTTGAGTTCACCACCAGTGATGCCCCGGGTGCACCGCAGAATCTCACCGTTGATCCAGATTCGAACACTATCAACTCGTTCTCCTTTGCCTGGGAACAACCAATAGACGCTGAATCAGACGACGTCATCATCAAGCAGTACCGTTATGCCATCAACCAGGCGGCGCTCACCGAAGATAACACCACCAGAACCACGGAAACCGAAGTCGGTCCATCACCCTTTGCCACCCAGCAGGGTACGAACACCTTTTGTGTCGTGGCTGAAGATACCCAGGGCAATGTCAATTACAACAGCAAGGCCTGCGTGAACTTTACGGCCACCACCGAAGCCCCGGGCATACCCACCAATGTGATTATTTCCGACTCATCCAACCGTGAGGCCGAGCAGTTTCAGCTGACCATTGCCTGGCTGCCTCCCGACACCGTGGCTGATGAAAATGACACCGTTACCTATATTGTGCAGCGGGCTGAAATCAAGGACCCTGATGCTAAAGAAGATGACGTCAAAACAGGTGACTTTGAAGACATTGCGCAAACGACCAACACGGCCCATCTGGATACGAATCTTTCCAACAAAAATACTTATTATTACCGTATCATCGCCCAGGACTCTGCCGGGGCCCAATCCGCTGAATCCTCCATTGTTTTCCTGCAGCCGGAAGGACGGTATACCACCCCGCCGGAGATTACGGTTAAGCCCACCATTGATGTGGGAACGTTCGATGCCGCCGTGACCTGGCAAACGGAGCGCCCAACCAAATCTTTTGTTGAATATGGTCTGAAAGAAACCGAACTTGATCTCGTGAGCGGCAACCCGGAACATATTGATGAGCATGAAATCACGATTGATGGTTTGGCCGAGGCCACGAAGTATTATTATCGTGTTCATAATATTGATATTGATGAGAATGAATCATTTTCCGACGTTGCTTCTTTCACGACGGAACCCGCCCCCCGCATCCTCGACGTCGCGATCGGGGACATCACCCTCAACAGCGCCCTCATCACCTGGAACACCAACAAAGACACCACGACTGCTCTCAATTACGGGCTTGATACCAGTTATGGTATCACCATCAGTGATACGTCATCGTCTCTGACCATCAGCCATACCGTCAAGATGACGAATCTGTCTGATGACACCACGTACAATATTCAGTTACTCGGTGAAGATAACGATGAAAATTCCATTGCTTCCGATAACTATTCTTTCAAAACCCTCACCTTCCCCCGTGTCTTTGACGTCACGACGGAAAACAAGGCCGAAGGAGAAACAGAAGTCCGCTGGAAGAGCAATGTTCCCACCACTTCCGTGGTTGAATACTATTCGGAAAATCAGTCACCCCGAACCCAGGGCAACGAAGCTCTGGTGACTGACCATGTCCTGCTGCTTTTTGCTCTGGAAGATGCCGCTACCTACACCTACACGGTTCTTGGCACAGATGCATTCGGCAATCAGGCCACTTCCGGCAAAGAAACATTCACCACTCTGGCCGATACCACACCCCCGGAAATATCCAAGGTCCTGTCAGAATCCCTAACCACCGGCAGCGGAGAAAACAGCAAAGTCCAAATCGTCATATCCTGGAAAACCAATGAGCCGGCCACCAGTCAGGTCTTTTTTGGCCAGGGCAGCGGCACCGAAACACCATCAAAGACCCAGGAAAACGCTGAACTCGTCCGGGATCACCTGTTGGTACTCTCTGATCTTGAACCGGCCAAAACCTATCATTTCAAAGTATTCTCACGGGACAAGGCCAATAACCAGACCGAATCATCCATCTTCTCAGCCCTGACCACCAGACCCAGACAATCTTTCCTGCAGATCATTATTTCCAATTTGGAAGACACCTTTGCCTGGGTGGGGAATTTTGCGGAGTAGCATTCGGCGGATTTTATTTCATTTATAAAAATACAGAATGGAGCCAAAAAAATCAATAGATCGCGATCCTTCTGCTGCGAGAATCCCCTTTTCCGATACGCCACAGGATACCGTTCTTCCCGCCGTAAAAAAAGTTGATACACCCCCTGATCCTTCTGCCAAAAAGCCTCCAAAAAAAGCCGTTATTGAAATTAAAAATCTCTACAAGAATTTTGGTATTGTCAGGGGAGAGGTGAAGGTGCTCAGGGATATTAATTTCACCATTCACGAAGGCGAATTTTTGCTTATTCTTGGACCTTCCGGTTCGGGAAAATCAACGCTGCTCAACGCCATACTTGGTTTGGAATTACCGAGCGCCGGAAACATTGTCATTAACGGCAAGGATATCACCAAAATGACGCCTGATGAGCGGGCCACCTTTCGGCTGAAAAATGTCGGCATTATTTTTCAAAAGCCGGATTGGATCAAATCACTTTCGGTGATTGAAAATGTTGCCTTTCCTCTGGCTGCGGCGGAAAGCACCCCGCAGGATCAGTTTACCGGCGCGAAGAAGCATTTGGAGAGCGTCGGTATGTTGGGACATGCTGATTTCAGGCCATATCAGCTATCAGCCGGTCAGCAGGAACTGGTCGAGTTTGCCCGCGCCATGGTTCTTGATCCTCATATGATTATTGCCGATGAGCCGACCGGTAACCTGGATTCCGACAGCGCGAATAAAGTTATGGAGATGTTTCAGGCGCTGAATGAAAAGCAGGGCGCCACGATTATCATGGTTACGCACAACATCGGTCATGTGAAGTACGCCTCTCGTACGATTTATCTGAAGGACGGAAAGATTCTTGACGGGAGTTCGGCGTATACTGCTGCAGACCTGGAAGAATTGGAGGCCACGCCCGTTATTTGAGATGAGCTCTTGTTATGAAATTGAATTACATTATAAAACTCGCCACCGCCAATCTGCGCGACAGAAAATTGCGCAGCGCTCTTACGATCGGCGGCATGATTGTTGCCATATCGATGATTGTGTTTTTGGTTTCCCTTGGATTTGGTTTACAGCGTCTGATCACGGACCGAATCGCCAATGTTGAAGCGCTGACGATTCTGGACGTTACCACGGGTACTTCCGCGCTCCTGCGGATGAATGAATCAACCATCGCGCCGTTTTACAAGATGGAACATGTGGCGCAGGTCAGTCCTTCGGCGAACCTTTCCAGTAAAATTTCCTATAACAATACAGTTACTGATACGGCCGTTTTTGCCATCAACCCGAATTTTATCACCCTCGAGGGCGTGAAAATCATCTGGGGAGAAAATTTTCCGGCAGACAGCAATAACATGGCGGTTCTCAGCACCACCGCCGTTGAACTTTTGGGAGTTTCGGATTTTAAGGAGATGGTCGGTAAGACGATAGATTTTGATTTTTCCGTTCCGGTTATTGATGGACGCACCGGTGAGCAGACGGGTGAAACGGAAACCAAGCGCGTGCCGACCAGCATCACCGGTGTTGTTGATGATGAACTTGCCATTGCTTACGTGCCTTTGAATCTGGTTTCTCAGTTTGCCATTGCCAACTATGATCTGGTGCGCGTGAAGACCGATTCACAATCCAATCTGAACGGTGTCAGATCGCAGATTGAAGATCTTGGTTTTCAGGTTGATTCGGTGGCTGATACCGTCGGTCAGGTGGACAGAATATTTTTCGTGTTTCAGATCATCATGGCCAGTCTCGGTTTTATCGCCACGTTTGTTGCTTCACTCGGCACCTTTAATACATTGACGGTTTCTTTGCTTGAGAGAACGCGTGAGATCGGTATTATGAAATCGCTTGGTGCGCGTAAAACGGATATTTATAAACTGTTTCTGGCGGAGTCGCTGGTGATTGGTTTGCTGGGAAGTTTGCTCGGTACGGTTTTTGGATTTATACTGGGTGAGGTGACGAATTTCGGCGTGAATGTTCTGGCCGCGAGTTTTGGCGGTGAGGCGGTTGATGTTTTTCGCACCCCGCTGCTTTTTCTCATTCTTGTTTTCTCTTTTGTTTTTCTTGTCAGTCTTGTTACCGGTTTGTATCCGGCGCGGCGGGCTGCTAACACTGATCCTTTGGATGCCATTAGGTATGAATAGGGTCATTTAAATTTTTATCGATTTCGTCGTCAGACACTGCGGTGTTTGTTTGCCTTCTGTTGACAAAAATAACCTTTTATGTTAGGATACTTTTATTCTTGTCAGTCGCGTTTTCATAGTCCGATTTTCATCTTTATTGTAACCTGATTTTCCATGCAGCTCGCCTTTGCCATTATTCATATCATCGTTTCCGTTTTGCTTATTATTGCCATCATGCTGCAGAATAAAGGCGCCGGGCTTGGTCAGGCTTTTGGGGGCGACAGCAGCATATACAGCGCGCGTCGTGGTCCGGAAAAGGCCCTTTTTACCTTAACTATCATACTTGCCATACTTTTTATTGGCATATCTGTCGTCAATATTATTCTTCCCCGCTAAACTCTCTTAAAACTTCATGAAATCATTCATCGCCCATTGGCGAGATCGTCTCAAGAAACGCAAACTGCTGTCTGAGCATAAGCGCCTGTCTGATCTGAATAAAAAACTTGTCTTCACTCAGTCAGGTCGCAAAATTCCGTCTTTTGCCCAGCTCAGGTATATTTTTGTCATGTTTTCGGAAAGGGAACTGTGGTTCATGCGCATTTTTCTCGCTGTTTTTTTCATTGTTCTGATTGTTTTCGGCGGTCGCTATTATTTTCGGAACACTGAAGCTGTGGCTGTTTCCGGCGGTGATTACAAAGAGGCCGTGGTTGGCGCGCCGCAATATGTCAATCCGATACTGTCGCAGACAAGCGATGTGGATACGGATTTATCGCGGCTTATTTTTTCAAGCCTGTTTGCCTATAATGACAAACAGGAGTTGGTGGCTGATTTGGTGACCAGCCATGCCATGAGCGATGACCAGAAAACCTATACGTTTTACTTGCGCCAGGATGTGAAGTGGCATGATGGCGTTCCCTTTACGGCCAATGATGTTGTGTTCACGCTTCTGAACATTCAGGATCCGGCTTTTAAGAGTCCGTTGGCTCCGAGTTTGAAGGGTGTTGCCGTCAATAAAATTGACGATTTCACTTTCAACATGGTGCTGAAGGAGCCCTTCGCTCCGTTTTTATCCGGTTTGACATTCGGCATTTTACCCGAGCATTTGTGGGTGAATATTCTGCCGGAAAATTCAACTCTGGCTGAATTGAATCTAAAGCCCATCGGTACCGGCCGGTTTGAGTTTGACACGTTAGTGAAAGATAAGAGCGGTAATGTGAAAAGTTACGTTCTGAAACGCAATGACGATTATTACGGTGATACGTCGTATCTGGACACGGTGACGTTCAGTTTCTTTCCGGATATATTGTCGGCCGTTGATGCGTTGCGCGTGAAAGATGTGCAGGGTCTGGGTTTTATTTCCCAGGAGGATAAGAAGTTTCTTGAAGAGAAAAAGGTGAATTTGAATTTTCATTCGTTGCGTTTGCCGCAGTATGCCGCCATTTTCTTTAACCAGAAGAAGAGCGATGTTTTGAACGATCTGGCCGTGCGTCAGGCCCTGGCGCTGTCTTTTGACCGGCAGAGCATTGTTGATCAGGCGTTGGGTGGGGCCGGTGAGGTTATTTACAGTCCGATTCTGCCCGGCTATCTGGGCCATAATCCTGAAGGGGAGAAGTGGAGCCTTGATGCCGAACGGGCGCGCAAGATTCTTGATGCTGCCGGTTGGGTTTTGCTTGAGGGCGAGGAAGTGCGTCATAAGGGTGATACCCAGTTGCATTTCACCATAACAACGGTTGATCAGGCGGAATATCTGACGGCGCTTCGTATTTTACAGGAATCCTGGAAGCAGATCGGTATCGCCGTTGATTTTAACATCATCACCGCCAACGAAATTCAGTCCAAGGTCATTAAACCGCGTGATTATGAAGCGCTCCTGTTTGGAGAAATTGTCGGCACCGACCCGGATCCCTATCCGTTTTGGCATTCCACGCAGGCCAAGCACCCCGGTCTTAATCTGGCGGTTTTTTCCAATGATGATATGGATCAGCTTTTGGAGGAGGCCCGTCAGACAACCGACGCCGAACAGCGCCGCGTCAAATATCTGCATTTCCAGAATATTCTGGCTGAAGAATTGCCCGCGATCCTGCTGTATAATCCACTGTATTCGTATGCCGTAACCAGTGAAGTGAAGGGCGTTGAATCAACATATATTACCGTACCGGCTGATCGTTTCAATAATATTCATAAGTGGTATATCAAAACCGATCGACGTTGGCGCTAGTTGATAGAACTCACGTGTTTGGCGCATTTCTCGATCCAACAAAAATAATAATTTCATTTAAATTTATTTCGAACTTTTTTATTTAAGTTCTTATCATTGTGATGTATATGAAGAAAAATTTTATAAGGCGATTACCGAGTTTGAGCAGAAGGCCAAGAATCCGTCCGTCCCGGCCGTCCGAGACTTCTCCGTCGACGCAAAGTCACGGGTTGTTGCGTTCGCGCCGAAGTCAATCTGTTCAGCAGCAGGCGCCCCGTGACCGTGACCGCACTTTTGTGGCCCGCTCACCTCGTGTAGCTCCTCATGGTGACCGTTTGCGCATTATTGTTTTGGGCGGCGCCGAGGAAGTCGGCAGAAACTGTACGCTGCTTGAGTACGGCAATGATATCATTATCATTGACCTTGGTCTGCAGTTTCCGGAAGAGGAACACCCGGGGGTTGATTACATCATCCCCAACATGAACTATCTCAAGGGGAAAGAGCGCAATGTGCGCGGTGTGATTATCACGCATGGCCATTATGACCACATTGGCGCCATTCCGCAGATTATGCCGCAGATAGGGAATCCGCCGATCTATGGTACAAAACTCACGCTTGCCATCATTAAAAAGCGTCAGGAAGATTATCCGGATAAGGGAAAATTGAATTTGCGCGTGATTGATGATACGACCGTTTTGCGACTGGGGAAATTTACGGTGCGTTTTTACCGCGTAAATCACAATATTCCTGATTGTGTGAGCGTTGTTGTTGAAACGCCGGAAGGTTCGGTTATTCACACCGGTGATTTTAAGTTTGATTACACGCCGGTCATGGATAAGCCGATTGATTTGGTGGAAATGGCGCAGTATGGCGCGCGGGGTGTTTTGGCGTTGCTTTCGGACAGCACCAATGTGTTCAAGGCGGGACATCAGAAGTCGGAATCTGATATCGGTGAGCAGATGCGCGGTATTTTTTCCAAGAGCAAGGGTCGCGTCATCGTTGGTACGTTTGCTTCGCTGTTGTCACGTGTGCAGCAGGTGATTTGGCTGGCTGAGGAATTTAATAGACACGTCGTGATTGAAGGCTTCAGCATGCGCACCAACGTGGAGATTACCAAGAAATTCGGTTATTTGCAGTTTAAGGAGAGAACGATCGTTTCTCCGGAGGAAGCGCAGCGCCTGCCAGCGAGTAAGCTGGTGATTATGTGTACCGGCGCTCAGGGTGAAGATAATGCCGCTTTGATGCGTATCGCCATGCGTGAACACAAACGCTGGCGCATTGAAAAAGGCGACTCGGTTATTTTTTCATCTTCGGTTATTCCCGGCAATGAACGGTCGGTGCAGAAATTGCGCGATACGCTGGTGCGTGAAGGGGCCAAGATTTATCACACCGATATGATGGATATTCACGCCGGCGGACATATTATGGCGGAAGATTTGAAACTACTGATGCGTTTATTGAAACCGAAGTATTTGATGCCGATTGAGGGAAATCATTTCATGCTGCGGGCCGCCGAGGAAGTTGCGCTGACTATCGGGCATCCGCAGGAAAATATTTTGATCACTACCAATGGCCAGGTTGTGGAGTTTAGGGGTGGAAAGGGCGTAGTGACCAAAGAGCGGGTTGATTCGGATCATGTGTTTGTTGATGGTTTGGGGGTTGGTGATGTGAGTCAGGTGGTGCTTCGTGACAGGCAACTGATGGCTGATGATGGCATGGTTGTTATTATCGCTACCGTTAAGGAGAGAACTGCTGAGTTGGTTGGCAGTCCGGATATTATTTCCCGAGGATTTGTGTATATGAAGGGGAGTAAAGATTTGATAGAAGAAGTGCGTTCCAGGGTGCGGTTGATTTTGAAGAGTAAAAGTCCTGATGCGGTGGCCAATGATATGTATTTGAAGAATAAAATACGTGATGAAATCGGTCAGTTTCTGTTTCAGAAAACGGAGCGAAGGCCGATGGTGTTGCCGGTGGTGATTCAGGTGTAAAAGTGTTGGGTATAAAATTTTGTCTCACTATTGGCTGTGTGGGAATATCTTTTCGGGCACGCTTCCGGCTGCTCCAGCGGCAGCCTCAGCTGCGCAGTTCGCCTGTCAGCCCACTGCTATGCAGTGTGACCAAGCCTGACAGACGAACTGAGCTCCCTCAAAGACATTCCCCGCACAGCCTTTTAAGAAAAAATCCCCTCTTTACTGAGGGGATTTTTTTATCGAATCATTTTTGGCGCGGCGTATTCGGCGACAGACCCTTTATTCAAGAATCGGATGCCGTTTGACGAGTCCGGTTTGTGACCACCAACTTCCCAGGCCCCACTGGCGACCGGCTTTGTTTTGCTGCATGACAATCATGGCGAGTATATAGACAATGTGTTCGTCAATTAAGGGATTGTGCTTGGGCGGCATCACTGCTAAAAACATCAGCGCAAACAACAGGCAGCCCGCTCCCGTGGCTATTTTCATGCCCACACCGAATATGAGTGACAGACCGATCAGCAGGAGTCCCAGCATAAACAGCCAATCAACCCAGGCCTGGCCGGCGAGTTTGTGGAATATGTCGGCAAAAGGGCCGGTCGCGGCGCCTTTGAGAAAGCCGGTGGTCGGTGACACGCCATCGAGCCACGATTTTTCTGCGGCGGTCGTGAATCCCAGGCCGAACATCTTATCAAGAAAGCCCCACAAAAGCATCCAACCGATGCTTATACGCATCAGTCCCCAGGCGGCGGACTGCATGCCGGATATGTTTGTTGTTCCCATAGCGTTTTGTTTAATTTTTTCATCTGCCGCCATTGTATCATTTTTTCAGTTTTTTTACCATGGTTTTTACGGCTCCAAGCCAATCTTTGCCAAGTTTTTTCTGTAGTGTTTTGATTTGATATTCTCCCACGGCAACCCAGGGTTCCGGGATTTTTTCAGCAGGAATTTTTTCCAGTGTTTTGATGATGATTTTTGGCGACGCGTCACTGTCACTGCTGTTCGGGTAAAGTGTGTCAATACTGGTGATAATACTTGGTTGCGCCAACAGTTTCAGTTCAAAGAGAGAGAATATATTTTTCAGTGCCGGTTGCTTGAAGCGTTTCTGCAACCGCCTGCGTTCCTCGTTTAATTCTTCCAGGTTTTGAATGTTGGCCAGTTGGCGGTAGAGGTTGAGACGTTTGGTGGCGTCATGTTCAACGTCCTGCGGAATAACGGCATCGAGCGGCAGGTCTATCGTTATATCTCGAATGGCTTCAGGTTCTTCGCCGGTTCGTATTTCTTCCACTGCCTGATTGAGCAGACGTGTGTAGAGGTTGAGGCCGATAGCGGTGGCGTGACCATGCTGTTTTTTGCCTAAAATACTCCCCACGCCGCGAATTTCCATATCCCTTCGCGCCAGTTCCAGGCCGGCACCCAGGCTTACGGCTTCTTCGATAGCCTGAAGTCTCAAACGCGCTTCCACTGTCATTTTTTGTCCACTGAAGAGAAAGTAAGCAAAGGCCTGTTTGTCGCCGCGGCCAATCCGTCCCCGCAGCTGATAGAGTTGACTCAAACCAAACCGCGTCGCATCTTCCACAATCAGCGTGTTTACATTGGGGAGATCAAGTCCGTTTTCGATAATCGTCGAGCACAGGAGCACGTCAACCTGCCCGGTGTCGAAGGCGTGCATCATTTCGGCCAGCTGTTTATCCTCCATCTGGCCGTGAGCAATGCCTATTTTCATTTTCGGCAGCAGGAGGCGAAGTTCCTGGGCGCGGCGGTTGATGCTTTGTACGTGATTATGAAGCATGTACACTTGACCATCACGCGCCACTTCGCGTTCGATGACCTGTTTTACAAGCGTGTCACTGGCCGGCTTCACGAATGTTTTGATTTCTTTGCGGCCCGTTGGCGGTGTTTGAATATAGCTTATGGGACGCAGGCCGGAGAGCGAAAGATGAAGCGTGCGCGGTATGGGTGTCGCGGAAAGATGGAGCGTATGAATATTTTGTGAGATTTGGATGAGTTTTTCTTTTTGTTCGATGCCGAAGCGCTGCTCTTCATCAATAATAACGAGGCCGATTTTTTTGAAACGGATGTCTGCAGAAAGGAGTCGGTGGGTACCTATGATGATGTCAGTTCGGCCATCGACGATTTCCGCGGTGATTTTTTTCTGCTGCGCCGGTTTTTGCCACCGGCTGATCAGGCGGATGTTTATGGGCAGATGTTTGAGTCTTTCCTGGAAGGTGTCGTAGTGCTGTTGGGCGAGAATCGTCGTGGGTACGAGCACAGCCACCTGCCAGCCATTGAGCACGGCGCGCACCGCGGCGCGGATGGCCAGTTCCGTTTTTCCGAAACCAACATCACCGCACAGGAGGTGGTCAACGGGGTGTGCCTGCGCCAGACTTTGGTATATGGCCTGGAGCGCTGTCTTTTGATCCGGTGTGAGTTCATAGGGGAAGCTGGTCGCGATTTCGGCTTCTTCGGCGTTTTCCGTCATCTGCGGCGCCTGTGCAATATACCTTTTGGCGTAATGCTCAAGCAGCTTTTTGGCCAGCTGCAAAGTGTTTGCTTTGACGAGGTGCAGTGTTTCCAGCCAATTGTTGCCTGACAGCGGGTGCAGGCGCGGGTTTTCCGATCCGATATAGCGTTCGATGCGGTCGAGCTGGTCGACGGGTACGAATAATTTATCATTGCCGGCGTATTCGATTTTTATGTATTCGCGTTCGTGGTCGTTTATCGACATTTTTTGCATGCCGGAATATTTGCCAATGCCGTGATACAGATGAACGACGTGTATTCCTGGTGTCAGGTCGTCGAGTCGCGTCACCTGTTTGGTTTTTTTCAGGCTCTTTTGCCGCTGCTTTTTTCCGAAAAGATGACGGTCGGTGAGAAATACGATTTTTTGCGCGCTGTTGATGAAGCCGATTTCCTGGCTGAAGAAGGGGAGGGTCGTGCTCGCTGGTAAAAGTTTTTTGGTTTTTTCCGGATGTTCTGTGGCGACAATGATATGGAAGTTACGCCACAATTTGCTGTCGGCCTGGAGTTTTTTTTGGTCAGAAGCGTAAAAATTCGGCATGCGGTAGTTGTCGGCGTGATGAGTGTCGCTATGGAGTGTAATAATTT
>MHKD01000015.1:22515-49353 GCA_001818775.1 Candidatus Kerfeldbacteria bacterium RIFCSPHIGHO2_12_FULL_48_17
AAAATATCCTGGACCGTGTATATGGTTTTTTTGTTGGTTGCGGCCAGTGCCGGAATCTCCACCACCGTTTTTCGCGCCATAATTTTTTTTGTTTCCGGATGTATTTCCTCAATGCTCTCGACGGTGTTGCCATCGAACACCATTCTGATCGGATTTTTTTGGTACGGTATCCAGATGTGGAGGGTGTCGCCTTTTACGGTAAAGGTTTGTTCCTGTGCGCATGATTTTTCGTTTGAGTACTTATTGGCCAGTAAATAGGCCACCATGATTTCGAGCTTCAGCTTTTCTTTGACTTGAATTATTTTTTCGGTGGCGCGTAGCTGTTCTGGGTTATCCACAGGCAGCGTGGAAAGCATCTCCGGAATCACGATTATTTTTGGTTGGGTGTGCATGGGAAAATACGCTTTTTGGTAATCAACCCAGGTGATTATTTGTGTATGCGCTGCGTCCGCGGTCGACCCTGCGGTTTTTTGAAAAATGTTTATGAATTGGCTGATTTTCAGGGCTTCTTTGGTGTTTTTCACCAAACACAACCAACCCCGCTTTTTTTCAGGTGGGGGTGTTGTTACCATAAGGTGTGCGAGAGCAAGTGCGCTACTTAAGACGTGCATAGGATTTCAGAAACAGCAAACGCTCCCCCAGTCTAGGTTATTTTTGGGTTTTGGTCAATGTTATGGTATACTATATATAAATAAAATATATACTTGGTTTCATGATGGAGGCTCGTATGTATGAGAATTATTCTCTGTAATGAAAAAACAAACACATAATTTTCTTTTTGATGCCGATACTTGTACCGAAGTTTTTTCTTTTTCATTCCATTATTTTATAGATACTTTCCCGCGCACCGTCGATGTGCGGTTTTTTAATTCGTAAATATATAACCATGCAACGAAAAAATTATTTGTCATTGGTGAAGGCCTCAACTTTGCGCCTTTCCAATACAGTTCCTTTCTTTATGGCCGGCTTTGGACTTTTTGCTCTGTTGTGGGCGGTCTTTGCTCTGACCCCTGCCCGCGCAGATTTCAAGGTGCCGGATCCAGTTCGTATACAGGCAGATGACAGTCGTGTCACTTCAGTCACGGCTGCTGCTGCGAGTACGGTACCCGGAGCGACTACGACCTATACGGTCTCTGTTGATGTGAACGAGGAGTTGAGTGCCGGCACTGAACTTTTTGTTGATTTCCGTTATCTTTCCCAGTGTCCCGAAGGCCTGAATTTTGAAACAGACTGTCGTTACAGTCTCACGAATACCGTTGATGTGGTGGGAGAACCGGCTGGTGTTGAGGTTCGCGCTGAAGTCGGTTCTGAGAGTGTCAACCTCCGACCTGAAGCGGGCGTTATACCCGAAGGCACCCTGACATTGACGATTTCCGGCGTGAAAAATCCCAATGCCGGCGGTTTGGCCCGCGTCAGCGCCAAAACACAGAGTGAGGATGACGAACAACCCGAACCATGTGATGGTCAGAATTGTCCACAACCCGATCAGACATTTTCCGATGCCATATTTCTTGGTGATATCGCTTTCTTGGGTACGGTAACGTACAAGGATACCGGTGCCCCTGTACAGAATACCTGGGTGAACATCAGTTCGCGTGATCGCTGGTTTGGTGGCAACACCGATGTTTTTGGTCAGGTCGCGATTCCCGGGCCCGTGGCTGCCGGTGATTATATGGTCAATGCCCAGCCGCCATTTGGTGTTGAAGGCTATATCAGTGCCCAGAAAAAATTCAATTACGGCGGTACCGGCCGCAAGGATTTCACGGTTGAACTTGCCAAGGCCATTAAGTTCGTGGAATTCACGGTGAAGTATAAAGATACCAGTGAGGCGGTAGATGATTGTTCCGTTTGGGTGAATTCAGCATCGGGTGAGGGTGGTGGTTTTGGTCAGGGAAAGGACTGCGACAGTAATGGTAAAGCCCGTATTCCTTTGCAGTGCGGTGATTTTATGAGCAGTTTGAACCCGAAGTGGAATCAGGAAACCAATTCTCAGGTTGAAGTGGATTGGGTGGCTTCTCCGGAACCGACACAGTTTTCCATGGCCTGCGATGGCAAGGCCGAAACACTGAAGAAGACGGTGTTTGTCAACCGCACCGACGCTGCCGTGAAAGGTAAGGTGGTGGATAGCAATGGCAGAGACCTGGACGGCGGACGGATTGATTTACGCACTGATGAAGGTCAGGGCAGTGGCTGCAATATCGGTCGGACGGGAAAATTTACTTGTGCGGTGCAGCATGGCACTTACCGTTTATCCATTTTCGCCAATGATCAGACGCTCTATTTTCCGGAAATGAAAGTAACGGTGAAAGAAGGGGAAACATTGGACATTGGTACAAAACAGGCGCAAAAGAAGGATGGAACCATTACCGGTCGCGTCGTTGATGAGGAGGGTAATCCTATTGCCAGTCTCAATGTTAACACCTGGCTGCGTGATGGTCAGGGCTGGGGTTGGGCGCAAACCAACGCAGAAGGTCGTTTTACGCTCAGCGTATTTGTCGGTGAGAAAAAGGGTGAATGGGAGGTCAACATTGATAAACATAGTCAGGAACAGACCCTCATAAACACCGAGTCACCGAAAATTTGTGTGATTACCAAGAAGGATAAAACATGCGACGCCGGCACGTTCCATCTCAAGGCGCCGAATGCCACGATTACTTTGCAGGCGGTTGATGGTGATGGTGAGCCCGTGAACATCAATTCCTGGGGGTATTGCCGCAAGGGTTTTGGTCATGGTGAAGAATTCAGCGGGCCGATTTCCCGGGGCGTGGCTTCTTTGGGTGTGTATGTTCCTGATGGGAAGTCGTTGAAACTCACGTGCGGCGCCTGGGTGGAGCCGTCGGCTTCAGTGTTGCTGGAGGGTTCAAAAGAAGTCAGTGTTGGGCAGGGTGATGACAAAACCGTAAAGCTTACCTTCGTTGAACCCAATTCTTCGATTAAGGTGACAGTCAAGGATGCTCTAACGGGTAAAGTGGCGCGCGGTGTGGAAGGTGAAGCTTTTGTATTCAGTCCCAAGAATGATGTTTGGCGTCCCTGCCGTTTGAACGAAAACGGTACTTGTACCATGCGGGTGGTTGCCGGTGAATATTTTGCCGGAGCCCAGATTCGCAGTGAAGGCTGGTTGTCTGTGCATGATCGGGGTAATGCCTTTGAAGTGGGTGATGGTGAAACCGTCAACCGCGTGGTGAATGCCTTCCGGTCCGATTCTGAGGTGAATGTTACGCTGTTGAATCCCGAGGGCGATAAGGTGGATTTTGGTTTCGTTGGCTTCAGTAACCGTTTTTTGGTGGAAGATTCCTTTGACGGCGAGGGTGAAGCGCCTGCTGATCCGGAGGGTACGGTTATTGAGAGCGGTACGGATTGTTTCGGCGGTGAATGTACCATGCAGACCATTTCCGGCACGTACCAGGTTTTTGCCTTTCTCCCGCCGGAACTGAGCGCCTTGAATTGGATGCCGCCGCAGGCGGAACAATTTACCGTTAAAGCCAACGGTTCTCTCGATCTTACTTTGCAGTTCCGTGAAGCTGATGCTCAGGCAACTATCAATGCGACGCTCGACGGTGAGCCGGTGGAACGGGGTTTCTGCTGGGGTTGGTCTGAAGCAGAAGGTTTTTCCGGCAGTGAGATTGTTGATGGTTTAGCGTCGATTCCTCTGATTGGTGGTGCCACCTGGCACATTGGCTGTGATTCATTTAAGGGTGGTGACGATGATTCTTTGTACCGCGCTGCGGAGCAGAATGTTTCCGTAGCGGAAGGCGCAAGTATAGAGCTTGATGTGGCGCTCGAAAAGGAACTCTTTAATATTCCTAAGAGTTTCTCACAGATCTGCGATGCCACAGCTCCCTGCAATCTTACCTTACCTGACGGCTCAACCATCAGTGCCGGCGCCAATACCTTTGCCACGGAAGGCAATGTGACGATTATCTGTGAACCGAACCTGAACGCTTACCGTACCAATCTTGACCGTCCGTTCATGTATGCCTGGAACTGTGAAGCCTTTGATGGTAATAATGATGTCATTGAAACCTTTAATAATGTGGTTGAAATGGCTTTGGTCTATAATCCTGAAGTTATGGAGCGCGACGGTATTTCTGAAGACAGTCTTGGTGGGAAGTGGTGGGATACATCTTCCAACACCTGGAAGAATGGTACGAATGTCACCGTTGATTTTGAGAATCACACGGTCACCTTTCAGATCACCCACTTTACCGATTTCGCCGTGGTTGATAGCGGTGCCGGTGGCGGCGGCAGCGGTTTGCAGCGTAATGACCTCGTGATTACACCCTGGTCAAAGGGTGGTCCGCAGGTAGCGGTGTGGAATAAGGATGGTGATTTGTTGGCCACGTGGTTTGCTTACGGCTCGGATTTGCGCATGGGTATCAGCACCATGGTGGCTGACCTTGATGACAATGGTCGCAATGAAATTGTGACGGTGCCGGGCGCGGGCTTCAGCTCACAGGTGCGGGTGTTTGATGGCGATAATGGCACGATTCTGTCGCAATTTTTCGCCTATGATCCATCGTATAAAGGTGGCGTTAATATGACCTCCTTTGATCTGGATGGCGACGGTGATCAGGAAATTATTGTTACACCGAAACAGGCTACCAATGGTATTAGTGAGGTGAAGGTGTTTGATCGCGATGGAAATGTGGTTGACGCCAATCACGCTTATGATGATTACTCGGGCGGGGTTTTGGTGGCTGCGGCTGATCTGAAGAATGATGGTACACCGGAGATTGTTATGGCACCGGACAGTAATTCAGGTCTGGTGGTCATTTCGAGTGGTGATTTGGCACCGCTGAGTCAATTCAATGCCTATGGTGACGGCTTTAACAAGGGTATTGCGTCACTCGTGTTAGCTGATCTTGATGGCGATGGCACGGTGGAGATCATTACCACGCCAGCCAGCGGTGGTTCGCAGGTGAAGGTCTTTAATGCCGATGGAAATGTCCTTACCCAGTTCCATGCCTATGGTGGTGGGCCACATGGCGATGGCGGTGGATTTACTGGCGGTTCACGTGTGGCGGTGGGTGATGTCGATGGCGATGGTGCGCTCGATATTGTTACCTTGCCGAACTCCAATGGCTCGGCTCAGGCCCGTGTGTTTACCAAGGATGGCGACCTGAAGTCACAATTCTTCGCCTATCCGGAAACAACGCGCAAAGGCCAGTTTGCGGCCACGGTGGCTGATACCGATGCTGATGGTACCGATGAAATCATCTTTGGTACCGGCATCGACCTTGGTCCGAACGTCCGCGTGTTTAACCAAAACGGTGAAGCCCTGTCGCAGTTTATGGCACTGCACGGCGGTTTCCGTGGTGGTATCAATGTGAACGGTATCTCGCGCTAGCTCTGGTTAGCGGCGTGGCTTTGGCCCGGTTGGGGCATGGCACGTTTCACAGCAGAAAGGCCCCTTTGTTAGGGGTCTTTTTGCTGGGTTGAGCGGTTTTTCTGATATGTTTGGTCATTGTTGCGGCACCTGGGTTGATTTTTTCCATGAAATATTGTATAGTTTTGGTGTTCTTTTTTTATGAGCTACATTTACAATTTTTCACATGTTTATTTTGTCTGACTCTATTGGTTGGACAGATAATAGAAAGGAAGTCGTCATGCTTTCAGACGTGATTGTCGTGTCTTTGTTTGGCGGTACTCTTATATATGGGGCTGGTATCGGTAACGTGATCAATGGAAATGGTCGCGGTTTTCCCCTGATCAGCATTGGTATTCTTTTTTTGCTCTTTGGATGGCTCGAAATCCGGTTTTTTTCTCAGCAACTGGGTCTCTTTGATGATAGGCTTTTGTTTATCGTTCGGGAGATTGCTTTTTGGACGCTCATCATTGCTATCCCGGCGGCGGCGGTTGCTCGGCGGATATACCGCCGTATCCTGGCAGACGAGGAGCTGCTATCCACCTCAAAGCCGCGCGTCCGTGTTCAGCCGCGGGGAGTGAGGGGCAAAAGTAAGATTTTTTGATTGCTTTGGTTGCATCGTTTTTTTTGAAAGCTCAGGGTTACGTTTTTACGTGATTCTGGGCCTTCTGTTTTTTTGGCGATTTTATACGGCTATGAGAAATAAAAAAATATCGCAGTCCAGAACAGTAAAGCTTGGACTGCGCAATACATGAAGGAACCAATATGCTATGCTCCTTATTGAGGCGGTTTTTTCGGCGGTTGGCTGCCAGGCCCCTCTCCACCCGGTTGGGCCGGTGGGTAGACGGGAGGGATTGTGGATGCCACCGCTGTGCCAAATTCATTTTGGCACGCGTTGAGCCGACGAAAATAGCTTTTTTCCGGCGGTTGTTTCTTAACCCAGGCCGGAGAAAGATCGTAACGCGTACAATCGGCCGTGGGAGGACCCCCATGAGTAGGTTGTCTTCCCTGGAAAAACGCACATATGAGCGCGCAGGACTTAGGAGCGTCCGCATTAACGGCAATTATGATTTTTTTGACGGTAATTTGGACGGTAGTTTGGTATTCTTGCATGGCCATGATCACCTCCTTCCTTTTTTGGTGCGTTTTGGTGTGTATACAAAAGGTAGCAGAACAGTGACGTAAGAGCAAATCAGCGAGTTTTTGATAAGCCTCTTCCCGTGCGTTTATTTTGGACTCAGAAGGCGAAATTTGCTAGGATAAAGACAGTTTTACGCAATACAATGCTCTGTTGAAAGGTTGAAATATGCTTTTTCGCAATACTTTACCACCTCTTCCTCACTGTGCCTGCCGCACGCGTTCGTCAGAGGTATAAAGTATTGCTCATAAAATATACTCTTTAATAAAGTTTTTTCTTAAATATGGCAAAATCACGCATTCTCAGCGGCATTCAGCCCACGAACATTCTCCACATCGGCAACTACGTCGGTGCTCTTCAGCAGTGGGTGACTCTGCAGCAAACCCATGATGCCTTTTTTTGTATCGTTGATCTGCATGCCATTACCGTGAAGCAGGATCCGAAACAGCTGCACGACAATATACGTCAACTGGCGGCCATGTATATTGCCGCGGGGATTGATCCCAAGCAGTCCACGATTTTTGTGCAGTCGCGCGTGTCGGCCCATGCGGAATTGGGCTGGGTTCTCAATACGCTGGCCAAAGTCTCTGATCTCGAACGCATGACGCAGTTTAAGGACAAATCGGCGCAGCATCACGAGAATATTAACGTTGGCTTGTTTGATTATCCGGTGTTGATGGCGGCGGATATTTTACTGTATCAGCCGGAGATAGTACCGGTTGGTGATGATCAGAGTCAGCATGTGGAATTGACGCGAACACTGGCGCAGCGTTTTAATAAACAGTTTGGTGATGTGTTTCATGTGCCGAAGTTGCAACTGCGAAAAGAAGGTGCGCGTATTATGGCGCTGGATGATCCAACAAAAAAAATGAGTAAGAGTGCCGGATCAAACGCTAATTATATTGCCCTGACTGATTCAGCTGACGTGATTCGCAAAAAAATTCGGCGGGCGGTGACTGATTCCGGTTCGCAGGTGGTATTTGATCCCAAGCGGGCGGGTTTGTATAATCTTCTGACACTGTACAGGATTTTTTCAGGGATGACCGAAGCCGCCATAGAAAAGAAATTTGCCGGCGCCAAGTATGGTGATTTTAAGGCTGACCTCGCAGAAGTGATCATTACGGCGCTGAGTCCGCTGCAGGAGCGCTATGCCGCCCTCATAAAAGATGAAAAACATATTGAGGCGATTCTTGACGACGGTGCCAAGCGTGCGCAGGCGGTAGCTGAGGTGACGCTGAAAAAAGTGTACGATGCTGTTGGTTTAGGATAAGCTAGGGTATCTTAAAAGCTGAGAATATGTCTTTTTTGCAGTCCCGGCGTAGTCCGGAGCAAGAAAAAGATATATTCTCAGCTATTGAGATGAAATTATCAACTGTGCCCTACACACTCGAACAACTTCGTAAAAAGCATCCGCGGTTTATCTATAAGTCTTTTCGCGTGCGGCGTAAGCAGCGCGAGCTGATTTTTGATTATGAATTTCTCCTTGAGCCGGATATTGTTTTTAAACCGAAATTCGTTTTTCATAACCTTGATCCCGAATACGTGAAGCATTCGGCGTCCTTCAGTCGCGTGGGCACCATGCCGGGAATGTTAAGAGGCCTGGCTTTTTATCTTGGTTTTGCCGAAATTTTCACCTACTGGAAAGCGGCCTGCCCGCCGGAAATCGTGATTGAGTGCGTGGCGTACGCAACTGATCCCAGTGAATCGTTTGTTTGGTTTCTTGATCTCCTGAAAAAGGGGATGGGTGAATTTTTTTACACCAACAATATTGATTTTCGTGCGTCTGATTTTGTAAAGCTCACGTTCCCCGGTGCGGAGCCGTCTGGAGTGTCTTCTCCCCATCTTGATTACCAATTGGATGTGGATAAATATCTGGTCCCAATCGGCGGCGGTAAAGATGCCATTGTCACGCTCGAAACGCTCAAGCGTGCCGGAAAAAAAATCGGCTGCTTTTTACTCAATCCCACGAAAGCGGCGCTGGATATTGTGAAAACTGCTGTGGTCGAAGATGTTGTGCTGGCAACGCGCACGATTGACCCTCAGTTGTTCGCACTTAATAAAGCCGGTTACCTCAATGGCCATACCCCATTTTCTTCCTATCTCGCGTTTGCTTCCACGGCGGCGGCTGTGTTTTTCGGCTATGGCAACGTAGCAATTTCCCAGGAACGCAGCTCCAATGAGGGTAATGTTCATTACCTTGGTCAGGAAATCAATCATCAGTATTCCAAGAGTCTGGAATATGAGACCAAATTTCGTGATTTCAGTTATAAATATTTCACCACTTCGGTCAATTATTTCAGTTTCCTGCGACCCCTGTACGAAATTCAGATCGCGCGCATGTTCACAAAATTTCCTCAGTATTTTGAAGTTTTTCGCAGCTGCAATCGCGGTCAAAAAACCAATACCTGGTGCCACCAGTGTCCCAAGTGCCTCTTTGCTTTTTCTGCTCTCTATCCGTTTTTGGATGAAAAAACGCTGATTGGCCCAGGTAAGATTTTTCAGCGCAATTTGTTTGAAGATGCCGCCTTAACCGACGTGGCCCTGTCATTCATTAAACCTGATGCCGTAAAACCGTTTGAATGCCTGGGTACGCGCGAAGAGGCTACTGTGATGTTTTATCTGGCAGCGAAAAAAATTCGTGAACAGGGCGTCGAAAAACTACCGCCGGTTTTGGCGCGTGTTGATGCTGAAGTTTTGCGGCATGAAAAAAATCTTGATGAACGGGTCCAGACAGTGCTCAGTGCCTGGACCGATGAACATTTTCTCCCCGACCCCTTGGCCAATTTTCTTAAAAAGCAATCGAATATATGAGTATTATCGAAATCCTTAAGAACAAGCGCGTGCTCATTTTGGGTTTTGGTCGTGAAGGCGTCAGTACCCTGGTCTATTTGCGCAAAAAATTTCCTAAGCAAAAATTCGGCGTTGCCGATGAGCGCGATCTTGATGATCTGCCGGTCGAAACACAAAAGTTGTTGCAAAGTGATCTTGTCGAGACCTTTTTTGGAAAAAAATATCTGGATTCCGTCGCAGGTTATGATCTTATTTTTAAATCTTCGGGCGTCAATCCCCATCTGAAGCCGCTGGTCGCCGCCAAAGAAGCCGGCAAGATTTTTTCTTCCAATGTTGGCGTATTTTTTGAAGAGTGTCAGGGACAAATTATCGGTATTACGGGCACGAAAGGTAAAAGTACGACGTCGACACTCATTTACGAAGTTTTGCGCCGCGGTGGAAAAGCGGTGCGTTTTGCCGGGAATATCGGTAAACCACCGCTTGATGTTCTGACAGACAGCGATAAAAAGGATATTTTTGTTTTGGAACTTTCCAGTTTTCAACTGATGGGATTGACGGTGAGTCCGCACATTGCCGTGGTGCAGAATGTCACTTCCGAGCATCTGGATTACCATCTGGACACCGAACAGTACGTTGCTTCCAAATCACATATCACCAAATTTCAAAATGCCAAAGATATCGTTGTTTATAATGCCTCGTATCCCAATCCGAAAAAATTTGCTGCGTTGAGCCCGGGGCGAAAACTCCCTTTCAGTACGACATTTGTTGAAGATATGACCTGTTTTTTGGAAGGTGATGACGTCATGTACCGTGCGCCTGGCGCCGCGAAAGTTGAGAAAGTTGTTGCGGCCTATGATGTGCCGCTGCAGGGACGTTTCAATCTCCAGAATGTTATGCCGGCGATCATACTGGGTCGGGAATTTGGCGTGCCTATGAAAGTTATCGTAAAAATGCTGCGTGAATTTCAATCGCTGGAACATCGCCTTGAGTTTGTCGGTGTTACCAAAAACAATATTGCTTTTTATAATGACAGCTTATCAACCACGCCGGAAGCCACGATTGCGGCTTTACAGTCGTTTGAAGGTAAAGAGCTGGTGTTACTGGCCGGTGGACATGAGCGCAATCAGGATTTTGCCGAACTGGCTAAATTGATTTTGCATTATAAAATCAAGGCTTTGGTGCTGTTTAAAACCACCGGCGCGCGTTTGTGGGAAGAAATTCTGAAACAGGCCAGTATCAAGTTCAGTCCGCCGCCCTATGTTTTTGTAAGAACGATGAAAAGCGCCGTTAAGGCAGCGATGCAGTTTACTGATGAGAATGATATTGTTTTGCTCAGCCCAGCCAGCGCCAGTTTTGGTATATTCAAAGACTATGCCGACCGTGGCAATCAATTCAAAAAAGCCGTGAAGCCGTTTTTACGGCCGACAGTTTAGGATGGCCGGTTGAATATGTCAGACTTTGCCCGCTTTCATTCAATTTTAACTAATAAGTTAAATTCACTTTTATGAGTCAAGAAAAAGATTTTGAATTTTTTCTTTCGGATCCCGGATATAAGAAAAATGAAGACGGGCAAGAAGATTCCTTAAAGGAAACAGCGGATGCTGATGATGGGAGTCGGAAAAGTGAGATACCGGAGAATTTGAACAATGATGAAGTACCGGCAACCAAGGAAGAACTCAACATAAAAATCGCTGCTATTCATGAAAAGTATAAGGGGCATGAAGATTTAAAAACGAAAGAACAGGAGGAGATAGATTTCTGGAAGAAGAGTTTTAGAGAAAAGAAAGCTTCGGTTGAAAACAATCAAGCTAACACAACCTCGTTGTTTTCGGTTGCCAGAGAAATGCAAGACAAAAATATTGATAAGAATAAAATTACTCTGGAAAAGAAAAAAGACGACGGACCGTTAAAAGAAACCATGGCTCGAACCTTTTTAGAATACTTTGACGCCTTAAGTCAAAACCCTATCAAAGGAGAGGAAGATATGATCCAGGAAGCAATGAATACAGTAAGTGAGGAATTTGCGGCAGACTTTAAAAACAAGAAAGAAGCGAAAGAAATTTTAGAACAACTGATCGTTGGTAATGAGGATATATTGGGCGGAAAAATTGAAAATATATGCAGAAAAAATTTTCAGGGGGTTATTCGGTCAGTGGTTGAGGCGCAAGAGGCCACGGGCATAAAGGTATCACAGTCACTTGATGCCGCAGAGGGTACGCTCAAAATAATTTCCGAACAGTCTTTAGAAATCGGCCTACCTGAGAAGTATGTGCAGCGGCTTACTGAAAGTCTCCGGGAGGAATGGCTGTCGGATGAAAGATTAATGGGAATGCTTGATTATCAACTCGGAGAAGATGCTTCTGAAGAAGTGGAAAAAACACTGAATTCGATTGATTTTTCTGAACTTCTTAGGAGAGCGGAAGAACTTTCGAATCTTGTTGCATCGCAAGAGATTGCGCAACTTGTGAGCGACAAAGGATTTGACAGCAAAGAGGTGAAAAAAATATGGCAAGAACTTATGAGTGATAAACTTCAGACAAGGACAAGAAATTTATTAAAAGAATGGAAAAGTGATCTTGAATCTTTGGAGTCAGAAAAAATTACCGAAAAACATGGTCCAGGTGATGTAATATTAGATGAAAGGAAACGATACAAAGGGAAGAGTGATCGGGAGATTAAAGAAATACTAGATTATGAAGATGGTATTATTGATCCAGCTTTTTGGACGCGGTCTTTAAGAGAAGTAAAAAAGGGCATTAAGGAGTCGCAGGCTATAAGCAATGTCGTCACAAAAACATGGGAAGAAATAAATGTTTTTAAGGAAAATACCGATAAGGTTTTTGGTAAGCAAAAATATCTGGATAATCTCATTACGGAAATAAAGACGTTTAAGTCAGAAGCGGATGAATATTCCCAACAATTGAAGAAATATCAAAGGTAAAGTTGAGCTAAAAAAGATACTATGACAAATCCGGAAAACGAACCAAAAAAGCTGCCATCTCAAGAAATAGAACACCCCATTGAACCAGAAGCTGAAGAAGTTCTCCCTAATAAAGAAGCGAATTTTGAAGATACAGCCACACCTAATAGGAAAGAGTTAGAGAAAAGGGATCAGGAAATACACAATACATATTCTGCAGCTATACAAGAATCAGAAAAAAACGGTAATCAGGAATCCGTTCGTGCGCTGCAAGAGAAAATGGAAGAAGAATTACTTTTTGTTCGAAATGAATATAAAAAATTCAATAGTTTGGAATTCAGGAATGGAGAAGCCTCGATTCGTGAATATATCGAAAAAAACGGACTGAATGAAATGGTGGAAGAATTTCACATTGAGCAGATGAAAGACGTCTGCCGTCTTTCTTTGGTTATTCCCTCATGCCAGGAAGGACCTGATATTTTGCATACGCTCGAATCAATTGTGAAACAAAAAAATGGAGATGGAAGTGCCATGGATCCGGAGGTATTTGAAGTCGTTATCGTGGTGAATCAGAAAGAATCATCAAGCCAAGAAATCAAATCATCAAATCAGGAAACACTCCAGGCAATAGATGAATTCAAAAAGAAAAATCCGACTTTCAATATTCACGCGATTTTTAAAGAATTCAGCGACGATAAGGGTGGTATTGGGTGGGCGAGGAAATTAGGAAGCGATCTCGCGCTTGCGAGAAGTTTCGCCAGACAGAAGGCGGAAGCGGAAAAAGAACCGTTATACATCGCTGGCAGCGATGCGGACACTATTATGGATGAAGGATATGTGGGTGAACTTATTGACGCGGCAAATAATTACAGTGATGCAGCTTATGGGGGCGGTGTTGATTTTGATCACGATTTAGAAAAAGTATTGGGTGAGGAAGCTGCAAAGAAATTGCGGTTGGAAGGGATGCGTGAGCTGCTTTTAAGGGCTTTTGATGGTGGTTTGCAAGGTGCAAATTTCGCTATTCGTGAAGATATTTATGCAAGAATGGGTGGAAGTTCAATAAAAAAATATGGGGAAGATGCCGAAAATGATCAACATCTCAGAGCTTTAGGAAAACAACCTGCTCTTCTGAAAAGTAAGCATCTCACCAGCTCTCGGAGAATGATAAAAGATTTTGAAGGATATCTTGCTTCAATGAGAGGAGATTCATCAGATTACTTTCAGCAACGTGCCACGGAATACAGTAAAGTGGAAGGAAGTGGCGAGCAAATCAGTTTTACGCCATCTGAACTCGATGAAATTATAGCATATCAAAAATTAAACAGGGCAGATTTGATTATACGAAATTTAACGCCGGAAAATTTTGATAACCCGGCAATGATTCAATTCATCGGAAAGGAGAATTATGACAAGTTAAAGAATTTGACTCCAGAAGAATTCGAAGCAAAGGTCTTGAGTGAAAATTTTAAAAAAGAATTGAGAATTTCTTTGGCGTACAACATGTCAAAATTATTTTCAACAATCATCCCTTATACTGAAAAGGACAAAGTAATTATTGGAATACCCAAGGAACGTAGTTGATGGTAGTTGATGTTAGAATCCATCTCAAAAATAAAATATTTTACTCCAATTGCAGATCCGTCGGGACGGCTGGATGCCCCACGAATGTTGGGCTTGGAGCCAATTATCCGTTTATGACTGCTAATACTTCTTTTGTTTTTTCGTCACACGTTTCCTGACTGCGCGCTTCCAGATTCAGGCGCATGGTTGATTCGGTGTTTGATGGACGCACATTGAACCAGAAGTCGTCATATTCTATGGTAATGCCGTCGAGTTTGTCGATTTTTGCGTCGGCGTAGGTGGTTTCGATTTTTTTCAGCGTTGCGAGTTTGTCTTCGACCTGTGAGTTGATTTCACCGGACTGAAAATATTTTTTATACGGAGCGATATATTCCGCCACCGTTTTTTTTGTCTGTGAAAATTCCGCCAGCAGTTTCAGCGTAACGATCGTGGGGATTTCAAAACAGCCGATGGTTTGATTCAGGAAAAAGTGTCCCGAAGATTCACCGGCAAAGTAGGCGCCTTCCTTGAGCGCCTGCTCCTTAATTAACGAATGACCGACTCTGGTTACAATCGGTGTGCCACCATTCTCTATAATCATGTCGCGCGTAATACGCCCGGGGCGGATATCGTAGGCGATTTTCGCACCCGGTTTTTCACGTAAGAATATCATCGATAAAATTCCACGGATGATGGATTGCGGTATACTTTTCCCTTTGTTATCAACAAAAAATATGCGATCACCGTCGCCGTCCAGCGCAATTCCCAGATCAGCGCCCTCGGCTGTGACCCGTTTTTTTAAATCAACGAGATTGGATTCCTTCAGCGGATCAGCTTCGTGATTGGGAAAATTTCCATCGAGCTCGAAGTACATGGGTATCAGTTTGCAGGGCAGGTATTTGAAAAGTTCCTCCATGTAGAGTGCGCCGACAGCATTGGCCGCATCAGCCACGATCTTCAGCGGTTTCAGTTGTTTCAAATCAACCATTTTCAGATCTTCCTGAATTTGTGTCGTGAGTACGTCGGTTTTTTCCGTCACGCTGCCGATTTTTTCGCCTCCGCTTCCGTCTGCACCTACGCCCGCGGCGCCAAAAGCATTGGCCGCCACCATTTCATACAGTTCATGAATTCCCGTGTCGCCGCTCACGGGCACTGATTTTTCCCGGACGATTTTAAAACCGTTCCACTCCGCTGAATTATGCGATGCCGAAACCATAATACCGCCGTCGTACCCAAAAAATGCCACGCCAAAATAAAATGTCGGTGTGGAATTGACTCCGGCATCCACCACATCAGCACCGCCTTCCGTCAGGCCGCGAATCAGCGCCTGTTTCAACGCCGGCGTGGAAGCGCGCATGTCACCGGCTACCATAAATGTGAAGCGCGTTTTTTTGCTTTCTTTGCGCCTCAGCGCAACGTAGGCGCGGCCAAGTCGGTAGGCGACTTCATCGGTGAGATCTTTATTGTAGATGCCGCGAATGTCGTAAGCTTTGAATATTTCTTTGGCGATGGCCATAGTCTTGAGTTTAGGTTATATGATTATTGAGGTGTTATTATACTATTTTTAGCCGTAAATCGCAATTTTTTGTGGTTGGCGCGGTGCGGCGATTTTTGCTAAACTAATGGGGTAATTGGCCATGACCTTAGCCCATCACAAAGCCTTACGGTCGGGTTTTTAACGGTATTCCTAACGCCACAACTATGCACATGAAACATATCCAGCATTCCGATCCGGTTATTGCCGGTTTTATTATGCAGGAAATTCGTCGCCAGGAAGAAGGCCTCGAGATGATTCCTTCGGAGAATAATACTTCTCTGGCCGTGATGGAAGCCGTTGGCAGTCCGTTGACGGATAAATATTCCGAAGGCTATGCCGGCAAGCGTTATTATGGCGGTAATGAATTTATCGACAAGATTGAGATTGAAGCGATTGATCGGGCGAAGCGTTTGTTTGGTGCTGATCATGCCAATGTTCAGTCACATTCCGGTTCGGATGCGAATTTGGCGGCGTATTTGGCGGTGATGAATCCGGGTGATACTTTTTTGGGCATGGATCTCACATGCGGTGGGCATTTGACGCACGGTCACAAAGTCAGCGCGGTGAGTCGGATTTTTCGTCCGGTGCAGTACAAAGTTGATAAAAAAACAGAGCTGCTCGATTTTGATGAGATTGCTGCGTTGGCGCGTGAACATAAACCCAAGGTGATTGTGGCTGGGGCGACGGCGTATCCGCGCACGATTGATTTTGCCAAGTTTGGGGAAATTGCGGCTGAAGTGGGTGCGAAGTTGGTGGCGGATTTATCGCATATTGCCGGTTTGGTCGTGACGGGTGTTCATCCACATGCGTTTCCGTATGCGGATATTATCACGACAACAACGCACAAAACGCTGCGCGGCCCCCGCGGGGCGATGATTCTGTGCAAGGCTGAATTGGGTCAGGCGATTGATAAAAGTGTGATGCCGGGTTTGCAGGGTGGTCCGCTCGATCATGTGATTGCCGGTAAAGCGGTGGCGTTTGGTGAAGCGCTGCAGCCGGGATTTAAGCATTACGCGCAGCAGATTGTGAAAAATGCCAAGGTTCTGGAGCAGGTATTTGCGGCAGCAGGTTTGCGTTTGGTGACCGGCGGCACGGATAATCATTTGTTGTTGGTGGATGTGACGCCGTTGAGTTTGACGGGCAAGAAAGCGCAGAATATTCTCGGCAGTGTCGGTATTACGGTGAACAAAAATACTGTGCCATTTGATACACGCACGCCGTTTGATCCTTCGGGAGTGCGTTTGGGAACGCCGTCTTTGACGACACGCGGCATGAAAGAAGATGATATGAAAAAAGTCGGGGATTTGATTGTGCGGGCGTTGACGAAGGCGCATGATGAAGCGGCATTGGAGTTGGTACGGGGTGAAGTGCGCGAACTGGCCAAACAGTTTCCGATTCATCCGGAGCTGCTCGCGTAGGTGACTTTCATATTTGTTGTATTTCATCGTCAGACATTCCGGGGTTCGTTCGCTGTATGTTTCAATACAGCTCACTTCACTCCTCATGTCTTCCTCGAACTCCAGCAAATCTGAAAGTCTACTCAAATAATTTATTATGGAAAATGTTACGAAAATTTTAAATGGTTCCGGTATTGCGCAGGATATCCGTATGGAGCTGCGGGCTAAAATTGCCGACTCGCGCACCAAGCCGGGTTTGGCGGTTATTTTGGTTGGCCATGATCCGGCATCGCGGATGTATATTGATTTTAAGAAACAGGCTTCGCAGGAAGTTGGTTTGTATTTGGAAACCTACGAATTTGAGGAAGATGTGAAACAGAAAACATTGGTGAAATTAATTGATAAGTTGAATAAGAACCGTAAGATTCACGGTATTTTGGTACAGTTGCCGCTGCCGGAGCACATTGAGGATATTGATATATTGCAGCGGATTGATCCGGCCAAGGATGTGGATGGTTTTCATCCCACTAATGTTGGTCTGCTGGCCGTTGGCTACCCGGCGCTGACTCCGGCGACACCCAAGGGAATTATGCGTCTGATTGCCAGTACCGGGGTTGATTTGCGCGGGAAAGATGCGGTGGTGATTGGGGCGAGTAATATCGTTGGCAAACCGACGGCGCAGCTGCTGTTGAACGAGCGGGCAACGGTGACGATTGCTAATTCTTTGACGCGTGATTTGCGTGTGCATACCAGGAAGGCGGATGTGATTGTAGTGGCGGTGGGGAAGCCGAATTTGATTACGGCGGATATGGTGAAGGAAGGTGTGATAGTGATAGACGCCGGGATTAATAAGGTGGGCGACCGCGTCGTTGGTGATGTTGATTATGAAAATGTGTCCAAGCTGGCGGCGTTTATAACACCGGTGCCAGGAGGCGTTGGCCCGATGACCGTGGCGATGTTGCTGGAAAATACCTGGGAAGCGATGCGGCACAGCAAGGGGCATCAGGAATAGAGAAATGTTCGAGTAAGGCGGCCTCCTTTGTCAAGGCCTTTGTTTGCCAGTAGGGGGCTGTTTTGTTAGTATAAAAGCACATTAAAAGGTATATAACACATCCCATGTTAAGAACACATACTTGCGGCGAAATTCGGCAGGAACATATTGGTCAAAAAGTTACGTTAACCGGTTGGGCGGATGGTATTCGCAACCACGGCGCTTTGATATTTATCGACCTGCGTGATCGTTACGGAATCACCCAAATTACTTTTGATCCCAAGCACAATACCAAAGACATAATAACCCTCGTTAACACCATCGGCAGCGAATGGGTATTAAAAATACAGGGCCTGGTAAAGGCTCGTTCGCAAGCTACGATAAATAAAAAAATCTCAACCGGGGAAATTGAAATTCAGGCTGCGGATATAGAAATTTTGAATACATCAAAGATTTTGCCGTTTGAATTGAGTGATGACAAAGCAAGTTCAGTAAATGAGGCGCTGCGTTTAAGGTATCGTTTTTTGGATTTGCGCCGTCCCAAACTCCAGCAAATGCTCATGACCAAAGATAATTTTATTACCGCTATACGTTCTTATTTCCATGAAAATGGATTTACCGAAGTGCAAACTCCCATTTTGGCCAATTCATCACCTGAAGGAGCCAGAGATTTTTTGGTTCCTTCACGTCTCTATCCCGGTAAGTTTTATGCCCTGCCTCAGGCCCCGCAACAATTTAAACAACTTTTGATGGTAGGCGGACTGGATAAATATTTCCAAATAGCTCCGTGTTTCCGCGATGAAGATCCAAGAATGGACAGACATTACGGTGAATTTTATCAATTGGATATGGAAATGAGTTTTGTAAATCAGGAGGATATTTTCATGGTAATGGACCCGCTCATGAAAACCCTCACCGCTCAGTTCAGCTCCAAAAAGATTTCGAATCTCCTTCCTAGTGGACGTTTTGTGCGTTTATCCTGGAAGGAAGCTATGGAGCGCTATGGTTCTGATAAACCTGATCTTCGTTTTGAACTGCCGATTACAAAATTAGATGACCTGGTTCGAGGCTGTGGATTTTCCGTATTTGAAAATGCTCTGGAAAAAGGCGGCGTGGTGCATGCGCTGAAGATAGACGGAGGGGCGAAGTTCAGCCGCAAAGAAATTGATGAGTTTCTTGAGTTGGCGAAAAAGCAGGGAGCCAAGGGCCTGGCCTATATGACGAAAGATGATGGACTGAACGCAGTATTTTCCAAATTTGTGAGCAAAGAGAAAATGGAAGAAATGGCCGCCAAGCTGGGGATGAAAGATGGTGATATAGCGTTTTTTGCCGCCGATGACTGGAGAAAGGTTTGTTCCATTCTTGGGGCAGTGAGAAATGAAGCAGCTCAGCGGCTGAATCTGAAACATAACAACAAAGCCGCCTGGCTTTGGGTGGTTGATTTTCCTATGTATGATTATTCTGAAATCGAAGCCGGTAAAATAGACTTTGCCCACAATCCATTTTCCATGCCCCAGGGCGGACTCAAGGCTTTAAAAGAAGATAAGCCTTTGGATATTTTAGCCTGGCAATATGATTTGGTATTGAACGGTTTTGAGGTTTCCAGTGGCGCGATCCGTAACCACAGTCCTGAAATTATGTATGAGGCCTTTCGTATCGCCGGTTATTCCAGGGAACAGGTTGATAATAAATTTGGCGCTATGATCAAAGCTTTTTCATACGGCGCTCCACCTCATGGTGGAAATGCCCCGGGTATCGATCGCATACTCATGATCCTCAATGATTGAGATTCAATCCGAGATATTTATGCGTTTCCAAAAGATGGTCAGGGAAGAGACCTCATGTCCGGTTCGCCGAGTGAAGTGGATGAAAAACAGCTGAAGGATTTGCATTTGAAATTGCGCAGCGAGTAATAACACCAATATCAAAAAGGGTGAGGTACGAAATTTTGTCTCGTCTCGCGTAGAGCACACGCGTTCGACAAAATTTGTAGCCACATCCCTTTTGTTATATTTTCTAGTCTAGAAATTTGAAACTTGCCAGCGCATCATCCCATATCTTTTCAAATTCAGCGCCGCCTTCTTCCGCATGGCGGAATATAATATCGTATTGCTCATCACCGTGGAGTAGGTGGTAGTCTTCATAATAATCGAGTATATGGTGTACCGCCTGTTCATCGGCTAATGTCGCAATGTCCTCGCTTTTTTCATAATGAAAGTCTTGGCCATCTTCAAATATGCGTGTCAATTCGTCGAAGGTTTTAAATGTTGAGGGTTTGGTTATCATTACCACAAATTCTGCACCGCTGGCCGTGCCTTCAGGAAAACCGTCGTTATAGGCCATGGCAAAATCTGTGGTGGCAACGGTAATGGTTGCATCCTGTCTTCCTTCATCTGTTTCGGTGTATTTTTCGCTGATCATCCAATCTGCTGGCAGTTTCACCGAATAACCAAACTTTTCATTGACGTAGGTATCAGTGCCTAAAACACGGGGTTCCGGTTTTTCTGTTTTTTCTGTGGTCGCGCCTTCACTGGTATTTACATTAGTCTCGCTGGTTTCATTGTCTGTGGCCGCCGTTTGGTTGCTGTTTTGATTTGTGTTTGAATTTTTTGATCCATTTTCGATGTTGCTACAACCTGCAGCAGCAAAAGACAGTACTCCCAAGAGTACGGCAAAAAGATATTTTTTCATAAACGTATAAAATAAATAAGTTGTGAATTTTGTTCATTGTATGCCGATGGCCTCCAGCCATTCATGCACTTCACTCAATACTCAGCCCGAATTTTTTCGGTTCCTGCATGACTTTTTTTATCGCGCTGAGAAATATGTCAAAATCTCCCAGATGCTTTTGCAGAATGTCATACATTTCCGATTCCGTAATTTCAGCATAGAAATGAACCAGACGGTTGCGATATTTTGCCATCGGAACAAGATTTTTTTCGATGAAGTTTTTGTCGAGGATACCAAACTCACCCAATTGCGCGGCCATTTCTTTATACGTTACCGCGTGTGCGCCTGGTATGCGGGAGAGTATGTGGGCAGCGATATGAAAGATACCTTCCAATGCCCGATGGAGATGGAATTGTGTCAGTTTGAACGCCACATCTGATGAACGGAATTTTTCAAAAGGATTCTGACTGATTTTTTTGAGTTCGGCGATATCCTTCTGTATCCCGCTGATGCGTCTTATAGTGATGTCTTTTTCCAGATGTCTCATATTTATTGAATGTGGGAAAGTGTGCCGCTCTGAAAAATGGTACGGAGCGGAGCAAAATCGGCATATTGGAGCATAACCTGTTCCTTAAAATTCGGGAAGGCGTTTGGATCGGATTCATACAATATTTTGCCGTGCTTCATCACATGCGCCTGCAGCTCTGCTGATACGTTTTGCAGAAAGACGATGTCAATGTTGACAAGCTGGCGGATGTTCTCGGAAAGTATGTCGTACAGCTGATCGTACAGTGTGCTTTTTTTTTCAGGAGAAAATATGATTTTTGGATCCCTGACCAGAATGCCAATGTCAAAATCGCTTTTTTCGCGTGCCATACCAATGGCTCGCGAACCGAAAAGAATCACCGCATCTACGCCAAGGTGTTTCAGTTTTGTTCTTTCTTCAGCGGAAAATTTAAGTTTTTTCATAATACTATTCTAACAGATTCAGCGTAGTTTGGCAATGGTCATTTGGGGACAGTTCCTTGTATTTTTATTGTATCCCAATACCCTGTAGCCATTCCTGCCATTCCTCATGCTCTTCGCCGTTTTGTGATTTGTAGTAGTTCCAATATTCCTGCGGTGACATAATCTTCACGTTTTGAAATTCGCCGATATCGAGCAGGTGATGATCACTGGAAATAATCACGTTTACATTACCATCGAGAGCGGCCTGGATGAATTTGTCATCTTCGCGGTCGTCTTCAATAATATGTGTCTTGTTTTTCACCTGGATTAAATCAGCGCTGTCGTAGTAATCATCAATAATATTCAGGTATTCTTCATCGTTGATCAGCTGGCGGGCGAGTAGGTCATTTTCCTTTTTTATGGGGTGACTGAGCACAGCCTGAACCCGGCCTTCGATGCACAGGCTGATGATGCGGTAGGTATGGCTGTTTTCGTCTTGGACGCCGTCAACGAGGACGTTGGTGTCGAGTATGATTCTTTGCATAATTATTCTAAGATTAGATAATTTTTTGTGTTTGTTAGGAAGACTTGAGACTCATTATAGTTATTTTTTGTAAAATTGCAAATTTTTGGGTTTCGGGGTAGGGTTTATAAAGATTTCAACAAGTGAAGTTTTCTGTATTTTCAGCCGGCTGCGCTTGCAGACAAATTATCCTCGCTCACTTGGGAAGCCTTCCGGAATTCCCTCGCTTCGCTCGGTCAGTTCCGGTTTTCCCTGCGTTCGCTTCGGTAATTTGTTGACTGCTCGCTCCGCATGCCTTCAAATACAGATAACTTTACTTTTCCATTATTATATATTTCCTATGTCATTTTCCGTTGGTTTGGTTGGTCTGCCCAATGTCGGTAAATCCACCCTGTTTCAGGCGCTGACCAAAAAGCAGGTCGCAGCTGAAAATTATCCATTTTGCACCATCGATCCCAATGTCGGTGTCGTGGCGGTGCCGGACGAGCGTTTGGCGCCACTGGCTGCGATGAGCAAATCAGCGCGGATTTTGCCGACGACGATTGAATTTGTGGATATTGCGGGTTTGGTAAAGGGCGCGCATAAGGGTGAGGGGTTGGGGAATGCCTTTTTGTCGCATATTCGTGAGGTGGATGCGATTTGTCATGTGATGCGGCATTTTTCTGATCCTGATGTGACGCATGTGGATGGTCATGTTGACGCGTTGGCGGATTTGGATGTGATTGGTGTTGAGTTGATTATGGCGGATCTGAAGACGGTGACACAGCGGCGCGTGGGGTTGGGGAAAAAGGTCAAGAGCGGTGACAAGGAAGCGGTGCTGCTTGCGGCGGCATTGGTGCGGGTGCAGGCAGCTTTGGAAGCGGGTAAGGCGGCGCGTGAGGTGATGTTCGAGGAAGATGAGCGGCTGTTGGTGGCGCAGTTGCAGTTGCTGACGATGAAGCCGGTGATGCATGTGGTGAATGCCGATGAGGGAGTGGCGGTGGCGGATCTGCCGGAGGGTTTGCGCGCACTAAGGCCGGTGGTGATGTGCGCCAAGCTGGAAGCGGAGTTGGTGGGTATGCCGGCGGTCGAGGTGAAGGAGTATTTGGAAGCGAGTGGTATTACGTTGACGGGGTTGGACCAGCTGGCCGTGGCGGGGTACCGGGTTTTGGATTTGATTACGTTTTTAACGACGGGGGTGACGGAAACGCGGGCGTGGACGGTGCGGCGGGGTGCCTGCGCGCCGGAAGCGGCCGGGGTGATTCACACCGATTTTATTAAAGGATTTATTCGAGCCGAAGTCGTGTTTTGGCGCGATTTATTGGCGGCCGGTTCGTGGGCCGGAGCGCGCGATGTGGGTAAGTTGCGCACGGAGGGGAAAGATTATGTGATGCAGGATGGGGATGTCGTGGATTTTAAGGTGGGGGTGTAGTGTTGGGGCGCGGTGTGCAAGGAGGAGCCCTCAAGAGGACTGCCTGCGCCGTCGCTGTGGCGCCGGTGGACAACTTTGGTATTGATTTATAAGCGCCTTCTGTTAGAATGAAAATAGAGCGCGCCTAATTTTTTTCTATTTGACGGCAGGTAAGTAAGTAACTATACTAAGATATATGAGCATAGAAAATAATCAACAAGATAGTACAAAAAAACAAGAGATTTTGCTTGGCCAGCCTATAAGTAGTATTCCTAAATTTTCAACATCTGTAAATTTCAATAAATTAGATAATGGTAATATTATAATTTCATTTTTTACCCAGACATTCCGAACGGCTCCTGCAGTTTTGATTGAAACAATCATAGTTGATCAAAAACACGCTGAAGCTATTGTAAAAACATTGGGAGAAATAATTAAAAAATAAATTATGTCAGATCAAATAATTGTTATTGAGAGGCCATACTATACTACTTCTGAAACGAAGTCTATCTATTCTATGAGCACAAAAAAAGAAAAGAAATCTTTTTTTGAGGAATTTTTAAAAGAATACAAAACTACCATAAAAAATATTACTTCGATTTTTCATAGCACTTGAAATAATGATTTTATGGATGATCAGCAGCAAAAATTTTTGAATGAAATTAAACAAGATTGGAAGGATTTGCAAAAAACTTTGGTTGACTACACGGGAAAATATTCGACTGAATTGGCAAACATTAATACTAAATTGAAGGATTTTAGGCCTAAATCTTTTTTACGAACGGGAGGATTTTATTTAGGTATGGCACCTATTGTTATTTTTGCTTTATTTGTATTATGGGGTTTTGTGAATCACGAATGTGTTACATACAAAGGCGAATTGTATGGTTTTTGCGAAGCACAAAAGATTAGCGGCTAATTAAGTGGCTAAAGGATTTTTATAAGTACAAAAATTTCACGGTAGACGGTGGATTGGGGTCGGCCGTAGAGAAATGTTTTCCGAGCTGTTTGGCCGGGAAATGTTTTTTGTTTCAGGGAAACGGGGATGATTTTTTCGAGGGGGAGGGTGATGGCGCGTGACGGGAATTGCCAGGAGGGGAGCGCGGCCACAATCGTGCCATGGGTTTTGATGAGTTGCTCGCAGACAGCGAACGTTTTGACGTAGAGGGTGGTGAGTTGCGGGAGTGCGCTTTGTACCTGTTTTTCAGTTGGTGATGGCGGGCCGAGGTTGCCTTCAAACACCATCGCGTCTATGGATTGTTGGCGCAGCTGTTGCCCGAGTTTTTCCACGGGTGCTGCCAGGAGTTGGATATGTGCGGATTGCGGAGCGTTGTACTGCTGCTTGAGCCAGGCGATGTTCGCTTTACTATCGCTCACGGCTTTATCACTTATGTCACTGCCGATAATATCTTTCCAACCCATGAGCGCGGCTTCCTGGAGGATCGTTCCTGAACCACAAAATGGATCAAGCAGTGTTTTGGCGCTCGCGTTTTCGTTTGTTGCCCCAGTTTTTTCCGCTGCGGCCGTGCCACTGAGGTTAATCATGATTTGCGCCAGCTTCGGCGGGAGCATGCCCGAGCGATCATCACGCGCCGGACGGCCGTAATCGCGGTGACCGTAACTTTCAAAATTTTGTACGGCGATCGTTTGGCCGACACACCATGTTTCACCATTTTTTATCAGCACCAATTCAATCCCGTCCGTCAGGAGGTGATTTTTCTCGACGACAACACTGGAAAGATTCGCTGTCTTCGCAGTCACGACGCGCACGGAATGGCCAGCTTCTTTGAGAAGTTTTTTTATACTCAATCCCAGCGGCAGTGTTTTTATTTCTTTCACCGTTTCGGGATAGACGCTGATGCCGAGCTGGATTTTACCGGTGCCACGCGGTATATATTTCAGGAGTTCCTGGGGCGATGGTTTTTTCCCCCCGGTCAGAACGCGGATGAGTTTGGTGCTACCACCCAATGTTTCCAGCGCCCGCGGCTCGATTTCGATGGCGGCTTTCGACGCAACAAAAATAACTTCACCCGTGGTGCTGATTTTGGCTTGGGGCCAGCGTGATGCGATTTCAGCAGCTGACAGGGCCGGGTGATTGCCGGCAATAAAGGCGTAGGTGTTTTTCATAGGCTTATTATGCGGTATTTTGCGGTTTTTGTGAATTCTGAGCGGTTTTTCGCAGGCGCGCCTCTTTTTTTGCGGCTCTTGTGCCCCCCAGGGCTTGCTTTCAGCGCTTTTTTATGATACATTCAGGCCACGACCTATTCTTATACTTACCCGTGTTTTGGCCTCACTTCCGCCAAAACGAATAGGCATAACCCCAAGCAAACATGCAAAATTACGATTTGCTGTATCTTGTCCCTATGAGCGTGACGGAGGAAGCGATTCCTGATGTCATGACCGCCGTGCGCACGATTATCACCGATAATCAGGCCACGATTGTGAAGGAAGAAAATTTGGGTAAGAAAAAACTTTCTTACGCCATTAAGCATCAACATCACGGTACCTACGTGAATATTCTCTTTGATGCTGAGGCAAAAAATGTCAACGAAATCGATCGCAAGCTTCGACTCAATTCCGAAGTATTGCGTTTTTTAATTACCAAACGCGTGGTGCGTTCGGCTGAAGAACTGGAAGAACAGCAATCTTTGCGCGAAAGAATTCAGGCCAAGCGTCGTCAGGAGTTTGAAAAAGCCCGCGCTGCCGCTGATTCTGAACGTGCCGGTGTGGCTAAGCCAGATGGCAAAGTGAAGGTCAAAGATTTATTGAAAGAAAAGAAAGAAGAGCCGGTGAAAGCGGTGGAAACCAAGGAGGAAACCAAAGTCGTTGAAGCCAAACCGGAAGTCAGCCTCGAAGAACTTGATAAGAAATTGGATAAAATACTGGATGACGACATGTTAAAATAAGGCGCACAAAATTTCTAATCTTTCACAATAAAAAATATGGATCTTAATAAAGTTATGCTCATCGGTCGCCTGACCCGCGATCCGGAATCACGCACGATTCCTTCCGGTCAAACCGTGACTTCGTTTTCCATCGCCACGAGTCGCCAGTGGAAAGATCAGAGCGGTCAGAAGCAGGAGAAAACGGAATTTCACAACATTACCGCCTGGCGCAAACTTGGCGAAATTGCCGCACAGTATCTGAAGAAGGGTAAGCAGATATACCTGGAAGGTCGTTTGGAAACCCATTCCTGGGAAGATCAGGGCGGAGTCAAGAAATATCGCACGGAAATTGTTGCTGATAACCTGATTATGCTCGGCAGTCGCCAGGATGGCGCTTCTGTTGGCGCGGGCGGTGCCGGTGTCGCGAGCGCCAGTTCGTTTGCCGCTGCTCCGGCTGCTGCCAAGCCAGCTGATCAGTTTGCCAAGGCCCCGGCGCCGACAGAAACTGCCGGCGGACCGGAAGAAGTTATTCGCGTCGAAGATATCCCCTTTTAATAACAATATTTACTTTTATGCAAAAAAAGAATCCGACCTTAGAACGCGACCGCTACTGTCATTTTTGCGTTCATGCTTTGAAGGAAGTTGACTACAAGGACATTTCCGTTCTGCAGCGCTTCACTTCCAATTACGCCAAAATTTTACCCCGTGAACGCATGGGCACCTG
>MHKD01000016.1:0-4527 GCA_001818775.1 Candidatus Kerfeldbacteria bacterium RIFCSPHIGHO2_12_FULL_48_17
CACGCTTCGGAAACACCGGGAGAAGCCCAGCACGAGATTGAACACTGGTTTGGTGCACGCAAAGATGTGATCATGGATTACAAGCGTACCGATGAATCGGTAGGAGAATAAGAGATGGGGTGCGCTGTGGAAAGCGCGTCTTTTTTCCGGGTCGCCAGTCGACCCGTCGCGGGGTATGGCGCAGTTGGCTAGCGCGCATGCATGGGGTGCATGAGGTCGCCGGTTCAAGTCCGGCTACCCCGACTGAACGAAGTACTATGATCAAAAAAAATCGCAAAGGAAAAATATTTTACGAGCTGACGAAAGAAGAATGCAGGCAACTCAACAAAGCGGCCGATGATGCGCTCAAAAACACCTACCCAACGGGCGGCGACGGTTTTTCCGTGGCCGTCATGACGGAGTCCGGAAGTATATACACAGGCGTTTCCTATATTTCCAAAACACAAACCCTCACCATGCATTCCGAGGCAACAGCCCTGGCCCATGCCGCTATCCATGGAGAAAAGAGGATTGTGGCAATAACCGGGCCAAACTGTCATATTTGCAAACAGCTCATATACGAAAGCAGCCTGCATTCGGGGATAGATGTGAATATTGTTATCGAAGAGGCTGACGGCATAAAACAGGTTCCCATTTCTGAGCTGATGCCATACCCATGGCCGGAAAAATGAAAGGATGAAAAATGCATAAAAGTCCACTTTGCTTTGAATGTGGTATAATATAGTTAAAGATTCGTAAAAAGGTTACCTCTGACGAAAATGAAATCAAAAAAATCAACGCCATCGTTCTGGAAAACCTTGCTTTCTGCACGCATAGAAAATAAAGCAGCTGCAGAACATCTTCTCTACTATATTTCCGGAACTTTTCTCATAATAGGCGCCGTCTACATCGTTTGGTATTACTATCCAGGGTTAGGGTATAGTCTATTTATTTTGGGACTACTTATAGTCATCCTGAGCGCACTTCTCTTAAAGAAACACAGTGCGGTGGCAAGTGTGCTCATTCTTCTGCCCTTTATTATTGCTCTCATGGGGTATGAAGGTTTCAACGGAGTTGATATTGGAGCAATTATAGGAATAATCTTTTCAATCAAATCGATCCAAGCGACATTCTTCCTCAAAAAATCTCGCCATATAATATAAATTTTATGAATAATAATTCCATATCTAAAAATATGACTCATACGATGCGTTCGCCGGTGTATTTCTTCGCAGCTTTTCTCGCGGGGATTTTCATTATCCTCTTACCAGGTCTCACCAAAGCTGAACAACCAAAGACCACGACAGAACCAGATTCGCCCTCAAACATTCGTGCCTGGACTGGTTACAAAAAAAGCCATGAAATAGGAGAGCTCGAACGAACCAATGAAACTACGCCGTACTTCACCTGGTCCGGACCCAGTGGTTCGGACATCAGTTATGCCGTCTATTTCGGTACTGATCAGGACGCTGATCCGGTGGAGGATGGCACTGAACAAACCGGTCGTTCCTACTCAGTCAGTGATGAGACTATTTTGGAAAATCAGAACGGCAAAGATTTTTATTTTATTGTCAAAACATTGCAGGATGGTGAGGAATCCTCAAGGGAGTCATTTAGCTATCATGCCGATACGGTGGTAGATGATGCTCCTGATCTTACGCTCGCATCAGCAGCCGGAGGCATCCGGGTTTTATGGAATGGCAGCGATAATGATATATATTTTGAAGAGTACTATGTTCTCCGCTCAAACAGCCAGGAGGGCCCTTCTGAGATAATAAAGCAGACAACGAATACCCTTATTGATGATTTCATTGATACAAATGTGTACGATAATACGCCGTACTATTATTACTTATTGCAGGTAGATGATCTGGGCAATGTCAGTGAGGCGTCGACAGTAAGCATTTGGTACCAAGCTCGGGAATGGATACTCACTGGTGCCGGACCCGGCAAAGAACCTCTGGTAAAACTTTATGAACGCGAAAGCAATGGTGAAACTGACTTTGAAAGGGAATTTCATGCCTACGATAAAAGTTTTACGGGTGGAGTAAATGTCGCGGCCTGTGATCTTGATGGTGATGGCCATGACGAAATCGTAACGGGAACAGGAGTAGGTGGCGGCCCGCAGGTTCGGGTTTTTGACCAGTACGGTACACCGAAACTTACGAATGGATTTTTCGCCTACGGTGAAAACTTCCGCGGGGGTGTGTATGTGGATTGTGGCGATCTGGATGGCGATGGGTTTGGGGAGATTGTGACGGGTACCGGTTTTGGTGGTGGTCCACAGGTGCGCACCTTTGATGGTCTTGGAAATGTTATCTTCACACCGGGCTTCTTTGCCTACGGTGAAAATTTCCGTGGTGGCGTGACCATAGCCCTTGGCGATCTTGATGGCGACGGTGACGAAGATATTATTACGGGTACCGGTCCAACAGGCGGCCCACAAGTGCGGACGTTTGATGGGTACGGAAACATCATTCACACCGTTGGCTTTTTTGCTTATGACAGCAACTTCCGAGGTGGGGTTCGTGTTGGCGCAGCTGATGTTGATGCCGATGGCAAGGCTGAAATCGTAACCGTACCCGGTGAAGGCGGTGGCCCCCATGTTCGTGTATTTAATAATCAGGGAACGGCACTCAATGCCGGGTTTATGGCTTTTGAATCGACATATAGAGGTGGTGTCTATGTGAGTAACTATGATATTGACCAGGATGGTGCTGATGAAATTGTGGTCGGGAGTGGCACCTATAGTAATCCTGTTGTGGCAACGTATAGTAAAGATGGAGTACTCGAACACAACTTCTACGCCTACAATGACAACTGGATCCATGGAGTGGTGGTTGACAGCTTTATACCCTAAAATTGCCCAGATAATCAGAGAAAAACTCGTTTAAATAGTATGTCTAGACGAGTTTTTCATTTATTGCAAAAACCTACGTTTGTCCGTATTATGAAAACAAATCATCGTAAAAATACCACGCCTATGCAATGCACCATCTGCCAGCAACCTTTCACGATCTCCAGGCTCGAAAAAACCGTCACCACCAAACTCAACGTCCCCGAACCCACCACCTGCCACGAATGTTCCTGGCAGCGGCAGTTTGCCTTCCGCAACGACATGTTCCTCTATAAGCGCACCTGCGATCTCACCGGAAAAACTCTCGTGAGTCATTACGCGCCCGACGCCTTTTGCCCAGTCTATGATCACGCCGCCTGGTATTCTGATCAATGGGATCCGACCACCTACGGCCGCGACTACGACTCAGCCCGCCCCTTTTTCGAACAATTCCACGACTTGCAAAAACAGGTTCCACGCCCGCACAAACTGGCACTTGGCACCCTCGAAAACAGCGAATATACCAATGCTGTGATGGATCTCAAAAATTGCTACATGGTTTTTTCCGCTGGCATGAATGAAAATTGTTGTTACGCCGAATTTTCCGACAACAGCAACAACTCCATGGACATCCTCAACACCATGAAATCCGAACTCTGCTACGAAAGCACCAACAGCGAGCAGTGTTACCGCTGTTTTTTCGTGGCCGAAAGTCAAAACTGCACCGACAGCGCCTTTCTTCTCAACTGTAATAACTGCACCAATTGTTTCAGCTGCGTCAATCTGAAAAACAAACAGTACTGTTGGTTCAACGAACAACTGACCAAAGAAGAATACGAAACCAAGTTGCACGCCGCCAACCTTGGCAGCTTCGCGCAACTGCAAAAAATCCGCCGACAGTTTCAGGAATTTGTCCTCACGCAACCGCATCTGCCGAATCACAGTCGCAACACCGAAGATTCCAGCGGCGATTACATTTACAACTGCAAAAATTGCACCAACACCTACCTCGATCACGGCTCGGAGAATTGCGCCAACATCTTTCACTGCACCAACATGAAAGATTGCGCCCGGGTGACGAGCGCTGATTTTATAGAAATCGGTTATGAGGTGACATTGTGCACCGACTATCCCAATCCGATGTATGACATGGCGTTCAATGTGAATATTTTGGGAAAATCGCGCGGGCTGCGTTATTGTGATTACTGCAGTAACTGTGAAGATTCTTTCGGATGTGTCGGTTTACGCGGCAAAAAATATTGCATTTTGAATAAACAGTACAGCAAGGAGGAGTATGAAAAGTTGCGAGCGCAGATTATCGCAGACATGACAGCAAGCGGGGAGTGGGGACAATTTTTCCCAGCGTATTGTTCGCCATTTGGATACAATGAAACATTTGGACAGGATTTTTATCCGCTCAGCAAGGCTGATGCAACGGCGCAAGGCTTTCGCTGGCAGGACAACACGCCCAATGTTGCCGGCAAAGAAACGCTGACCGCCGATCAAATTCCCGACAGCATTGCGGAAGTCAAAGATGATGTAGTGAAGGAGATTTTGTGCTGCACGAGTTGTGGCAGAAATTACAAAATCATTCAGCAAGAACTCGATTTCTATCGTCAGCAACGATTGCCCTTGCCGCGGAAGTGTTTTATATGTCGCCACACCGCCCGTTTGCGTCTGCGTAATCCGATGAAGCTGTATCAACGTCAGTG
>MHKD01000016.1:4535-27216 GCA_001818775.1 Candidatus Kerfeldbacteria bacterium RIFCSPHIGHO2_12_FULL_48_17
CTGTCCGACCACCTTCGAAACCACCTACGACGACACCCGCCGCGAAATCATCTTCTGCAAACCCTGCTACAACCTCGAAATCCAATAACTATGCTCAGTTGCAAACAGTGTGCCCAAACATTCACCATCGCGCCCCAAGATCAAAAAATTCTCGACACCTTTGACGCGCCAGCACCCAAACTTTGCCGCGAATGCAATCTCAAGCAGCGCCTCGCTTTCCGCAACGAGCGCAACCTCTTCCGCCGCACCTGCGAGAAATGCCATAAATCCATCCTCGCGCTCTACTCCAAAGCTTCAACAGCGCATGTGTATTGCCGTGAATGTTGGTACAACGATACCTGGGACACGACGCAATACGGCCGCGACTACGACCCCGCACGGCCATTCTTCGACCAGATGAAAGAACTCACCCGGGCCGTGCCGGTTTTCAACCTCTGGCAAATCGGCCAGAACGAAAACTGCGACTACACCAATGCCGCCATGAACTGTAAAGATTGTTATTTTCTTTTTTCTGCGCTCGAAGACGTTGGTTGCGTGTACTGCGAGCAGATGGGTTATTCCAAAGATTGTTCCAATTGTTTGCACGTTGATTACGGTGAACTCATGTACGATTGCGTCACCGTAAACACCGGCTATAAATGCGCCGGACTTTTGGATAGCGATAAATGTACGGAATGCTATCTCGGCCGCGATCTTACCGATTGCCAAAACTGTTTCGGTTGCGTCAATCTGAAACACAAGCAGTACTATTGGTATAACGAACCGCTGGAAAAAACCGAATACGAACGCCGACTCGCGGAAGCTCTAGCCACACGGGAGTCATGGGCCGCACATCAGCAAAAGTTCACGCAGCACGCTGCCAAATATCCGAGGCGGTTTGCAAGGAAAAAAAATACCGAAGGCACGGGATATGAACTCACCAACAGCAGTGATATTCGTCAATGCATTATTGTCTGGGAGTCACAAAACTGTGGCGAATCCATGGATGTATTCAATTCCAAAGATGTGTATCGCTGTAATCACATGGGTTGGCTGGAAAATACCTACCAGGTGGCGACATCGGTGAACGTTACGTATTCCTTGGGCGTTTTCGGTTCGGAATACGCCGCATTCCTCAACTATTGCTATCTCTGTTTTAATTCCGAGAATCTTTTCGGTTGCAGCGGCTTACGCAAGAAAAAGTTTTGCATTCTCAATAAACAATATTCGGAAGAAGCATATAAAAAATTGCGCGCGAAAATTATCAGCGATATGAAAGCGCGCGGGGAGTGGGGCCAATTTTTTCCCACGCAGCTAAGTTTGCTGCCTTATAATGAGACGATGGCACAGCGCTATTTTCCACTCACAAAAGAAGAAGCACGCAAACAAGGTTTTATGTGGAACGATGAAACCGCTGGCCTACGAAACAAAGAAACCCTACCGCCTGACAAAGTTCCGAACAAGATCCCCGCCACACCAGACACCATCACCAAAGAAATTCTGCGTTGCACCAGCTGCGATAACAATTACCGTATCCTCACGCAGGAACTTAAAATCCTCCGCGCCCTCCACATCGCCGTGCCGCTCGAATGTCAAGATTGTTCTCACAAAAACCGCCTCAAACATTACCTCAATCCATTTTTGCGTCAGCACCAGTGCGACTGCACCAAACGGCATCCCCAGCACGCCGCCACCGACCGCTGCCCCAACACCTTCGAAACTATATGGTCTCACCAACCCGAACCCATTTTCTGCAAAACCTGCTTTGAAGCGGAGCTCGGGGATTAAAACCGCCCACCACTTCGGCAATCAATAAAAAATAACCTGTACACCAAACAGGTTATTTTTTTTCTTAAAAATTAAGAAAAAGAAATATGTAAATCCGTGCCCAGTGCCTTCGCCAGTTTACGTAAGAAAGCAACCGTGGGATTGTAAGTCCCACGTTCAAGACGGGAAATAGCCGATTGTTTCGTACCAATTTTCTGTGCCAATGCTTTCTGGGTCAAACCCTTACGAATACGGGTTTCAATAAGCATGTGGATCAATTCAAATTCAGGGCCTAAATCATCATAGGCTTTTCGAATCTGTTTGTCCGTGAGTAGCTGGTTTTTGAGGGTTTTATAGGATTTCATGTTTTTTCAGGTAAAAATCAGATAAGAGAAGTATAACGTATATGTTATATCATGTCAAATCTCTATAAAGTTTCCTGATGGCCAGCTGCAGTTCTCGCGTCGGTATTCGCTGAGATTTTTTAATGAAACCATGAAAGAGAATAATGGTTCGCTGGTGAAAAGTATAAAAAATTCGCACTTCCTGTTGACCACGAATACGTAACTCATGCAGATTAGCTTTTATCTTTTTACTGTGCGGCGGCCCAAGTCGATAACCAAAACGCGCTAACAGGTCAATACTCCGGAGAACCTTAGCAATCGTTGGTTTTTCAAGTGATGATATAAACTTCTCAACATCGCCATTTATGCGAATATCCATATTTTTGACCCAGATAAGGAGTGAAAATGGCGTAAACAAAAAACGCCACTCATTTGAGTGACGCCCAGTCTATTTACGATTGTATAGACTCTTTTTCTCCTCGTCAACTTACGCAATCGACTTCGCCATCTGCTTGCTGGCCGTCTTAATACACGAAGTACAGGCCTTGACCCGTTCACCAGCAATCACCGCCATTTGCAGGTTAACTTTACGATGTTTTTTGGAAGCGACATTGGAGTGGCTACGCACATTTCCGCGCAAAGCGCCACGACCACACACATCACAGTTGCGAGCCATAAAAAAATAGATTAATATCGAGAATACTGTATAATAAAGCTACTCTAACACATTTTGACCTTACTTTCAAGTATGCCGCTACAAAGCCTCTTCCAAGAACCCCTCACATTTATTATCTGGGCCCTCGCCGTCATTTTTGCTATAACCGTACACGAATTTTCCCATGCCCTGGCCGGTCATTTGCAGGGCGATAAAACCGCCGAACACGCCGGTCGTCTCACCCTCAACCCACTCTCCCATATCGACCTCCTCGGCTTCCTGATGCTTATTCTCGTTGGTTTTGGCTGGGGCAGACCGGTCCCTTTTAACCCCTTTGCCCTCAAAAACAAGAAACTCGGCCCCACTCTCGTCGGACTGGCCGGGCCCCTTGCCAACCTCATTTCCGTCATTATTTTCGCCCTCATCCTCAGATTTATCATCCTATCCACTGATCTCGGTCAACAAAACCTGCTGTTTCAGTTCGTGGTCAGCCTGATTCAGGTCAACCTCGTGCTCATGGTTTTCAACCTCATTCCCATCCCACCACTCGACGGCTCGAAAATTCTCTACAGCCTGCTGCCGTATTCCCAGCAAAATGTCATATTTTTTCTGGAAAGATATGGGCCATACTTGCTTCTCGCGCTGGTTTTCCTCGGTGGCTCACTGCTCAGTACCGTCTTCATCTACCTCTACCAACTCGTTATTGGGCTAGCTTTATTGTAAAATAAAAAATTTCGTACCCCACGCTTTTTATTTGACGCAAGCCCTCAATTCTGCTAATATAAACGCCGAATACGACCTACGTTTATTTAATTTCTCAGCAATTTTGCTGCCAAACTGCCAACACTATGCCTACCGTCAATCAACTCGTGCGCAAAGGGCGCAATACCATGAAGAAAAAGTCGAAAACCCCGGCGCTGGAAACAACGCTCAACGCCCTGCGTCGTAAACGCCGCATCCTGCCCAAGGGCAGCCCATTTAAGCGTGGCGTCTGCCTGCTCGTCCGTACCACGACGCCGAAAAAACCAAACTCAGCTCTGCGGAAAATCGCCCGCGTCCGCCTGTCCAACGGCATGGAAGTCACGGCTTATATCCCTGGTATGGGGCATAACCTGCAGGAACACTCGGTCGTGCTTATCCGCGGTGGCCGTGTTGCTGACCTGCCGGGTGTGCGTTACACGATTGTCCGTGGCGTTTATGACACGGCCGGAGTTGAAGGTCGCATGCAAAGCCGTTCCCGCTACGGCGCCAAGAAAGCCAAAGCTAAGTAATTTTTATACACAACAACCGTTATGCGTGGCAAACAAGCTCCCAAAAGAGAACAAGTGCCTGATCCCAAGTACAACAGTACCGTCATCAGCAAGCTCATCAACATGATTATGCAGCGCGGTAAAAAAACCGTCGCGCAGGGTATTGTCTATGATGCTTTTGAAATCATTGAAGCCAAGACCAAACAAAAGCCTATGGATGTGTTTGAGTTGGCCATTAAAAATATTTCCCCCCTGCTGGAAGTGAAAGCCCGTCGTATCGGTGGTGCTAACTATCAGGTGCCGGTTGAAGTCAAAGGGGATCGTCGTTTAACGCTTGCTCTGCGCTGGTTAATAGGCAGCGCCCAATCCAGAAAAGGTATGCCCATGCGGCAGCGTCTGGCTATGGAGCTCATTGATGCCAGTCAAAATCAGGGCGGCGCCATGAAAAAGAAAGAAGATGTGCAGCGTATGGCCGAGTCAAACCGGGCATTCGCTCACTTTGCCTAGAGCTCATCTCAAAAAGCCTGGACAATGTCCAAAAACCGAAGGCGGCTGGGTACCAAAGGTTCGTGTCACTAATCAAAATAAAAATCGGGGTATGCAAAAAATGTCTTATGTCGTTGGTGCGATTATCATCGTCGCGTTTCTGGCACTGACGGTACAATCGATTCGTCAGAAAATCGCAACGAACAGCGATAATGTTGCGACGACAGCCAACGAAAACACCAATGCCGATTCGGTCCTTGGCGATCTGAACTCTGATGTCCTTGATTATCTCAACCAAGCCGCCAGCGAGACGGAAGCGGAGGCGACGAATGCGAACACGAACAGCAATGTCACAGGCAGCAACACCATAAACACGCAACAGGCTTTCTGCACCGATAATCTGACGTCACTGCAGGATATCGCCTGGTTCAAAACTTTCAGCGCCACGCACGAAGAATTGGACAAAGAAGCTGCGACCATCGTTTCACTGTGTTCAACGACGAACAATACCAAGATTGTTTTCCTGGACTACAATGAAGCCCAAAAAACCGAGCAAATCGGTTGGTGGGAGCAGAAAACCAATGCACTCAACAAACTCGATAGTCTGACCATAGAGCGCGCCACGACGCAGGTGCCGGCGGCAGAAACGTACTTTGGTCTGCATGGTTGGATAAATGAGAATCAATTTTCATTATCACGCCATCCCAGTGCCGAAACGCGCAACTACTCACTATTCAATGTCAACCAACTCGTGGAAAAACCCGTGAGTGAATGCGCGGTAACCACGACGCAACTGGTGTGCAGTGCCGCCGAGCACGACGCCTGGGGTTGCACGATTGGCCAGACCAGTTCCCAAACCCAGGAAACCTGTACTGATGTAGAAGAGTAGCTTTTGGACTTAGCAAAACCACCTTTTCGGGCACGGTTTCGGCTGCTCCTGCGGCAGCCTCACCTGCGCAGTTCGCCTGTCAGCCCACTGCTGCGCAGTGCGACCAAGCCTGACAGTCGCCGGGGTCCCCGGCAATGAGGTGCGCAGACGAAGTCGAGCACGCATTGCTGGGGTGGTACTGCTGAGCTCCCTCAAAGGTATTTTTGCTAAGTCCATCAATATATTTCAACTGCAGTACGACATTATTAACTCCATGAATTTACACTATGCCCCGTGAATACAGTTTAAAAGATACGCGTAACATCGGTATCATTGCCCACATCGACGCTGGTAAAACAACCGTAACCGAGCGTATTTTGTTTTACACCGGAAAATCCCACAAAATCGGCGAAGTGCACGAAGGTGAAGCCACCATGGACTGGATGGAGCAGGAACAGGAACGTGGTATCACTATTACCGCTGCTGCCACCACCTGTTTTTGGAATAAGAAACTCATTAACATCATTGATACTCCCGGACACGTTGACTTTACCGTGGAAGTGGAACGTTCGCTCCGCGTTCTTGACGGTGGTGTTGTTATTTTCGACGGTGTTGCCGGCGTTGAACCGCAATCAGAAACGGTGTGGCATCAGGCTGATAAATATAACGTGCCGCGTATTTGTTTCATCAATAAAATGGACCGCACCGGCGCCGATTTTTATGCTGATCTCAAATCCATCCACGATCGTTTGACCAAAAATGCCCATCCTATTCAGCTGCCAATTGGCGCTGAAGATAATTTTTTGGGCGTTATTGATCTCATTACCATGAAGGCCTATTACTATAAAGATGATCTGGGCAAAGAAATCGAAGAAAAAGAAGTTCCGGCCGACATGAAAGCCAAGGCGGAAAAATATCGCAACCAACTCATTGAAGCCGTTGTGGAAAATGATGATGCCGCTATGAGCAAATATCTGGAAGGTCAGGAAATCAGCGAGGTGGAAATTAAAAAACACCTCCGGGCCGGCACCATCGCCAGCAAGATCGTCCCGGTGCTGACGGGCTCGGCTCTCAAAAACAAGGGGGTGCAAAAACTCCTGGACGCCGTCACCGAATATCTGCCTTCACCGCTCGACGTGCCACCAATTAAGGCAACCGATCCGGATGATGAAACCAAAGTCCTCACCATCGAAACAGCAGATGACAAGCCGTTGACTGCGTTGGCTTTTAAAATTGCGACTGATCCGTTTGTCGGCAAGCTGGCCTTTATCCGTATTTATGGCGGAAAAATGGAAGCCGGTTCCTATGTACTCAACACCACGAACGGCAAAAAAGAACGCATCTCACGTCTGGTCCGCTTACACGCCAACCACCGTGAAGAAGTCAAAGAGGCCTACGCCGGCGACATCATCGCTGCTGTTGGTCTGAAAAATACCATCACCGGCGACACGCTTTGCGATCCTGAACACCCCGTGCAACTGGAAAACATCACCTTTCCGGATCCGGTTATTTCCATTGCCATTGAACCGAAAACCAAACAGGATCAGGAAAGAATGGGCATGGCGCTGTCCGCACTCTCTGATGAAGACCCCACCTTCCGTGTCAAAACCGATCAGGAAACCAACCAGGTGGTTATTTCCGGTATGGGTGAATTGCATTTGGAAATCATCGTTGATCGTCTCAAGCGCGAATTCAAAGTTGAAGCCAACGTCGGTAAACCACAGGTTGCCTACAAAGAAACCATCACGGCCAAAGCTGAAGCTGAAGGCAAATACGTGCGCCAAACCGGTGGTCATGGTCAGTATGGCCACTGCTATATCCGCCTGGAGCCCCTGCCTTCTGATGCCGAAGATATTTATGAATTTGTTGATGAAGTCAAAGGTGGTACCATTCCCCGCGAATTCATTCAACCGATTTCCAAAGGTATTGTAGAGGCGATGACCCGCGGTATTGTCGCTGGTTATCCCATGATTCATGTTAAAGCCACGGTGTTTGATGGCAGCTATCACGACGTTGACTCATCCGAAGCTGCTTATAAAATTGCCGGTTCGTTCGCGTTCCAGGAAGCTGCCAAAAGAGCCAAGCCGGTGCTGCTCGAGCCTATCATGAAAGTGGAAGTCACCACCCCCGAAGATTTCATGGGTGATGTTATTGGTGATCTCAATGCCAAGCGTGGCCAAATCCTGGAAATGATCGACAGAAACAATATCAAGATTATCAAAGCCATGGTACCGCTGGCGGAAATGTTTGGGTATTCGACAACGTTGCGTTCCATGACCCAGGGTCGGGCCAGTTATGCTATGGAATTTGGCAAATACGCTGCGGTACCAAATAATGTTCTCCTCGCCATCAAAGAAAAAGCCGGTAAATAGCCCCGCTCAGGCTTGACAGAAGCTGGTAATACTCTAAGATAAGGTATTAATTCATAATGTGAAGAAACGTATGAACAACTTCAATAAAATTCTTGACATCATGCGCAAAACCGGGGATAAGTTCATTATCGTCGAAAATGGCGAACCCATGTATGTGATAGCGCCATTTGCCGAATATGACCGTATGGTCAACAGTGGTATGTATGCGGCGAAAAACACGTTTCATCAGTCAACAGCGCCGCTCTATCAGCCCGTACCAACCACGCCAGGTTCGCTCGAACCGGCCAGGCCCAGCGATGAGGAAAAACTGTTGGAAAAGGTGAATCAGGACATAGCGGAATTTCGGTCAAAACAGGACAGCGGGAAGGCCCCAAACAAGGCGCAAAATAAAGACGAGCAGTACTACATTGAGCCGGTTGAACAGCCATAGAAGCCTGTAAAATTAATTTCTTGGCTAAAATAGGGCAAAAAAATGCAAGAAGGGAGTGGGCGAGGATTTCCGCGCCCAGCTCTTGCCAAATGAAAAAGATGTGTTATAATTATGCTACATTTAAGCGGATTTTATGCGCTTATCCATCGTATTAAAAAAGTATAAATCTTAGTTAACGCTCTATGGCAGAAAAATTTGATCGATCTAAACCACACGTAAACGTCGGTACCATTGGCCACGTTGACCACGGAAAAACCACCCTGACCGCCGCAATACTCAAGGTATTGGCAGCGAACGGTAAAATTGCCCAGGATAAAGGCGTGGATCAAATTGACTCCGCTCCCGAAGAAAAAGAGCGTGGTATTACCATTGCTACCGCCCACGTTGAATATGAGTCAGACAAGCGTCACTATGCGCACGTTGACTGTCCGGGTCACGCCGATTATGTGAAAAACATGATCACCGGCGCTGCTCAGATGGACGGCGCCATTTTGGTGGTTTCAGCTGCTGACGGTCCCATGCCCCAAACCCGTGAACACATTCTCTTGGCCCGCCAGGTCGGTGTTCCCTATATTATTGTATTCCTGAACAAAGTTGATCAGGTTGATGACCAGGAACTCATTGACCTCGTTGAAGTCGAAGTACGTGATCTTCTCAAGAAATATGAATTCCCGGGCGATGAAGTACCAGTTATCAAAGGTTCTGCCTTAAAAGCACTGGAAAATCCCAAAGACGAAGCAGCCGCCAAGCCAGTTCTTGATCTCGTGAATGCTCTCGACACGTACATCCCAGAACCAAAGCGCGCCGTTGATAAGCCTTTCCTCATGCCGGTTGAAGACATTTTCTCCATTGAAGGTCGTGGTACCGTCGTTACCGGTCGTATTGAGCGCGGCAAAGTCGGCATTAACGAAGAGCTCGAAATCGTGGGTCTGCACGATACCGTGAAGACCACCATTACCGGCATTGAAATGTTCAACAAGCAGCTTGACGAAGGCGTGGCCGGTGATAATGCCGGTTTGCTCCTGCGCGGCACCAAGAAAGAAGAAGTTGAACGTGGTCAGGTTTTAGCCAAGCCAGGTTCGATTACCCCACATACCGAATTTGAAGCCGAAGTCTATGTTCTCTCCAAGGAAGAAGGTGGCCGCCATACACCCTTTGTAAAGGGCTACAAGCCGCAATTCTATATGAGAACCACGGACGTTACCGGTGAAGTAACCGAAATCAACACCGGCGAAATGATCATGCCCGGTGATAATACCACCCTCAAAGTAAAACTTATTGCTCCGGTTGCCATGGAAGAAAAGCAAAAGTTTGCCATTCGTGAAGGTGGTCACACCGTCGGTGCCGGCGTCATTATCAAAATCATAAAATAGTTAGACATGTAGCCGCGTGCCAACGCAGATTGGTACGCGGCTCGTTGTCTGATGATTTTATATCATCACTAAAGTAAAGCTCATCTCAAAAATAATCTTTTACTCCAATTTCAGATTTTCGGCTGCAAAACATTCAGATTTCGTCAGCATAGCAGTCGCTATTCCTCCTCAATCTTCGTGTTTTTCGCTCGAAAATCTGAAATTTCGTCACAAAGTTATTTTTGAGATGAGCTTTAAGAACTTTTATCAACATGGTTAAACAGACGGACAAGAAAGGGGAGGAAAACAGCCACCAGCGTATTCGCGTAAAGATACGGGCCTATGATCATAAGATCATCGATCAGGCCACCCGTACCATTATCGAAACGGCGCAGAGGTCAGGTGCTTCCGTGAAGGGTCCTATTCCGTTACCAACGGAAAAAAACCGTTACACGGTGATAAAGTCACCCTTTATCGACAAGGATTCTCGTGAACAGTATGAAATGCGTGTTCACAAGAGACTCCTTGATATCATTGATCCGGTTGCCAAAACGATCGAAGATATGAGCAACCTGAATCTTCCCGCTGGAGTGGATGTTGAGATTAAAATGTAGTAGGATTTCCGCGTTTGTGCGCATTTCTGCGTTAGCGCTGCGGGGCTTGCTCGATGTACATTTGAGTACACCTCGCTTCACTCTTCGCGCTTGCCTTGAACTTCACACAAACACGGAAATCCTAAACAGTTGAAAAGTAACCTGCTTTTGCGCAAAAGAAAGTGACCTGCAAAGGTATCAGTCTGATGCAAAAAAGTGGACAGGAGATTGTTTTCACCAAAAAACCATACAACACGTGTAAGAAACTGGGACTTTTTCAAAAGCCCAAGGGGCGGGTGTGTCGTAAGGTGCTTTTGACAGAATCGCAGTTTTTTATATGAAAAAATTCATTCTCGGCTACAAATTACCCATGACCCAGGTATTCACCAAAAACGGTGATATGGTTGGCGTTACCGAAATTCAGGCCGGTCCATGCGAAGTTACTCAAGTGAGGACCCCGGATAAAGATGGATATTCAGCTGTGCAGATCGCTTTTGATGCCGCCAAACACGTCAAAAAACCCCAGATCAGAAAAGACGGAAAAAAATATAAGCACACTGCTGAATTTCGCACGGAAGCTGATGCTGATATCAAAGTCGGTCAAACGATTGATACCGGCGTATTTCAACCCGGGGACTTTGTGAAAGTGACGGGCATAAACAAGGGACGGGGCTTTCAGGGTGTAGTCAAGCGACACGGTTTCCGCGGTGGGAAAAAGTCACACGGTCACAAAGATCAGCTGCGCATGCCGGGCTCTCTGGGTGATGGTGGTCGCCAAAATGTCATCAAGGGACGCAGAATGGGTGGTCATATGGGGAATAAACAAATTACCGTCAGCAATCTTGAAGTGGTTGGTGTTGATGTCAAGAGAAATGTCATTCAGCTGAAGGGCGCCGTGCCCGGGGCCATCAGCGGTCTCATAAGAATTTCAATGTAATGCTTTGTATGTCAAAAGTTACTCTCTATACAAAAGAAGGCGTCAAAACAGAGCAGACCATTGATCTGCCGCCCAAGATGTGGGAAGTTGAGCTCAATCCTCAGTTGATTCATCAGGCTGTTGTTGCACACCAAGCCAATGCGCGCGAAGCCATTGCGCACACCAGAACCCGCGGTGAAGTACGCGGTGGCGGTCGTAAACCCTGGAAACAAAAGGGTACCGGCAATGCCCGCCAGGGTTCGATCCGCTCCCCATTGTGGGTCGGTGGTGGCATTACGTTCGGTCCACGCAATACCCGTAATTTTACCATTGCCATGAATAAAAAAGCCAAAAAGAAGGCACTCTTTATGGTGCTCAGTAATAAACTGGCTCATGACAGGTTGGTGGTTGTTGATGATTTCAATTTTGAAAAACCCAAAACCAGACTCATCGCTGATATGGTTGCCAAGTTACCTCCGAAAGGGAAAGCCGCGGTTATTGTTTTACCGAAAACGCAAAGCACACTCGCCCGTGCTGTACGCAATCTGCCGAAAGTCAACGCTCTTGCAGCCAAGAGTCTCAATGTTTACGACCTTCTTCACAAGGATTGGTTGATTGTTTCCAAAGCCGCATTGGAAGAAATGCATTCCACCTATTTATCATAATATATGGGCTTACTCGATATATTTAGAAAGAAAGGAAAAAGCAAACCATATCAGCAACCTGAGCCCCGTTTGAAGTCGGAAAAAACAGCGTCAATAAAACCGGAAGCACCCGAAAAACCCACCAAAGAAACGACACCGGTTCAGAAGACCAAAGAAGTAAAGAAGGAAGTTAAAAAAGATGGCGGTGATGCGCACAAAACACTCGTGCGTCATATAGTCACGGAAAAATCCACCCGTCTGCAAGAGAAGTCCAATCAGTATACCTTCGAAGTTACTTCACATACCAACAAGGTTGAAATTCGCAAAGCTCTCCAGGCACTCTACGGTGTAACGGTGGAAAAAATCACGATCCTCAATAAGGCCGGTAAATATGGGCGTTTTGGTGCGTATTATGGTCAGCAGAAAGCGCGGAAAAAGGCGATCGTGGGTCTGAAAAAAGGCGATAAGATAACACTATGAGTATAAAGACACACAAGCCCACCACACCAGGGCGCAGAAAATCCAGTGGACATGATTTCTCGGGTCTTTCCCGGGTGAAGCCCATGAAGAGCCTTTTGGTTACCCGAAAAAGAATGGGCGGCCGCAATGCGCAGGGAAAAATCACCGTTCGCCATCATGGTGGTGGTCATAAGCGCATGATCCGCCTCATCGATTGGAATCCGGCATCAGACAGTAAACAGGCTGAAGTGAAAACCATTGAATACGACCCCAACCGCTCAGCTCGCATCGCACTCATTGCCTATCCGGACGGCACCAGGAAATACATTCTGGCTTCTGACGGTCTCAAGCCCGGTCAAAAGATTACGGTATCTCCGGAAAAGATCGACGTGCAGGTTGGCAATCGCCTGAAGCTGGAATTTATCCCTGCTGGTACGGCTATCCACAACCTTGAACTGGAACCAGGCAAAGGTGGAAAAATTGTCCGTTCCGCCGGCAGCAGCGCCGTGCTGATGTCACAAGAGGGAGAATTTGCCCAGGTGAAAATGCCGTCCAGTGAAATCCGCATCTTCTCAAAAAACTGTATGGCAACCATCGGTCAGGTTAGCAACCCTGATCACCGCAACGTGCGTCTGGGAAAAGCCGGCAGAATGCGTTGGCTCGGTGTCAGACCAACGGTCCGTGGTAAGGTCATGAATCCGGTTGATCACCCCCACGGTGGCGGTGAAGGCCGCAACCCCATTGGTTTGAAACAGCCAAAGACAGCGCAAGGGAAGCGGGCCATGGGTGTGAAGACGCGTTCCCACACGAAGAAATCGGCGAAGTTTATCTTAAAACGCCGTCCAACGAGAAAGCAATAACCTAACACTATGTCAAGAAGTCTGAAGAAAGGTGGTCCGTTCACGGATCCGAAACTCCTCAAAAAAATCAGCAATCACCGGCAGGGTGATGGCAAGGCGATTAAAACCTGGTCACGGTCTTCCACAATTACCCCAGAAATGGTAGGTTTTACGATTGCGGTACATAACGGTCGTGAACACATTCCCGTATCCATTGTTGAAAATATGGTTGGTCATAAACTGGGTGAATTTTCACCAACGCGCACGTTCCGCGCTCATGGTGGCAGAAAAGCCAAAGAGGAAGAAATGGCCGCAGCCGCCGCTGCCAAGATTCCGGCTGCCGCACCAGCAGCTCCAGCTACCGCCGCTAAGAAGCCAGCAGCCAAGAAATAACGCATTGTATGGAAGTCAAAGCAATATTACGAAAACTCCAGGTTTCTCCCAGCAAGGTTCAGCTCGTCATCGATCTGGTCCGTGGTCTTGATATTGGGCGGGCTGAGAAGCAGCTTACCTTTATGAAAAAGGGCGCAGCGCCGGCTGTTCTCAAGCTTTTGAAATCGGCTGCTGCGAACGCTGAAAATAATTTTAAAATGAACCGCGTAAATCTGTTTGTCAAAGAAATTTTTGTGACGGAAGGGTTCAGATTACACCGGTGGAAACCCAAAGCCATGGGCCGGGCCACTCCTATTCAGAAGAAATCCTCGATAGTGACACTGATACTCAGTGAAAATGCCGCGCATGCAAAAGCACCGAAGACGAAGACAGAAGTTAAGAAGGACGCTAAATAATACGAACTATGGGACAAAAGGTACACCCAAAAGTATTTCGACTGGGTACAATTTATACGACAAGCTCAAAGTGGTTTGCGAAAACAAACTTCCGTCAATTCCTGAAAGAAGACGTGCAGATTCGTCGTTTCCTGAAAATCAAGCTCCGCGAAGCCGGCGTTGGTAAGATTGAAATTGAACGATCCGCGCAATCAATGAACGTCATTATTTACTCCGCCAAACCCGGTATCATTATCGGTCGCGGCGGCGCTGATATTGAGAATCTCAAGAAAGAAGTGATTCAGAAGTACATGGGCAGTCGTAAAATCAGGCTGAACATCAGCATTCAGGAAATCCAGAAGCCGGAACTCGATGCCCAGGTGGTCGCCCAACAAATCATTGATCAGATCGAAAAGCGTATGCCGTTCCGCCGTGTTATGAAGCGCACGATGGAAAATGTCAAAAAAGCCGGCGCCAAGGGCGTGAAGATCATGATTGGTGGTCGTTTGGATGGTGCAGAAATTGCCCGCTCGGAAATGCTCAGCTCAGGAAGCCTCCCTTTACACACCCTGCGCGCTGATGTTGATTATGCCCGCGGCGCTGCGATGACGACATACGGCACGATTGGTGTAAAGGTCTGGATTTACAAAGGTGAAGTATTTGCCGGTGAAGGAGAAATGGCGCCAAAGCCGATGACTTCGGAAAGAACGCCAAGGCAGTCAAAAGGCAGGAAATATGCGAAATCGTAAGTAAGGTGTAAACACGACTATGCTCACCCCCAAGAAAGTAAAACACAGAAAGTGGCACCGCCCCGATATCAAGCGGCCAACCGTTCGTAAAACGAAGCTGGCTTTTGGTACCTACGGTTTGAAAGCTACCACAGGAAAATGGGTAACGGCCCGCCAGATCGAATCAGCACGCCGGGCCATGACCCGCTTTCTCAAGCGCGGCGGAAAAATCTGGGTACGCGTCTTTCCCGATCATCCGGTGACGATTAAAGGTGGAGAAGTCCGCATGGGCAGCGGTAAAGGCGCCGTTGATCACTATATTGTTCCGGTGCAACCAGGTACCATTCTTTTTGAAGTCGAAGGTTTGGACGAAACCACCGCCAGGGAAGCATTCCGTTTGGCAACGCACAAGTTGCCAGTGCAGACAAAATGTGTTATTAAAGAATAGCTATGGATATCAAGGAATTGGCCAAAAAGTCAAAAAAGGAGCTGGAAACAGTTCTTAAAGAACTTCGGGAAACGCTGCGCCAGAAGAAGTTTCAGGCAGCCCAGGGTGATCTGAAGACCGTCCGGGAAATCCGCAATCTCAGGAAAGATATCGCCAGAATTTTGACCCGTTATAATAAACACGACCATGAATAAGCCAGAAGTCAAGAAAAATCGCCGAACCCTCGCCGGAACCGTTGTCAGTGACAAAATGGATAAAACCATTGTGGTTCGGGTTGACATGAAAAAGAATCACCCCATCTATGAGAAACAGTACCGTGCTTCGAAGAAGTATAAGGTCCATGATCCGAAAAATACCTACAAGGTTGGCGATACGGTAAATTTTGTCGAGACGCGCCATATTTCCAAAGACAAGTATTTCCGTGTTATCGATGTAACCAAGTCAGCCTAAATCTATGATACAGAAATTCTCAAAACTGAAAGTTGCCGACAATTCCGGAGCCAAGCTCCTGGGTGTGATTCATGTTGGCAGTGGTTTTCAACCGCACTATGCCAGATTGGGCGATATCATCACCGCTTCCGTCAAAGAAGCAGCCCCTCATGCCGGCGTGAAAAAAGGTGAAGTTGTCAAAGCGGTCATTGTCCGTCAGCGCAAAGAATATCGTCGCAGTAACGGCACCTATATCAGGTTTGATGAAAATGCCGCCGTACTCGTTGATGACAAAAAAGAACCGAGGGGAACCCGCATCTTTGGTCCGATCGCGAGAGAAATCAAGCAGCGGGGATTTAATAAGATTGCCTCATTGGCGCCAGAAGTACTCTAAATTTATGAAACTGAAAGTCGGCGACAAAGTAAAAGTTTTATCAGGCAAAGACAAGGGCAAGACCGGCAAGATCACCCAGGTTTTTCCGGCACTCGAAAAATTGGTCGTTGAGGGGGTCAATAAAACGATCAAGCATATGAAGAAGCAGGCGACCCGGGCAAGCAAGGGACAGGCACAGGCCGGTGAAAAAATCGAATTCTTCGCACCTATTCATGTCTCCAATGTTGCCTTGGTTGATCCGAAGACCAATAAAACGACCCGCGTCGGTTTCAGTATATTGGAAGATAAGCGCAAAGTGCGCATTGCCAAGAAAACCAAGCAGACGATTGAGGCGCCTAAATCAGATACCAAGAAATAATCCATATGCACAGACTTCGTGAAAAATACACCAAAGTAATCGTTCCGGCTCTGAAAAAAGAGCTGAAACTTAATAATGTTGCCATGGTGCCCAAAATCACCAAGGTGGTGGTCAATGTTGGTGCCGGTCGGGCTTTGCAGGACGGAAAATATTTGGACACCGTTGCCGACACCGTGGCAAAAATAACCGGTCAAAAGCCTGTGAAAACTCTGGCCAGAAAATCGATTTCCAATTTTAAGATTCGGGCCAATGCGCCCATCGGTGTCAAGGTAACCCTACGCAAAGACCGGATGTATGATTTCATCGATAAGTTCGTAAATGTCACCCTGCCACGCGTGCACGATTTCCGGGGTATTCCCCCGAAGTCGGTTGATGGCCAGGGCAATCTCAACATTGGCATCAAGGAACACATTGTATTTCCGGAAATCAAGTCCACCGACCTGGAAACCATTCACGGTTTGGAAGTCACGATAACCACCTCAGCCAAAGATCATAATACCGGACTGCAGCTCCTGAAAGCATTCGGATTCCCATTTCAAAAGAGTAAGGCATAACCAACAATCATGGCGAAACAATCACAGATTGCGAAATCAGAAAGATCCCTCAAAAGCAACGCGAAGTACTCTTCGAGGATGGTTCGGCGCTGTTGGCGTTGTGGCCGCTCGCGGTCATACATGAGGAAGTTTGATTTATGCCGTATTTGTTTCCGGGAACTCGCCAATAAAGGCGAAATTCCAGGAATTCGCAAAGCGAGTTGGTAATTAACCTATAAGACGTATGTTTTCAGACCCCATTGCAGACATGTTAACAAGAATCCGAAACGCAGGCTTAAGCAAAAAGTCTGAGGTTATGATTCCGTTATCCAAAATGAAATATCATTTGGCGGAAATTCTCGTACGCGAAGGGTATGTCGAACATCTCGAAAAAAACGAAAAGGAGCACAGTTTTCGCGTGAAACTCAAATACGATGAGAACAACAAACCCCACATCAGAGCCATTAACCGCCTGAGTACTCCGGGTCAGCGCATGTATCGGGATGCCAAGAATCTGCCGGTGGTTTTGAATGGTTTGGGCAGAGCCGTCATTTCCACGTCACAGGGGCTCATGACCAACAGAGAAGCCAAGAAAAAAAGCCTCGGCGGCGAAGTAATTTGCGAAATATACTAAATATATGTCAAGAATCGGACGACAACGTATTACCCTTCCTGATGGCGTGGAAGCCGGGCTCGATGGCAATATACTGAAAGTGAAGGGGCCAAAAGCCGAACTCTCGCAGGAAGTGCACCCGGCGGTCACTGTTGATATTGCCGGAAAAGAAATCAAACTCACCGTTAAACATCCCGAAGAAAAGAGTGAACGTTCTTTATGGGGATTGTTTGGGGCTTTGGTGAGTAACATGATCACCGGCGTCACCAAGGGTTTTGAAAAAAAATTACAGATCAACGGCGTTGGATACAAAGCCGTCCTGAAAGGCAAAGTACTGGAATTCAGCTTGGGTTTTTCACATCCTATACTCTTTGATGTTCCTGAGGGGGTAACCGCCAAAGTGGAAAAGAATATTATTACTATCGAAGGAGCTGATAAGCAAATCGTTGGTGAAACAGCAGCCCGTATTCGCAACTTCCGTAAGCCGGAGCCGTACAAGGGCAAGGGTATCAAGTACATCGATGAACACATTATTAGAAAAGCCGGGAAGCAAGCTAAAACCGCGGAGTAATTACACCTATGACAAATAAGGAACGCAAAGCACAACTTACCAAGATGAGACGAAAGGCACGCTCCCGTGTCGGGATTTTTGGCACATCGGTAAAGCCGCGTCTTCATGTTTCCCGCAGTCTGCAGTATTTTAGCGCTCAGATTATTGATGATACGGAAGGAAAAACACTGATCAGTGCCCACACCCGTGAAGTGAAGATCAAAGGTAAGATAGCGCAGGCGGAAGCTCTGGGAAAGTTGGTGGCCGAGAAGGCAAAAGCGAAAAAAATCACCAGAGTGGTATTTGACCGCTCCGGTTACAAGTACCACGGACGCGTCAAAGCCTTTGCCGATGGTGCGCGCGCCGGTGGTTTGGTATTTTAACGAATAGTATATATTATGACAGAAGCAAAGACCGCACAACAGAATAATGCAAAATCCGCCGCTCAGGCCGTTGCCCCTGCCGAAGCAAAGTCTTCCGGTAGTGGTGCTTTTGGTCGTGGCGGCGTCGGCAGCGGTGGCAGAAACAGTCGCGGTGGTGGGGGGCGTGGTGGTGACGGGCGGAGCGGAGATCGTCGTGGTGGTCGCGGACGGGGACGTGGTCGCGGACGCAAAGAAGTCGACAGTGAATTCGATCAAAAGGTGATTGATATTGCCCGCGTGACACGCGTCATGGCCGGCGGTAAGCGCATGAGCTTCCGGGCCTGTGTTGTGGTTGGTGATCACAAAGGTCGCATTGGCATGGGCGTGAAAAAAGGCGCTGATGTTGCATCTGCGGTGAATAAAGCCGTAAATCAGGCCAAGAAAAAACTTATCAACATTCATATCACAGGCGGAACCATTCCACATCAAACCGTGGTAAAGTTTGGCGCGGCCAGGATACTTTTAAAGCCGGCTCCGGCAGGTACCGGTATTATCGCCGGCGGCCCGGTTCGTCCCACTTTGGAAATAGCGGGTTTGAAAGACGTTGTCAGTAAGATGTTGGGATCAAAAAATAAAATCAACAACGTCGCAGCGACGATTATGGCTTTATCCACACTGCGTGCAAGACCGGAAAGAAAGTCCAAAGTCAAGAAAGCAGATGGAGAAGCAACACCCGAAGCCAAAGAAACGCCGGCTGAACCGGCAGGGCAGCCAAGCCAAAGCCAGCCTAAGCCTCTATAAGGTTAATGTTAATATATGTTAGTTACACTCAACAACTTGCAGCCAAAGAAAGGAAACAAGAAGCGTCGCCGTATTGGTCGGGGCAGTGGTTCCGGTCGCGGTACGTATGCTGGTCGCGGTATGAAGGGACAAAAGTCACGTACTGGCGGAAAGGGCGGTCTGAAGGTCATGGGTTTGAAGCAAACCATTCTGAAACTCCAGAAGCAAAAGGGCATGAAGAGGCAAAGCCCCAGTTTTTCCGTGGTGAATATTAAAACCCTGGAAAAACGCTTCACTGATGGGCAGATCATTGACAGACAGCGCTTGGTGGAAGCAGGACTTTTAGAAAAAACAACCAAATATGTTAAAATTCTTGGGGATGGCAAGATGAGCAAAAAATTTACCGTGAAAGCCGCCGCTTTCTCACAATCAGCCAAAGAAAAAATTGAAGAAGCCGGCGGTAAAACCGTAAAAGAAACCAAAAAACCTGGTTCAAAATCAAAGAAGGTAAAATAAAGCGCCACATTACAACCAATACTATGTGGAATAAGTGGAAACAAATCTGGACGATTAAGGATCTGCGCATGAGGATCGGTTTTGTTTTGGCCATGCTCATACTTTTTCGATTTGCGGCGAATATTCCCATTCCAGGCGTGGATCTCGAGCAGATCAAAGCACTCCTGGGCAGTAATCAATTTTTTGGCCTGTTGAATGTTTTTTCCGGCGGCACACTCGCAAATTTTTCCATTGTGCTGCTGGGCGTGGGACCCTACATAACATCATCCATCATTTTCCAGCTCCTTGCTTCCATTGTTCCTCGCTTTCAGGAAATGCAGAAAGAAGGTCTCAGTGGGCAGCAAAAAATCAATCAATATACGCGCATAGCCACCGTTCCCTTGGCCATACTGCAGGGTTTTGCCACCGTGACATTTTTACAGAAAAGTCAGGGGATTCTTGGCATTGACGGGATTTTTGATTGGGCAAGAATTCTTCTGATTATTGTTGCCGGCAGTATGCTGCTGATGTGGATGGGTGAACTGATCACCGAAAAGAAAGTCGGCAATGGCGTTTCGCTCCTGATTTTTTCCGGTATCATCGCCGGCCTGCCACAGACCGTGCAACAGTTCATCGCCGTGTTCGACAGTACGCAACTCCTGACCATGGCAATATTCGCGGCGCTCGGAATCGTGACGATCGCCGGTGTGGTGTTTATTACCGAAGGCCAGAGAAAAATTCCCATTACCTATGCCCGCCAAACCCGTGGCACCGCGGCCATTGGCGCAATCAAAAACCACTTACCCTTGCGGGTGAATCAATCCGGAGTGATTCCCATTATCTTTGCGATTTCACTTGTCCTTCTGCCGACGCTCCTGGCGCAATTTTTAGTGAGTTCCAGTGTTGTCCAGGTGGCCGATGCTGCCAATGCCGTGGTGAATTTTTTTAACAACTCCATATATTACGGCATTATTTATTTCGTTCTGGTATTTGTTTTCACCTATTTCTACACGGCCGTTATTTTCAAACCCGATCAAATTGCTGAAAATTTGCAACGGCAGGGAGCCTTCATCCCGGGTGTCAGACCGGGGAAGCCGACGGAACATTACCTACAGCAGGTTTCCAGCCGCATTTTGCTGGCCGGCGCGCTTTTTCTGGGCATTATCGCCGTTTTACCGGTGGTTGCACAAAACGCGTTTAATCTCCCGGCGTTGACCATTGGTGGCACCAGTTTGCTCATCGTTGTATCCGTTGTCATCGAAAGCATTAAACAGATAGAAGCACAAATCGTCATGCGGGATTATGAAACCTTCTCCTAACATCATCATCATAGGACCCCAAGGTTCAGGTAAAGGAACCCAAGCTCGCAAACTCTCAGGCGGGCTTGGTTTTTATCATTTTTCCGTCGGCGACGCGCTGCGTGACATAGCCAAACAACCGACCAAACTCGGCCATAAAGTGGATGCCATTATCAATAAAAAAGGAGGGCTCGTGCCTTTTGAACTCGTTATTGAAACGACGGCCAAAGTTGTGGAAAAAATTCCTGCGGACCAGGGTATTATTTTCGATGGTACGCCGAGGCGGACGGAAGAAATCGAACCTTTTAACAAAATTATGAAAAAAGTCGACCGCGACATTACGCACGTATTTTTTATTGACGTGCCAAAAGCAGAAAGTATCAAACGGCTGTCAAAGAGGCGGGTCTGTGAGCTGAATGGGGAGCAGATAAATATTATCGTTGATGATGCGCGGGCAATCGCAGATTGCAAGGCACGTGGCGGAAAAGTCGTGTACCGTGAAGATGATGAGCCAGCAGCCATAGAGAAACGGTTATCCTGGTACCAAAAGCAAACCAAACCGGTGCTTGATTATTTCGCCGCGCAGGGGCGACTCATAAACATCGACGGTGATCAGTCAATAGAGGATGTTCACAGGGATATTATGCGCCACATATGATTCGATACAAAACACCGCAACAGATCAGGGATCTCCAGGACGGCGGCAAGCGATTGGCCGAAAGTTTGCAGGTGGTGGTTGAAGCGACCAAACCGGGCATCACCACGCAGGAACTCGATGAAATAGCAGCCAAAGCCATTCGTGCCCGTGGCGGGAAACCGTCTTTTTTGGATTATGAAGGTTTTCCCAAAACGCTGTGTGCTTCCATCAATCAGGAAGTCGTGCACGGCATTCCATCAAAAGAGCGCGTGGTTGCGGCCGGTGATATCATTGGTCTTGATCTGGGTCTGTGGTACAAGGGACTCTGTACCGACATGGCCGTCACCATTCCGGTCGGTAAGGTCAGCAAAATCGCCAAAAAACTCATAAAAGTCACAAAAAAATCCCTGGAAATCGCCATTGCCCAGGCCCGTCCCGGGAACACCACCGGCGACATTGGACATGCGGTGCAGGCGTACGCCGAGAGCCATGGCTTTGGCGTGGTGCGTGATCTGGCGGGACACGGTGTCGGGTTTGGAATCCACGAAGAACCCCTCATCCTCAATTACGGCCATGCCGGCAGCGGAGAAATATTAAAACCAGGTTTGGTGATAGCCATTGAACCCATGTTGACGGTGGGTGATTACCATATAAAAACATTGGCCGATGACTGGACCATAGAAACCATTGATGGAAATCTGGCGGCACAGTTTGAAAAAACTTTGGCCATCACGGCCGATGGGCCGGTAATATTAACGCAGTAAGGTATGCGTCTGCTGGGGATTGATTATGGCGACAAATATACAGGTTTGGCGATCAGTGATGCGAAGCCGAGTTTAGCTGTGGCCAAAGATATTGTGTATGGGAAAACGCGTCAAGATTTAAGTAAGTATATGCAGGAAATTATTACGCAGGAAGGGATTGATGTCGTGGTGGTGGGCATGCCGCTGGGGTTGGACGGTCAACCGACACAGCAGACGAAAAAAACCGCGAAATTTGTCGAGTGGTTGCGCACGGTCCTCAGCGTTCCGGTTGAAGTCATGGATGAGCGGATGACAACCGGTGCGTTTCGCGCCGAGCATAAAGGAAGCGCCAGGCCACAGCGCGATGATGCGCAGGCAGCGCGTATACTTTTGCAAAATTATATAGACAGGCACTATGATAACCACCGTTGATTATATCATTGCTTTTGTCATAAGCGCACTCGTCTCAGTTGCTGCCACGGCGGGAGTGCGCTGGTTTGCCGTGAAAAAAAATATTGTTGATGTGCCGGGTACGAGCGAACGAAAAATTCACGCCAAACCGACACCGCTTTTAGGCGGACTGGCGGTATTT
>MHKD01000016.1:27230-28557 GCA_001818775.1 Candidatus Kerfeldbacteria bacterium RIFCSPHIGHO2_12_FULL_48_17
AGGTATCTTCGCATTTTTTCATGACGAACTCACCACCGGCTATCTACTCACCAAACATCTTATTTCGCTGCTCATTGGTGGGGGGCTGATCATGTTCGGTGGGTACATTGATGATCGCTATAATATTTCAGCGCGCTATCAGATCATCTGGCCGCTGATGGCTGTGTTGATCGTGGTGGCCGGTGGCATAGGGGTGGACTACATTCGCAACCCATTTGGTGACTTTATCTGGCTGAACACGTACAGCATACACGTTTTTTCATTCAACGGTTTACCGTACAAGATTACACTTTTTGCTGATATATTTACGGTGATGTGGATTCTGGGGAGCGCGTACACCACAAAAATGCTGGATGGTCTCGATGGATTGGTAAGCGGTATCGGCGCCATTGCGGCGTTCATTTTTTTCTTTTTAAGTCTGAGTAAGGATGTCGGTCAACCGGAAACAGCGTTACTGAGTATTATTTTGGCTGGCGCACTCATCGGGTTTTTATTTTGGAACTATCACCCGGCAAAAATATTTTTGGGAGAAGGGGGGAGTCTGTTTGTGGGCTTCATGATCGGTACATTGGCGATTCTCAGTGGCGCCAAGGTGGCGACGGCGTTGCTTTTGCTCGGTATTCCGGCATTGGATATTTTATGGGTGGTTGGCCGCAGGCTTTTGGTCGAAAGAAAAAGTCCATTTTCCGGCGATCGGAAACATTTGCACTTTCGAATGCTCGATATAGGTTTTTCGCAGACAACGACGGTGCATATTCTCTATGTTGTCACCCTGGTTTTTGGGATAACGGGCCTGCTCCTCAGCGGCCGACAGAAATTTTTTGCTTTAGCGGGGTTAGTGATATTTATGCTGATATTAGCTGTTTTTATAGTATATCAGTACCGCAAGCTGCCAAAAAATATAGCCAAGGACGGCCGTGGTAGCCAGGATTGACAAACACCCAATAAATCACTAATATAAACGTATCTTTCTTAGTAAGGTTTAGCGAAAATATTCATATGTTTGCAGTCATTAAAACCGGTGGAAAACAGTACAAGGTGAAGGCCAAAGACAATCTCCGCGTCGAGAAAATCGAAGGCAAAGTCGGCGACAGTGTCAAATTTTCTGAAGTACTGATGGTGGCCGGCGACAAGGAAATGAAGATCGGCACACCACTCGTGAAGGGTGCTCAGGTAAGCGCCAAAATCGTAGCGCTCGGCAAAGCCAAGAAAATAGACGTCATGAAATTCCGCTCCAAAGTCCGCTACCGCCGCAAGAACGGGCACCGTCAACCGTTTGTTGAACTCCTCATCGAATCTATCAAGGCCTAAATATAGGTTGAAAAAT
>MHKD01000017.1:0-358 GCA_001818775.1 Candidatus Kerfeldbacteria bacterium RIFCSPHIGHO2_12_FULL_48_17
GGGTGCAAAACATTATAGCCCTGCATGCGCTTACACCGCGACACAATATCGCTGGCAGTAAAACCTTCGGGGTGTCCGACATGCAAACCCGCCCCCGATGGATAGGGAAACATGTCGAGACAATAAAACTTTGTCCGCTTGTCGGTATCCTTGGCCTGAAAAACCTGGCTGTCTGACCACATTTTCTGCCACTTTGGTTCGATATCCTGCGGGAAATATGTCCGCATAAGAAAGGAGGATGAGCTTTTAAATATTTATGTCTTCGCCCTCAGTATAGCTTTTTCCGCTCAGTTGCGCGAGTTGCTCTTTTTATTTCGCTAATATTCGCCTTAAAATACCCTCTTCTGATCCCTATTTC
>MHKD01000017.1:378-12850 GCA_001818775.1 Candidatus Kerfeldbacteria bacterium RIFCSPHIGHO2_12_FULL_48_17
AGATTTTTTTCTAGCTAAGGTCACTTAACCCGTAACTTGGACTGGTTTTACAGCAAGAATAAGCCTCTTTCGCCGCACCTGAGCCGTAAAATTCAGCCCTGTTGCCAACAAAGGAACCCGTATATCCGTTACCATATCAAAAAGTTTTCCGTTCGGATTTTGGCGCTCCTGATGCGATCTCTCGAAAACATCCAAAAGACACGTATTTTCATCGTGTTCTTATTTCTTCTGAAACCTTTTATCTTCGTCTGGCACCTGTTTGTACGATTTTTTCTCCTTAAATTTTACCGCGTTTACTTACGCATCAGTAAAGCTGCCAAAGAGCGTATTTTCGTGAACAGAAACCGTTTTCTGTTCATTTTTACGCACCGCTATGTTATTCACATTTCCATTATTTTAGCTGCTTTTTTTGTTGGCGCGCAGAATATCCGCGCCCAGGAAGCCACGGTAAGTGACCTGGGTCGGAACAGTTTTTTATCGGCCCTGGTGGACACAGAAAATCAGGATGTGGTTGAGACGGCTGAGTCCAATACGGCCACACAGAGCAGTTCTTTATCATACATTGATTCGACCGGTCTTATTAAGGCGGTTCAGCCCAAAATTGGTGATGTTGATTTTGATGTTGATTCTGGCGTGGCTGAATCCGGCAGCGCGCTCGTAAGAACCAACGTGGCTACCACCACCATCAGCGATAAAACGCGCACCGATGTTGAATACCATATTGTTGAAGGCGGTGAAACCATCAGCACCATTGCTCAAAAATACAAAGTTTCGGTCAAAACCATTCTCGATGAAAACGGCCTGAAGGAAAGTGACTTTATTAAACCAGGTGATAAGCTGACGATTTTACCTCTGTCCGGCGTTTCCCACCAGGTGAAGTCAGGAGATACACTGCAGGCCATTGCCAACAAGTATAAAGCTGATGTTGATAAGATCATTGAATATAATCAGCTTGCCAGCGCCGATGATATTCACGCTGATGAAATTTTGATTGTTCCGGGTGGCGTTGCTCCCCCGCCTCCGACCCCGCCAAAACCTGTTGCTTCCTCAGGCAGTCTTGCCGCCGTGAAAAATTTCTTCAGCAACGATGCTCCGCCGGCAGCTGCGCCCAGTGGCGGCAAATTCCAGTGGCCAACCAGCTGTCGCCGTATCAGTCAGTATTTCCGGTATGGCCATACGGGCGTAGATATTGATTGTGAATTTGGCGATCCCATCTATGCTCCGGAAAGCGGTGTGGTTACCCACGCCGGATGGGAAGGCGCTTACGGCATCAGCGTGATCATCAATCATGGCGGCGGCTTCAGCACGCGGCTTGCTCACCTGCAGACTTTGTATGTATCGTCAGGTCAATCCGTGTCGCGCGGCCAATCGGTCGGGCAGATGGGCTCAACGGGCCGCTCTACGGGCAGCCATTTGCACTATGAGGTGCGTATCAGCGGCGCTGCCGCCAACCCCCTGAGTTATTAGACTGCACACAAACACGCAAGTCCTCAAGAGAAAAGAGTCCGCTGTGAAGGCGGGCTCTTTTCGTTTTGTTGATGGCTGCGGCGCTCCCCTATTCGGCCGATTTTTTACCGTCAAGCACTGCCTGGAGTTTGGTGACGATTTCATTGGTGGTGAAATTGGCTTTCACTAGATAATCCACGGCGCCGAGCGACATGCCCTTTTGAATATTTTCCTCCTGCCCGTAATTGGAAAGGAGCAGCACGGGAATTCCGTTGATTTGAGGATCAGGATTTGATTTTAACTGACTTAACACCTGAAAACCGTCAATACCCGGCAAAAGAATATCAAGGAGAATAATGTCCGGTTTCTGGTTGATGGCCGTTTGCAGGCCCGTTTCTCCATCCAGCGCTGCCATGACTTCATAGCCGGCTTTGCTGAGTTTGGTCTGGCTGAGTTCGCTTAAGAACTGGTCATCTTCAATGATAAGCACGCGCTTTTTTGGTCCTGCTGACTTTGTTTTCCCGCCTGTTGCGCTTCCACCCGGCGCCGCCAATGGAGCAGTGTCCCCTGCCTGACCCACGTTGAGCGAGCCGCCGCCGATGGCAAAACACTTCTGTACTTTGGCAAGCATGGTTTCGGGATTAATCTGACTGCGCGACATGATATCACAGGCTCCAAGATCCATATATTCCTGCGGGTTGGCGGTGTCCGAGATGACGAGAACGGGTACAAACCCTATTTCAAAATTTGCCCGAACTTCTTCCAAAAACGCTTTGCCATTTTTTCCCGGAGCCTGATCATCCAAAATCACCAAACCCGGCTTGCTTGCGATGAGTTTGGCCATGCCATCTTCCCCGGTCGTCGCAATTTCCACGGCAAAACTGGCATCCTGTAAAATCTTGCCCATAGCCTGCGCGTTTTCCGGATCCTGTTCAATCAAAAGAATATTGCTCATAGTTTTTGTATTATTTCTTTTACTTTTTTTACGATATCGTCGGGACTGAAGTGCGCCTTAATCATGTAATCGGTGGCGCCGAGTTTCAGTCCCTGTTGGATTCTTTCACGATCGCTGTAGTTGCTCACAATAATAACCGGAATGTTCCTGGTTTTTGGATCCTTCTTCAGACTCTCAAGAACATCCATGCCGTCTATTTCCGGCAATAAAATATCAAGCACAATAAGGGTCGGCAATTCGGTCTGCGCTCTTTCCAGGGCCTCCTTGCCGTTAAAGGCCGAGACAACCTGATAGCCTTCATTAATGAATTTCTTTTTCGAGAGATCGTGGAGGAAACGATCATCTTCGACGATGAGGATTTTCTGCTTTTGATTCGTCATATACGGTCATTATAGCAGAGAGGGTGAAATTGCCAATCATGGGTCTGTCGCCGAATACCATTTCTGCTGCAATCATGGAATTTTGGCCAGAACCGCTTTAAAATTTTTCGGCTTATATTCCATATAAACCTCAAAATTTATTCAGCAATTCTGTCACAAAATTCCATGATTTCGTCACGAAAGCGTATTCGGCGACAGACCCATCACATCAGGCCAGAGGCAGCGCCATCCATACTTTCGTGCCTTTTCCTTCTTGGCTGTCTACGCCTATTTCTCCCTCATGGTTTTTGATGATCTGTTCAACGATAAACAGGCCAAGACCGGTGCCTTCGGTATTTTCCGATATCGCGTTGCTGGCCCGGTAAAATTTCATAAAAATCTTTGGCTGCTGATCCTGAGGAATACCAATGCCGTTATCTTCAACCGTGGTTATGACATGGGATCCTTTTTTCCTGAGGGTTATGTTTATTTCTCCTTCTTTGGGAGTGTACTTCACAGCATTGTCCAATATATTCTGTACGGCGATGCCTATCTTTTCCCGATCAACCTTGACTTCCGAAAGGGCAAAGACCGGTTTATGCACCCTGATTTTTATTTTTTTCTTTTCGGCGACATCATTCATCTGTTTTACCACGTCGCTTACGATATCTTCCATGGGTTGCGCCTGAAAATCAAATTCCATTCTGCCATCTTCGATTTTTGATATATCCAGCAGCTCTGACACCAGTTTGATCATACGTTCGTGATTGTGATAACCGCGTTCTATAAAGCGTCTCTGCTCCTGCGTGAGCGGACCAAGATCCCCTTTTAAAAGCATGGACAGCATCCACTTTACGCCTGAAAGCGGCGTACGCAACTGGTGCGCTGCCACAGAAATAAAGTTTGACTTGATGCGCTCAACTTCTCTTTCTTTCGTCATGTCGGAAATAATTTTAATGCACCCCCGAAATCCACCATGACTGTCGCGCACCGGCACGGCCGATACCCGGAAAACCTGTCCTTTCGCGCCGGTTTGTATCGTCACCTCTTCAGATATCATACTCTCTGTTGCCATGATTTTTGCCACCGCGACGCCAAGGGTGTAAAACTGCACGGGAAAATCATCGGCAGAGAGTATTCTCCCGATAAGAAATGTGCGCCCACGTTTCGTGAGCTTTTCTCCGCGCTGATTGATGATGGCTATGCGGTTGTGGGCATCCACCATAATCACGGCGTCACTGAGCCGGTCGAGGATGGCATTGACGCGATCCGTTTCCTGAATGATTTCCCGTTCTCTGTCGCGCACCATGGCGGATATGAATGTCGCAAACAATCCTCCCAGCATTAAGACGGCGCTCACGGAAACGGTATTGGATATCAGGCCACGCTTGCTCGGTAAAAAAATGGTTTCCAAATCCGGATCGTGCAGTGGCGGAAGCAAACTCAGTATTTCTCCCAAGATCAGACCCACATAGAAAATGACATTCAGCAGGCTGAGCAGCATAATACTGCGGCCGGTATAGAGCGCTGCGGCGATAAACAACGGGAAAATATAGAGAAGCGTCAGCGAACTTTCATAGCCGCCGGTGAAGTAGATGATCGCCGTAAAAACCATCTGGTCAATGACCACCTGCAACAGGCTTACTGTGTTCAGCTCCGCATCAGTCAGATCTTCGGCCTGACGGAGTAAAAACTCATATACGCCATTTATGAAAAAAAAGAATACGATGACTATCGTAAGTCCATCATCGTTGATTTCAAGGATGACATTTCCAAAAAACCGTTGCACGAGGGCAATACTGATAAATCCAAGCATGAGTATCCAGCGGGCTGTCACGATCCAATTCAGGTTGTGGATGAGTTTTTCCCGTAGGCGGGGTGTCATAGGAAATGTGTTAGCGGCCTGTCTTAGGGTCTGTTTTGCCGGCTTGTGGCCAATACCCCATCTTAGGCGCTTTTTTTGCGCGGTACAAGCGGCGCATACCATACGGCGCAGCTTGACTTTTTTGGCTAAAAATTGTTCCCTTACGTTATGGCAGTTATGGCAAAACTTTTTATCGTCGCAACACCTGTGGGTAATCTCGGTGATATTACCGTGCGGGCTTTGGATACACTCAAAACGGTGTACCGCATTGCCTGCGAAGATACGCGCCAAACCCAAAAACTCCTCCGGCATTACGGCATAACTACCCCTACTTTGAGCTACCATCAGCACAGCGGCGTCGCCAAAACTGAAGCGGTCGTGGCGCGTTTGCGTGCTGGTGAAGATATGGCTCTGGTGACTGATGCCGGCACACCAGGCATTAGTGACCCCGGCTATGCACTTATTGCCGCTGCGCTTGCGGCTGGCGTGGAAGTTGTGCCCATACCTGGGCCGGCGGCACTGATTGCGGCGTTGTCAGCTTCAGGACTCGACACGCACCAGTTTCATTTCCTGGGATTTTTGCCGCACAAAAAAGGCCGACAGACATTGTTTCGGCAGATAGCGGACAGTTCGGTAACGACGGTTTTTTATGAATCGCCGCACCGGATTGTGAAAACGCTGCTGGCGCTGGCCGCAAGTTTTGGCGAAGATCGTCAGGTGGTTGTGGCACGCGAGCTTACGAAAATACACGAGGAATTTGTGCGCGGCTCGGCTCAGGAAATTCACGACCAGTTGGTGGCCAAAGATGCGGTGCGCGGTGAATTTGTGGTGATGGTTAGCGCGCTCGGTACTGCAGCGCTTCGGCCACATGATCTTTAGTAACTTCGCAGGCGGCGTCGAGGTCAGCAATGGTGCGTGCCACCCGAAGCACACGAAACAGCGCGCGGGCTGACAGGTGGAGGTTATCAACGGCGCGGTGCAGAAGGGTTTCCAGTGATGGATTAATCGGGATCCATTTTTTTATTTCTGTTTGATTCATGTCGCTGTTGAGTCGGCCGCTGTGTGTCGGCCAACGCTGCTGTTGCAGCGCGCGGGCGTGGGCAATGCGCTGACGCAGACGCGCGATAACCTGCTCAGGCAGCGGTTCCTGCTGATTCAGCAAGCTTTTGGTATCAACTTTGGGCACGTGAATGTGCAAATCTATGCGGTCGAGCAGCGGTCCGGAAATTTTTTGCCGGTAGCGTTTGATGTCAGCAGCTGAGCACTGGCATTCGTGCGTTGGGTCATCGAGGTAGCCGCAGGGACAGGGATTTTGCGTGGCAATAAAAATCATGTTAGCGGGATATTGGATGCTACCATGGGCGCGGGCGATGGTGACGGTTTTGTCTTCGAGCGGTTGACGCAGGGTTTCCAGGACATGGCGCGGGAATTCGGGGAGTTCGTCGAGAAAGAGGACGCCGCGGTGGGCCAGACTGAGTTCGCCGGGCCGGGGCCACGTTCCCCCGCCAACAAGGGCGATAGCCGAACTGGTGTGATGCGGATTGCGGAACGGCCGCTCGCTGATAAGCGCGCGTTGGTTATTCAGTTGACCGGCTGTGCTGTAGAGGCGCGTGACTTCAATCATTTCCTGTTGGCTGAGTTGCGGCAACAGCGAGATCAGACTTTTAGCGAGGAGTGTTTTCCCGGAGCCGGGTGGGCCGGACATGAGAACGTTATGTCCTCCGGCAGCAGCGATAGTAAGTGCGCGTTTGGCCATTTCCTGTCCGCGAATCTGAGTGAAGTCGAGAAGCGCGGCTGTCGTTGTGCTTGAAGATAGTGCGTCAGTAGGCGTGCCATGGGGTGTTACAAATGGTGTGAAGTCGTCGCGTTTTTGTACCCAATGAAACACGTCTCTCAGGTGTGCCAGCGGGAAAACCTCGATTCCGTGAATGAGCCCGGCTTCGGCGGCATTGTCGCGCGGCAGAACGATCGCCCTAAACCTGAGTTCTTTGGCCGTTTGCGTCGCGACAATGGCTCCCTGAATAGCGCGCAAGCTGCCATCAAGCGCCAGTTCGCCGATAAAAATCGTATCTTGCGGCAAAATGAACTTGGGATTTTGCGCGGCGTAAATACCAAGCGCCATCGGCAGGTCGTACAACCCACCATTTTTGCGGACATCGGCGGGTGCGAGGTTGACGGTGATGCGTTGCGGCGGAAAACGACAGTCCATATTTTTCAGTGCAGCACGAACCCGCTCTTTGGCTTCCTGAACGGCGGTATCCGGCAGACCAACGATGGTGCACATGGGCATGCCGGCGGAAATATCAACTTCAACGGTGATGAGTTGACCGCGCAAACCATAAAAAGCCATGGAAAAAAGTGTAGTTGTCGACATAAAATAAAAAACGGTCCTCTTTCGAGGGACGCCTTATCTGGAAGATAGCATGGATTTTTTGCCCGTGCAAATTTCTACCCTACATCCTCCCCTTTTCCTTATGCAGCTTCTGCACCGCCTGCAAAATCACTTCCAAATCATCGTTCGCCGCCTGGGTATTCCGCTTGCGATGACCGCACTTTACACATTCATGTATAAAAACATACTCGCCGTCCACAAACTCAACTTCAACGACCTTCATTAATCCCCCACACTCCGCCGCCCGATCACCGGGATTCACATCCACATGCTGCGAATACAAACAGCGCGGGCAGTGATTGGTGTAGCCTGTCCCCGCTACCTGCGTCCCGCAAAAGCCACAGACAAAATCTTCTTTACGTTTTTGGAATTTTTTTTTCATACAGCATGCTTATGATCAGCCCCACCACGCCGACGGTTATATACACATCGGCCAGATTAAAGACGTGCCAATACGTGATATGTAAAAAATCAATCACGGCGCCGTAGCGCAACCGGTCAACGATGTTACCGAGAGCACCGACAATGATACCACCGAGGGCCACGAGTTCAAAAAACCGACCCTGCCGATATTTTTTATAAGCTGCATACCCCAAACCACCGATGAGTACCGGTATCAGTGCCCAAAAAAACCAGGAAACGAGTGGCAGTCCAAAGGCAATCCCGGTATTGTGCGTCAGCTCCCAGCGCAGTACGCCGGGAATCAGCGTCCAATCCTGCTCGCCCCGCCCCAATGCGAACGCTTTACTCCAGGCATCTGTAATAAAAAGCGCCGCCAGTACCACTATAAGTACTGACAGACGCAGACGCCTCGTTGTGAGCGCCGATTTCATATTATTTACTGCAATCCATACAATGCGCAGCGGCCGGATAGGCTTTGAGGCGTTTCGGATCAATCGCTTTACCGCATTTTTCGCATACCCCGTACGTACCGGCGTCGATTTTGACGAGCGCTGCATTGATGCGGGCCACTTCCTCGGAAAGATCGCTCGTCACGGTCAGGTTATTCTGAAAATCAGCAACTTCATTGGGAGAGTTATCTTCGAGCTCGGTTGCCGGGTCATCGCCATAATTGGGAAACTTTGCTTCATAATTACCGGGCACGTGTTCGCCTTTATCCGGCGCTGAAACACTGCCGAGCGCTGCTTCCATGCGTTTCTTTTCGGCTAAAAGATTTTTTTTGATGTCTTCGAGCTGTTTTGAATCCATATATTGCACTTAAAAGTAAGATATCTATTATTATACAGGACTTCTGCTCTGGCGACGAGGACTGTTTTCGCATCTGCCGCACAAAAATCACGGTAAACTAAGAAGGCGCACAACGGCGCTCCTTATATAAAAATATGTGAGCGGTGTGCGCCTTTGTATTCCTCGTGCGAGATTTACATTCGTCATAAAGACAATTGTAAACTGAGAGGACTACGAAGGTGCTATTTGCGCCCAACATTTCCCATATAAGGAATGTTGGACATCCTTTTGTGGATGTGCATACTTTATCTCTGACGTGCTCCCAGAAGGGCCGAAGCCCAATTTTTTTTATTTTTTTGTTTTTGTTGGTGGTAGCAGGTAGAGATAGATGTGAGTTGAACGTATTCGTTCGTTCAGTTCACGTCTGTCTCGGCCTCGCCAGGTGTTTTTTATCTGTGGAAAACCTTGTGGATACTTTTTGGGTACCGTTGTTGATGTTCTACAGTGAGTATAGCAATGAATTTTATTTGTGTCAAGAATATGGTCTAATATATTTTCTTTTGTGCTAATATTAGAAAATTTTTTTCACTTGTGCACTATGTTATCCACACCCTGTTTTTGAACACAAAAGTATATTGCCTGTGGATAACCTAATAGAGTTATCCACACCCTGTTTTTGTAAAAATCTCGTACTCTCTGTGTACTATGGGTCTGTCGCCGAATACGCTTTCGTGACGAAATCATGGAATTTTGTGACAGAATTGCTGAATAAATTTTGAGGTTTATATGGAATATAAGCCGAAAAATTTTGAAGCGGTTCTGGCCAAAATTCCATGATTGCAGCAGAAATGGTATTCGGCGACAGACCCACTATTCGACTGAAAAAATGCAACCCCCAAACGCTTCCTTTTCGCGGTTTCCCTGCAAAAAGAGCCCAAGTACGCTGTTTTCGGCCATGTCCTGCCGAAAATACACACTTTCTTCTCCTGCGCCACAGGCGGGAATCACGAGTTTTTCGGTATTGTGCATTATTTCCGGTAAAAGTTCATTATTTGTCAGTATTACGCTGTTTTCGCGCTCAATCAGTACCAGCTGCCAATCATCTTTTTTGTAAAGTGTATATGAGATATCGCCCTGCGTCTTTTCCAGACCCGGAAATACCTCATCGCGGGCAAACCATTCCTTGGTCGGCGTGCCATCAGGCAAATCAGCTCCCTCTTTCAGCTCCGGAAAGGCATTGTGTGCCAGATATTGGATCATTTGCTCCACTGCCGGCTGTCGTTCCTTCGGCCATTCTATGGCCCAAACAGGTGTTTTCAGGCTATCTTCCACCTGTTTTTCCGCTGTATCGGCTGCGAAAAATGCTATCCGTTCCGTGGCATTGAGTTCCGGCCATTTTTCCTGAGCAGCTTCGGCTATATCGGCGTGGTCAGTGAGTATTCCGGTTTTGTCTTGCCAGGTTTGCAGGATGCCCCCGCTTATCAGTATGGAAGCCGTCTTCGGGACCCAGTCAGTGACCGGTGGTTTCCAAAAAGCGAAGGTAGTAAGCGGTATTGCGCCAATATACAGCCGCTCGCGCGCCGAAAACCGCACACCATACTTCTCGCTCATGTCCCCCAGTAAAAACTTGGACGTTCCTTCGCGCACATACTCCCCCGCTTGCGGAAACGTGCGGAAAAAATCTTCGGTCACGACGGCATAGACCGGATAGTGCCCCAGATTCTGCCGCCAGAACCCCTGACCGAGGTGCTTGGTGGCAAAATTCGGGCTACTTGGCTTTTGTTCTTGCCCACGGTCATCGGCATTGATGCGTACACTCACTCCACCGTTCAGATACTCAAATATCGCAATGCTTTTATCAGCCCGAACCACCACTGCCATTTCTTTTCCTGCTGCTGCTTCGATATTTTCAGCCTCGGCCGGCCATAATTTTTTCCAGACATCGGTTGCTGCGCCATTACGATCGTAAAAATAGGCCAAAGCGTTCGTTTCAACGTGGCCAATGATGTGATCCTGCTGCCCAAATCGGTACCAAACAAAAAAACCGCCCAACATAAGAGCGGTTAGTAGAACTACCGCCCCCGCGGCCAGTAATATTTTCGCAAAACGTGTCATGCGGCAAGATAATTTTTGATATGTTTTTTGACTTTGGCTATGGTTTGATCGAGCTTGTTGTCTTCGTTAACAATAACGACGTCGTAGGCACCATAATTCCAGTCATGAATGGCCTTCATTCGCCGCTCAATCACCTCTTTTGCATCCTGCGCGCGCGCTTCTAACCTCTTCCGGGCTGTTTCCGGATCAGGAACCTGAATACCGATGGCAAATACGTGCGGATAGATCTTCTTCGCGCTCTGCACACCCTTCCAGTCGAGCTTCATGAGCACGAGCTTGCCCTGCTTTAAGGCATCGGCAACGCCGACATGGGACATGCCCTTGTATTGACCATCTGCCTGTTTTTCCCACTCTACCATTTCGCCTGCTTTGATTTTCCGCTCAAATTCTTCTTGGCTGATAAAATAGTAATCCTTACCTTCGACTTCAGTACTGCGCCGAGGGCGAGAAGCTGTTGTCACCACTTTTACAAAATCAATATCGGGTTGCAGACCGGCAATGACACTGTCCTGACCCGAACCGCTCGGCCCGGAAATAATAATGATTTTTTGTTGTTGGGGCATACGAGTAATATTGCGTTGAGTGAAAACGACCTTTTCGGGCACGTTTTCGGCTGCTCCTGCGGCAGCCTCAACTGCGCAGTTCGCCTGTCAGCCCACTGCTGTGCAGTGTGACCAAGCCTGACAGACGAACTGAGCTCCCTCAAAGGTGTTTTTCACTCAACTCTCTTACTTTACTCAACTCCTTTAGCGACGAGGGCCGCGATCTCCGCCGCGGGAGAAGCCACCGCCGCGACGATCATCGCCTCGTGGGCGACGCGGACCGCGATCATCGCTTCGGTCATCAGGCGGCATATTCATGGGACGTTCGGTCAGCGCTTTCATCGACAAGCCAATGCGGCCGCGTTCGGCATCAATATCCACGACTTTAACCTTGACGACATCGCCCACCTTCACCACAGAAGACACCGACGGCACGCGCTCATGCGACAGAGCGGAAATATGCACCATACCATCTTTGCCCGGCGTGAGCTGCACGATAGCGCCGATTTCCGAACCGGAATTGCGATCTTTCACGATCTGCACCACTTCACCTTCATAGACTTCGCCGATTTGAATGTCTTTCACGATATCTTCGACCCATTTCTTGGCCTTCTTCATCATTTCAGCATCGGTTGACGTGATCATGACCAAACCATCTTCCTCAATATCAATCTCCACACCGGTTTCTTCGATAATTTTATTGATAACTTTGCCCCCGGGGCCGATGACTTCCCCAATTTTTTCTTTATCAATCTGAATGGACACAATCCGTGGTGCATATTCACTGAGTTCGGCGCGCGGCGCGGCAATCGTTGTGGTCAAAACTTCGAGAATTTGCTCGCGGGCCGTTTTGGCACCGCTCAAAGCGTCTTTACAAATATCAAGACTGATGCCACCAAGTTTAATATCCAGCTGAATGGCAGTAATACCTGTTTTCGTACCGGCAATTTTGAAATCCATATCACCAGCGTGATCTTCAATGCCCTGAATGTCGGTGAGAACTTTGTAAGCCTTGCCGGCTGGGTCGGTCATCAGGCCCATCGCAATACCGGCTACCGGCGCCTTAATCGGCACACCGGCGTCCATGAGAGCCAGGCTTGAACCACAGATAGAAGCCTGGGAAGACGAACCGTTGGAGGAAAGGGTTTCTGACACCACACGAATCGTATAGGGGAAAACTTGCTTATCTTTAGGCAATACCGGCACCAGCGCTTTTTCCGCCAAGGCACCATGACCGATTTCGCGGCGACCGGCGCCACGCATCGGCTTGACTTCACCAACGGAAAATCCCGGGAAATTGTAGTGATGCATGTAGGTCTTTTCACTGTCACCTTCCATATCATCAATCGTCTGTTTATCGCCGGGGCCACCTAAGGTCACCACTGACAAAACCTGCGTTTCACCGCGGTTGAACAAGCCTGAACCGTGGGCGCGCGGTACCAGCCCGACTTCTGAGGATAATGGGCGCACCTGGTTGGTTTTTCGGCCATCAACACGGATATCATGCTTCATGACATGGCTGTGAGCTTCGCGACCAACGGCTTCATCAACTTCATTTTGGGCATAGGCCAACACGGCTTCAGAGATTTCGGCGTTTTCGGCCCTTAGTGC
>MHKD01000018.1:0-35476 GCA_001818775.1 Candidatus Kerfeldbacteria bacterium RIFCSPHIGHO2_12_FULL_48_17
AAGAGCATAGTGGTGAAATGAATGGTAAGTTCATTTTCATTCTACCTGCTCTTTTTGCTTTTACCTAAGGGAAGAAGTGAATTTCGGGATTCAGGTTTTGTGGCGGAAAAACAAAAATTTTGCCTAAGATAAGCAAAATAGTTTGTTCCAACCCATAGCCTTAGCTAAAATTCCGCCCCATCAAAATAGCCTAATTTCAGCCACATTTCTAAACAACCGCCTTCTGGTAACATTCCTCGCACAAGACTTTATCCCCCGCTTCCATGCTTGTCTGCAGCTGGCGGCCACACTGCACGCAGGCAGCTTCATGCAAGTTGAACATTAAACCCGTGGGAAAGCGCTTCACCAGCCGCACATCGGGATGCAACCGCGGCAACGCAATCGCGTACTGTTTGTAAAATTCAAATTCGGGTTTCACCAAACGAAATGGTCGACCGCTCTCAGCGCAGAGCAAAAATTTTCCATCGACATCGGTCCATTCCACATCCGCAATATCATCCGGCGGCGTGAAAACTGACTCCGCCGGCACAGAAGGCGCCTTCTTCTCGACCCACCGAAATCCGCGCGCCTCGGCTTCTTCCCGCGTCAACGGCATATACAACTGCGCAATCGATTCATTGTATGCAAACGGTACCAGCGCCTGCGGAAAAACCTGGCCATATTCGCCGCGCTCCTGCATCTTTTGCCGCAACGCCGCCACCTTCGCTGCATAATCTTCCTTACTATAGCGCTTATTTAAAATCGTATACTCGAGTTTGCGCGCAAACGCACTGCCAAAACAATCATGCGACGACGACTGCACAAAACTGCAGTACTCCAGGTTGAAACAATTTTCATAACAGTTGCTGCTGAAGCGAATGTTGGTGCTGCCCAGGCCTACGCTCGTGCAGGAAAACGCCAGTTCCAGTTGATCCTTCCCCATCGACACGACATCCAAACAATCTTTTGCCTGCCACACATTAAAAACATTCACCGAATCTTCACAGTCAATCAAATCATAACTATCCACAATATTTTTGGAATTCACCAGCCAATTTCCCGAAGCATTTTCATTACGCAAGCCAATGATGTAGCGTTTGGGGTAAGCGCGCTTCATTTCCGCGTACTGCGCGAGGTATTTTTGCAACGCGGCGTAGCTCCCGGTGCGCAGTTCCTGCATTTTCGCTTCATACTGCTCGCGCGTCAGCTGGCAATTCTCAAAAACATACTGCTTGTGTCGCAATCCAGTGGAAAAGGCGCAGTCACTGCAGTCAATGCAATCATACACAAACCAACAATCGCGGCAGTTCGAAGCATATTCCGACCAAAACACTTTATAGGATTGATGACAGGCTACGGTTTGGTACTGGATTTCGCCTTTGACGGCGCTCACGGTGTCGACGCATTTTTGCGAATTGATGATACCGGTGGCATAGTAACAGTCTTCATCTCCCGTGGCATTAAATGTCATATAGCAGCTTTTGAGGTTGCTGCAGGAATTGCAAAAAGCGCTGTTCTCCATGTTGCCGGCAATGATGCGCGCCGGATGCGGACTGCGGGCGATGAGTTCAGCGTGCTGTTCAAAAAACGGACGCTCGAGGTCGAGATCCATTTCCACGGGCGCCCACTTGTCCGAGTACCAGCAATCACGGCAGTACACCGGGAAGTTCGGTGATTCACCCCATACCGACAGGGTTTTTGTGCCGCATAAATCGCACGTGTCGTTGTACAGCGTGTAGACATTGCGGAATTGCATGAGATAACGCAGGCGTTCGTAGGGGTGAATATCAGGCAACGGCGCCTCGAATTTGGCGCGGAGCTGCTGCTCGAGTTCGCTGACTTCGAAAGCATGGCCGGTGATTTTACATATTCGCTTAAGGGGTGGCATGGAGCTTGATAATTTTTAGCTTTCCTTATAGTATAGGAGTGGACCTGAACCAGCAAATCGCTCCTCCATTTTTGGAGGACTCAATTCAAATATATGCCCAATTCTCCTCTCCTCAAAACCGACATCCTCGAAGACATCGGCCTCACTCCCGCCGAAATCAAACTCTATATTGCCCTGCTGCAGATCGGCTCCACCAGCGCCGGCCCGCTCATGCGCACAGCCAAACTCTATAATTCCGTCACCCATACGGCCCTGCAATCCCTCACCGCCAAGGGCTTTATTTCCTTCATCAAAAAGGGTCACGTGAAATATTACCAGGCCAAAGATCCCAAATACATTCTCGAGTTCATGGCCAAACGTCGCCAGCAGGTGGAAGAATTACTCCCGCTGCTCCAAGCCCAGGCGCAACCGAGCATCCAACCCAGCGCCGAAATTTTTCAGGGCTTTCCGGGTTTCAAAATCATGAATTATCAGATTATTGAAAATGCCAAACGCGGCGATGAGTGGCTATTCTTCTCTTTCCATCCGAAAAATCCCGATAAGTATGAAGAAGTGTTTGATTTCTATCGGGAGTTTGAACAAGAGCGTCACCGTCGTGGCATTATCGTCAAAGGCATCGCGCCCGCCGCGATTAAAGACAAATTTTCCGGCCGCAATCTTAAAAACATTTTATTTGTCGATTTTCCAACGCTCAATAATATTAATATTATCAACGATTACGTCACACTCCATCCTTTCGAAGAAAATGAAACCGCGTTTTTGATCCGCTCACGCGATATCGCCACATCTTTCCGCAATCATTTTTACTCCATATGGAATTTATATAAAAAAAGATAAATGAGGACGCTTGAAGCGAAACCGGAAATGAATTTCAAACAGGCGCACAATTATGGTATACTATATAAAACATTCGTAAATAAAAATTTTATAAAAAAATATGCCGAAGAAAAAAATCATCGAGCCACCACAGCCACAGGGTGAAGTTTCGATGTCTGTCCTTTTGTACGCGACGCTCGTGGTGCTGGTAATCATGCTGATTGGTTTAATTGTCATGATTGTGCAGGTACAAAGTTTGAAAAAAGAAATTAAAAAGCAGGAAGCCAGTCAAACGGTGGAAGCAGAGGATGATGCCGAAGATGCTGACAGTGTCGAAGTCGATGATGCGGAAGAAGCTGACGAAGATGATGTGACTACGACGACCAATACCAACAAAAATACCAACACGGCGGCAACCAATGTCAACACTTCAGCCGCTACCAGCACCAATACAGCAGCAACGACTAACGCCAACACGGCCTCTACGAATAACACGACGACCGCCGTGGACTGGGAAACTTTCAACGTCTCAGAGTATTCCATTGAGTATCCATCCACCTGGGAACTTGATGACTTTGTGAATGCGGAAGACAGCCTCTACTTTGGCGCCAATCCCAAAGGTTATGTAGTTCCTGCGAATACAGGCTCAACCGTAAGTGTCATAGTTTCGGTTGAATCAACATTGGAGGATAAACAAAAATCATTGAAAGACCTGGGTTATTCAGAGAACATAATCACCTTTGCTGGAAAGGAATCCTATGAGTATACCTTAGTAAAGGGAGAAAAAAATAAAAGAACTATTCTCGTTGTGGATGGTAGAATTTTTCAACTCCAAACCACTGATAGTGATCTGCAATATGTCGATGAAATATTCTCGAGCTTCAAAATCTTGAAATAGAATTTTTATGAGGAGAACACTTGAGAAATAGCCTAGAGAAAAATAAAAACCGTCGCTCCCAATGTGGCGGTTTTTGTATACCAGCTTTACGCCTTCGTACTCTGATAGCACGTCTCGCACAAAACTTTATCCTCCGCCAGCATGCTCGTCTGCAATGCCTTGCCACACTGCGCACACGTCGCGGCTCGCAACTGAAACATCAACCGCGAAGGGTACAGTTCCTGCAACCGCACTTCGGGGTGCACCCGCGGCAGCGGTAAATTATACTTTTTGTAAAAATCAAATTCCTGACGGATAATCCGGAAGGGACGACCACTCTGCGCACACACGACAAACTTCCCTTCCACATCTTCCCACTTCACATCGCGGATATGGTCCGGCGCGCGTAAAACCTTCTCAGTCGGCACCTGCGGAATCTTCCGCTCGGCCCAACGAAACCCACGCCGCTCCGCTTCCGCGCGTGTCAACGGCATAAAAAACTGGGCAATCGATTCATTGTAGGCAAACGGAACCATGTCATGACGGAACAACTGACCCAACTCGCCGCGTTCGCGCATTTTCTCCTTCAACTGCGCCACCTTTTCTCGGTATTCTTCCGGCGAATACTGCTTGTTGAAAATCGCAAACTTTCGCTTGCGCGCAAACGCACTCGCAAAGCAATCATTCGACGATGAAATAAAAATGCAGTACTCCAGATTGAAAATTTTGTCATACGAATTGGCGCTGTGTTGAACATTCTGCGCATCAAATCCAATTTCCGAAGAATTGTAGACGCGCTCCGTATTCACACCAAAGCTGGCGACGTCCAAACTGTCTTTCAGACTCCACATGCTGCTCACGTTCACACAGTTTTCGCCCTCACGCACACTGTAGCCACGCTCTACATCTTTGGAATTGAAGATGATGTTGCCTGATACATTCTCATTGTTCGTGCCGATGAGGTAGCGCTTGGGGTAGGCCTGCTTCAGTTGCGCAAACGTGGCCAGATATTCCTGTAACTTGGCGTAGCTGCCGGTGTCCAGTTCAGCGATTTTGGCTTCGTACTGTTCCCGCGTCAACTGCTCATTCATAAACACGTATTGCTTGTGACGCAGGCCGGTGGAAAAGGCGCAATCCGACGCATTCACGCAGTCATACAAGAAATACGAATCGCGGCAGTTTGAAGCATATTCTGACCAGAAAACTTTGTAGGATTTGTGACAGGAATTGGCCGAGTACAGGATTTCAGCATCATCACACATAACAACGTCGACACAATCCTTATTTTTTTGGCCACTCTGGCAGTAGTAACAATTTTCACCAAATCCCCAATCAAAACACATGTAGCAGTTTTTTAGGTTGCCGACGGCGTTGCAAAAATCGCTGTTGTTCATAGGGTTGATGACGGACAGGGCGCGGTGCGGGCTTTTTTTGACAAGTTCAGCGAGTTGGTCAAATACAGGGCGCTCAAAGTCAATATCCATCTCGGCTGGTGCCCATTTATCAGAATACCAGCAGTCGCGACAGTAGACCGGAAACTCGGGGTGTTCGCCCCAAATCGAGAGGGTGCGTTGTTGGCACAGATCGCAGGTAACGGAGGTGAGGGAGTGGTAGTTGTTGAAGGTGAGGAAGTAGCGCATGCGTTCGTCCGGGTGCGTGTCAGGCAGCTGTTCGGCGTTGAATGTTTTGAGCAGGCGCTGCTCCTGTTCGGAGATTTCGAAGGGTTGATTAGTGATGCGGCAGGTTTTTTGGATGGCGGGCATAGGTGGATTGGTTAAGGGATGAGATGATTGGGCGCGGCACGATTTATGACGACTCGCAGCTGCAGACACAACAAAAAAGCTCATACTTATACTAGCGGAAAATATGAGGTTTTGTACAGTTGAGATGGTGCAGATGGGGATTGAAGGGGTGGCTGCCCTTTAGGGTTCATTTCTTTTTACCCGAAACCCAATTTCCGGTTTGGGTTGTGTCTCTTCTTCCACAAGTTTTTCGATAAGTTGAAAAATGCCGGCCAGGCTTTTGTCATATGATTCCTGTTTTCGTTCTATGCTTTCAATTTTATGGCGTAGCATTTCATTCGTCGACATGAGTTCACGCAGGCGGGTGAAGGTGCGTATGATTTGTATATTTATTTGGATTGCTATTTTACTTTTCAACACGCTAGAGAGCATAGCAATACCTTGTTCAGTAAAAACATAAGGCAGGTACTTAGGGTATTTGCCTTTTCCTTCTAAGATCACAAATTGTGATCTTAGAAATATATATTCTTTTTCGCTAACCTGAAACATAAAATCGTCTGGAAAACGATCAGTATTTCTTTTAACGGCTTGATTTAAGCTTCTCGTTTCTACTTGGTAAAGTTCGGCTAAATCACGATCAAGCATAACTTTTTTACCTCGAATAAGGTAAATTTTATCTACTATTCGTTCCTGGGGAACGAGTTGGTGAGGGGTAGATGATTTCATTACGATGGGTTATAAAATAAAAAAAGGGCATAACGCCCTATGTAATAAGTATACCATATCCAAAACTCTATAAATTCACAGGTTGTCCACAGACGGCGCGACGACTCTCTGACACTTGATATCACAATTTGTGAATCAAGTTGAAAGATTGGATTGTATTCTCTAAGGTCGCAATTTGCGACCTTAGAGCAGCCACGAATTTGAGGTGCCAATTTGGCACCTCAAATCTTCCTCCCCGCCCCCTCCCACAGTTGATAAAAAATACTGCGCATCATCCCCGCAATATATTCATCTTCCAACACCACCGCCAACGGCGTGCGCGGTTGCCAAAACACCACCTTGTTCGCAAACAGCTGAAACGCCGACAAAAATGGCGCCGCCTCGCGCAACACCCGCGTCTCCCGCATCTCGCGCGCATCATCTTTGATAAAACCCGCTGCCGTTTCACTCGGCAACAGCAAAGCCTTAATCGAAATCCCCTTTTCTATGCGCCGACGAATCCACTCCCGCTCGCGCTCCCACGACACAAATCCAATAAACTCATGCGCCGCTCCAAACCACTCCGTTGCACCCTGCGCTTCTTCGAGCGTGCGGTAATACAAACGCAGATACTGCTCTTCGTCCGTCAAAACTTTCACCTTGGTTGGGGTCGCACCCTGATGGTACTGCGCCAGCAAATCCGGCAGCGTCGCCGCCAAGGCATTATCCGTAGCATCGAGCTGCTTACGTTTGGCGCGCAACTGCTCGAGCACAACCGCCGGCGATTCGACCATAAACTTCTGCGAATATTTTTTGCGCTGGGAAAATTTCGCCAACGCGTGGGTTTCCAAAGCGCGAATGAGTTTGTAAATATTGGGCCGGGCAATCTGCAGGTCGCGGGCCAACGTCGTGAGGGGTTGGGGACCGAGGTGGAGCGACAATAGGTAGAGCTCCGCTTCGGCGTGGCTCAGGCCAAGCTCAGTCAGGCTGGTGTATAAAGATTGCTGCAGGGACGATAGAGTAGACATAGGCTGAAGTATGATGAATTAACGCACTCATTCAGGGTAAAGTGTATATAAATTATATACAAAATATAAAAATTACGCAAGAATAAAGCAAAAATAATTGACTTTAGTGTAATTTTATACTATACTCATATTGACAAAAACAAAGAAAGTACGTTAAATTTCACCAGCAGTCGCCTCCCCGGCGCCTGAGTTCACTGAAAATTCATTTCTTCAATAAACCCCCCCAACAAAAGGAGGATGCCATGAAAGCATCATTGGAAGAAAAGCTTAAAAAAGTACACCAGATTCTCGAGGATGTGAAAAAACATCGTTACGAATGGGAGTGGCACATGCATCACAAAGCTATGTGCAGCGATTCAGGAGTGTTGGCCGCACTGGGTGTTCTCCCCAAAAAATGGGCAACAACATCGCAGCGTCAAATCGGACTCACTCCCTATACGCTGAAGTTGCTCCTTGATCTCAAGTCAAAAGATTACAAAGCCTTTCGAGCACAGCAGCTCCAGACTTTCTTTGCGCCAACCGAAAAACCCATCCAGAAATGGTCATGGGCACGAAAGCCAGCGCTGCGCCAGGAAAAATCCGGTTTCTGGCACTGGTTTCGAAAGCTGTTGCCGCAATTTTTGCAGATTTTCTTTTTTGGTCGAGGTGCAGAAACCACCACATCGGCGCTTGAAAATATGTATGAATGTACGGATGTTATCATCGCCACGGCCGCCTGTGCACGCAACTGCAGTTTTTGTTTTCGTGGCGTTGGTGATCCAGAAGGAGAGGCAGCAGTAATAACTGGTGATATGAAGACCGTGTTGGGCGCTGTACAAAAGGCGATTGAACGCAAAACGCCACACGTTCTTATAACCGGTGGCGATCCATTAACGCGAACCAACGAGCAGCTCGAAATGATTCTGCGTCCTTTGGCGGAAAGTCCGAGTGTTGAAGTGCTGCGCATAGGTACGCGGATGGTTATTGACCTGCCCATGCGTTTCGACGGCACGACGCTGATGTTATTAATGAGTCTGGGTACAACCATGCACAAACGTGGCGCCAACCTTCGGCTTATGGTGCACATCAATCATCTCTCCGAATTAACACCGGAAGTGATGCAGGTACTGAATGATCTGCGACACATGGGTATTCAGGTTTGGTCACAAACGGTGGTGCTCAAGGGCGTTAATGACAACATTGAAGGCCTGCGCACACTGTTTCTCATGCTGGATCGACTCGGAGTGATAGTGTACAAGTTGTACCACACCATGCCGGTGGAAGGTACCGATCATTTGCGTGTTCCCATTCGCCGTTTCCGCAAATTGCTCGCCGGGTTGCATCAGTGGATTCCTTCCACAGCCGTACCGCACGGACATGTGGTAACATTAAATGGAAAGCAGCCGATATCGCCGGCCGGCCGCTGGTCAATTCCCATCCCTTTCACATCGCATTGGTTGATGCGCAATTGGCTGGGACACTGGTATCTGTTCAAAGATGCCTGGGATCCGGTACGCCTGGCCCGAGAAGCCGCAATACTGATTTCGATGATGGCGCTCGTGGTCACTATTGGTGTAGAAGCACCAGAGTACGAAATTAATCCCCGCCCACCCGCTGGCGAAAAAATTAATACATCAATCATGCCAGGGGTGAAAATCGACCCTTCCAAAATAAAAAAAGTAACGACATTTTTCGACGAACTTCGGGATCAAGGGGAGTACGCCGATTCGATGTTCCGTTACTACCACGCACCTTTCGTTGCCGGGGATACCCTCTATATCCCCATTCAAATGAAAGATTCCGCAGCTTTCCGTCACTGAGGATGCGTCACCGTACTTCCCGCCTCGCATCCTCCTCATCCCCTTGCTGATCACGCGCCTCGTGATCACCAAAGTAATGAGTATTAAAACCAACCCTATGTCAAGAATCCAAAAAACCTGCGCCCAGTGCCAAACCACATTCGAGATCACACCCGCCGATCAGGCTTTTTATACAAAAATCGCCGTCCCTGCGCCCACCCTCTGCCCCGATTGCCGCATGCAACGTCGCATGGCTTTTCGCAACGAACGGAATCTGTACCGACGGAAGTGCAGCGCCACGGATAAAGAAATTATCAGCATGTATCATCAGGACTCACCGCTTGAGAAAGTGTACTCCCATGAATATTGGTGGTCGGACAAATGGGACGCACGCGACTATGGCCGTGATTTCGATTTCACCCGCCCGTTCTTTGAACAGTTCACTGAGCTTATGTATCAGGTGCCGCATCCACCACTTTGGAACTGGGAACCGGAAAACGCGGAATTCAACAACTGCTCCTACCGAATGAAGGATTCCTACATGAACTTTGGCGCGGATCTTGGTGAGAACTGTCACTACACGTTTACATCAGGTCACAACCGTGATGCCGCAGATTGTGAAGGAGTTGAATACAGCGAAAAAATATATGAAGTGACTGATGGTCAAAAAATTTTTAACTGTGCATTTGTACAGCAGTGCAAAAATTGCACGGATACCTACCTTTCCTTCGACTGCATGGATTGTCAGAACTGTTTTGGATGTGTTGGGCTCCGGCACAAGCAGTATTATTTTTTCAATGAAAAACTGGAGCCAGAAGAATGGAAAAAACGTGTCAGCGAAATACTGGGCAGCCATCAGGCTATGACGGAAGCAAAAAAAAGATTTGAAGCTCTGAAACTCACCCAGCCGCACCGTTACGCAGCCATATCCAACTCTCCTGATTCCACGGGGAATTATATCTGGAACACAAAAAACGCACGCTATTGTTTCGATATCCGTGATTCAGAGGATATTGCCTACACCAGCTATGTGGCCTGGAAGTCGAAAGATACCTATGATGCCTACGCACTCGGAGAAACAGAGTTATGCTATGAAATTCTTTCCGGCGGTTTTGTTTATAACACACAGTTTGCTCAATGGCCGAACTATGGTCCGAACAATTCGCAGTATACTGTTTTTTGTGTGCATGGCTGTAATGATCTCTTCGGCTGCGTCGGTCTGAACAAAAAGCAATACTGTATTTTCAATAAGCAATATTCGAAGGAAGAATACGAAGCGCTGCGAGCGCGCATCATCGAGCACATGAAGCAAACCGGCGAATACGGCGAGGCCCTTCCCGTGGCCATGTCACCGGTGGCATATAACGAAAGCATTGCGCAGGATTATTTTCCACTTACGAAAGAGGAAGTTGTGCAGCGTGGGTGGCATTGGCGCGATAATCTGGGTGGAACATTCGGTAAAGAGACCATGAAACCGGAGCAGTTGCCAGACAGAATCCAGGATGTATCTGATACGATTACGAAAGAAGTTCTCGCCTGTACCAATTGCAGAAAAAATTACAAAATTATTGTGTCTGAACTCGAGCTGCTCCGCAAAATGAACCAGCCTTTACCCCGCCAGTGTCCTAACTGCCGTCATCTCGCCCGCCTCGCCGCCCGCAACCCGCGGAAGCTGTGGCACCGCCAGTGCATGTGCTCATTGGCAGCACACGAAAACCACCAAGAGGGCGCCCAATGTCCCAAGGAATTTGAAACCAGCTACGCTCCCGACCGCCCCGAAAAAATCTTCTGCGAAACCTGCTACCAAAAGGAAGTCATTTAACCCAGGACTACGCTCCCCAGCCCAAGATAATTCTTCACCAAAAACCCGATGCCCCAATGTAAACAATGCACTGAGCAATTCCCCATCACGCCCGCCGACCAGGCGTTTTACGCCAAACTCGCCGTCCCCGAACCCACGCTCTGCCCCCTCTGCCGCCGGCAACGCATCCTCGCCTGGCGCAATCAACGCATCCTCTACTCCCGCCCCTGCGATGCCACTAAGAAAAATATCATCTCCGTGTTCGCGCCCAATGCGCCGTACCGAGTCTATGACCGCGATTACTGGTGGTCCGACAAATGGGATCCCACCAGCTACGGCCGTGATTTCGATTTCACCAAAACCTTCGCCGAGAATTATGACGCGCTCCTGCACGACGTACCCATGGCCGGCATATTCAACGCACGCAGCGTCAACAGCGCCTATTCCAACCACAGCGGTGAAATGAAAGATTGTTACCTGGCCTTCGCTGTCTGGGGCAGTGAAAAAGTCCTCTATGGCGACCTGAGCAGCTATGACCGCGACTGCGCTGAAATGCTCGAAACCGGCAAATGCAACCTGTCGTATGAAATGATCCAAACCACGAATTGCTACAACACCAACTACTCCGTTCGCTCGGAAAATTGCAGCGATTCCTGGTTTTTATTTGATTGTAAAGATTGCAGCGACTGCATCGGCTGCACCAATCTGCGCAGCAAACAGTATTATATTTTTAATAAACAATATTCACGCGAAGAGTATGAAAAGCGCAAAAAAGAATTGGCGCTCGACACACGCACCGGCATCACTAATGTCCGCGCCCAATTCGAAACGCTGAAAAAACAATGCGTGCACCGTTTTGCATCGCTCACCAAATGCGAAAACAGCACCGGCGATTACCTGGTCGGCGCCGGCAACACCCACGACAGCTTTGCCCTGCGCGGCGAAACACAAAATTGCGCCTTCTGCATCAACGGCATTGATAAACTCACCGACACCTATGATTCGTATGGCGTGGGCGCGTCGCTGGAGCGGGCCTATATGGTGCTCGATACCGGCGTGAACGCCACGGAAAACATCGCCTGCGTCATTGCCTGGAGTTGTCAGTTCGCCTACTACAGCTACAACTGCCATTCCTCGTTTGAAATTTTCGGCTGCAGCGGTTTGCGCAATAAAAAGTTTTGTATTTTGAATAAGCAGTACGAGGAGGCCGAATATAAGGAGTTGAAAGCGCGGATTATTGAGCATATGAAGCGCGGTGGCGAGTGGGGCGAATTTTTTCCACCGCAGATTGCGCCGTTTGGTGTGAATGAAACTATTGCTCAGGAAGAGCGACCGGTGAATAAAGAGGAAGCGTTGCGGTTGGGATTCAAGTGGCAGGATTACAGCGTGGCTACACGCGGTAAAGAAACATTGGGGCCCGAAGCTGTGCCGGAAACGATTGCGGCGACGGGGGATGATATCGTACAGCAGATTTTGGCCTGCGCAGGTTGTGGGAAGAATTACAAAATTGTGAAAGTCGAGTTGGCGTTTTATAGAGGGAAGGCGTTGCCCATACCGCTGCAGTGTCCCGATTGCCGTTATCAGGCCCGTTTAGCTGTGCGTAATCCGCATCAGCTGTGGCACCGGCAGTGTATGTGCGTCCTAGCGTCGCACGAAACCCACAGCGCCGGCGCACAATGCCTCAATGAATTCGAAACATCCTATGCCCCCGACCGCCCCGAAAAAATCTTTTGCGAAAACTGCTATCAGAAGGAAGTGATTTAGAAGCACTTCAAAATTCATTGAAGATATAATACGAAAGCATATTATTACCTCAATAAGAGCTTATTTTAGGCATTATGCCTATTGACATTTAAAAGTAACCATGCTAAAATTTAATTATTAGTATAAATAACCATGCTAAAAATAATATGTATATTAAAAGAAGTCTGGAAGATGAAGTAGAACCATTCCTTCGCCGAAAGGAAGTTATTGCTATCTTAGGGCCAAGACAAGCGGGAAAAACCACATTTTTGCAGCACCTGGCTCAAAAAATGGAAAAAGCTGGCAAAAAAGTGAAGTTTCTCACCTTTGAAAGTCATCAGGATTTAGAGGGCTTTCAGGAAGATATTGAGTATTTCAAACAATCAATACAAGGGTTTGATGCTGTTTTTATTGATGAATTTCAGTATGCCAGGGATGGCGGGCAAAAACTGAAATACCTTTTCGACACAACGCAAACGAAGTATGTTATTTCCGGCTCTTCTTCATTGGAACTTACCTTTCAAACCGGTAGATACATGGTGGGTCGGATGATTACATTTACTCTGCAACCCCTTTCCTTTAAAGAGTATCTCAGCTTCAAAGATAAAGCGCTGGCTACTATTCTGCAGAGAAAGACATCGAGCGACTGGCAGACATCCACGCCCGACTCATCTTTAAGTAAAGTGGTGAGTGAAAAATTAGAAAGATATTTTGAAGAATACATACTTGAGGGAGGATATCCAGCCGTAGTAACAGCACAACCAGAAGAGAAACAAAAAATCCTGGCAGCCATTGTTGATAACTATCTGCTGAAGGATATAAAAAATCTCCTCCAGCTCTCAACTGATGAGGCGTTATGGCGACTGGTAAAACTTTTGGCCACGCAAATTGGCAATCTTATTGAATACAATGAGCTCGGTACAAGCTCAGGGCTGAGCTACCAGAAACTTCGGGAACACCTCAGGATTCTGGAACAAACCTATATCATTCATATATTCCGACCATTTTTTCAGAACAAACGTACTGAAATTGTAAAAAATCCCAAAGTCTATTTTGTGGACAACGGACTGAGAAATTTTGCTCTCAAAGATTTTCGTCCCCTGAAGCTGCGCAATGATGCCGGATCATTGGTTGAAAATTATGTCCACAACCGACTTTCCTCAGAGAGGCTCCAGTATCTCTATTTTTGGCGTACAAAGAATAAGGCCGAGGTGGATTTTATTATTGAAAAAGAAGGGACTTTGGTGCCCGTGGAGGTAAAATATACGAATAAACCTATAATCGGAAAAAGCCTTTACAGTTTCATAGAAAAATTCAAACCGACAAGAGCATTCGTGCTCACGAAGGGATTTACGGGTGAGAAAAAAATCGGCAACTGCACCGTGATCTTTAGGCCGGTTTATTCTATTTGAGACACTATCCCTTCGGCAACCGGTCCCACATGAACTGAAAGATGTTCTGACGCGTGTCCACCCCCTTGTCCGCATCAGGGAACTCTATCCCACTCGACTCCTGTTTACCCAGCGCGCCGCTACCTGCAAACGTGCGGTACGGAACTCCTCAGCACCATGCCGGCAGATGATGAAGTGCTGTGTGAAGCATGCTATCAAAAACAGGTAGTGTAAATAAAAAGGATCTCAGACAAGGAGACCCTTTGTTATTATGTTCGATTGCGTCGTGGCTGACCATAGCGGTCACCACGATCGTAAATTAAAGTGAAGAAGTTTTTATTTTCGACATACAACGCCATTTCTTGGGCGATGTATCTTGCCACCAAGGAACTATTTCCCTGGTGTTCCTCCGGCTGCAAATCGGCATTATACGCCGTATTAGCCAAAGGAATAAGGGAATCAGGTATAATACACACATCATCGAGGATGTTTTCTGCCAGTGCCATTTCCATAAATGGGAAGCGGATATTCCCGAAACTTCCCGTCCCCGGCAAAGAGTGAAAACTGTACTTTTGTGGGATATCCTCGTCCCTGGCAAAGAGGGGGATAACTTTTCCCCATCGATCGCGATGGGTTTGATAATACGGACAGGCCGACCTGGGTTCAAAACCAAGAATCTTACAATGGAACCGGCGTAGAGTCCTATGATTTTTAAGTCGTCTTCCAATGGCAAGCAAAGTGCTCCCATTGCCAATGCCGCCAATAAAGTAATGTATGGGGGTAACCCGTTTGATGACTTCATTGGTCAAAGCAGTAAAAGCCTGCAGGGTTCTGGGATCCTGCGAATGGTTCGGACTCCAGGCTCGAAATTTCCATCGACTATGTCGCAGATAATTCCGCATCATTTCTGCTGAAGCAGCCAGGTAAGCCCCGTCATCCTGGCTGTAGTAGTATTCATCGGCAAGGTTTTCAATTTCCACTTTTCGGGCCAACGGAATACAATCCGGCGCAAACACCACCGAACGATAGCCCAGCTTGCGGCACATCCAGGCAAACGATATGCCGGCACTCCCCGAGGTAGTCTCGCACAATACATCGCCCGGTTTGATACGACCCTCGCGTTCAAGTTCGCGTAGCAAAACCAGAAACACGCGATCATAATGAGATTCCGTAGGATTCCTCGTTTCATCCTTTTGATAAAGGACATTTCCACGCGCGAGTTCAATCCGCGTCAGAGGTGTCCTGCCAATCAGCTGGGTCAGGCGCCGGTAGATTTCTTCGCGCCCCAAACCTCGGAGGCTCGCGCTATCTAAACGAACAGCAAATTCCAATTCTTCTAATCTTTTCTGAAATTGCGTTTTCATGCGTCTTTCCTTTCTTTTGTGTTGTGGTACTTGTATTTTGGCGTGGGCAGTATATCATCTGTAAAATAAATAACAATAATAGCGGCAATAACTATTGACAGTAATTAATATAATTGCTATAATTAAACAAAATATAGATAAAAAAGTATCGTCACTTTTACCGACACTTTATGAATATTGAACACTATCTTCAAAAAATAGGCCTTACCGAGAAAGAAGCGAGGCTCTATACTGCCGCTCTGCAAACAGGACCCGCTCCCCTACAGCAGCTCGTTCAGGCTTCGCAGCTGAAACGGGCTACCGTTTATGACGTCATTGAAAGTCTCAAAAATCAGGGTTTAATGAAAACCATTGCCAAAGGGAAAAGGAAAGTATATGTCGCTGAAGAACCGCAGAATCTTTTTTCGCTGCTCAAGCAAAAAGAAAATGTCCTCACAGGTATTGTGGGTCAACTGGTGGCACTGCAAAATACCGCCGGTGAAAAACCGTCCGTACGCATTTACCAGGGGACAGAAGGTATACAGGAAATTTATAACGATCTCGTAAGTCGCCGCGGAAATTACATCGAACTGCTTTCCAAAAAAATGCCAGATCCCAAGCTGCTGGACTATTGGACGACGGAACACGTGCAAAAGCGTATAAAAAAAGGAAATTTTGTTCGGGTTATCGCACCAAATATCCCCTTCTATCAGGAACTCAAGGATAAAGATAAATATGCACTGCGCGAAACGCGCCTTATTCAGGAAGATAAAATTCCAACAGAAAATGAAATATTCGCTTACCGTAATAAGGTTGCTTTCATAACGCAGGAAGGTGACAATTCTCTTGGGCTTATTATAGAAAGCAAGGATATATGTAACACTATGACAGCTATGCTTGAGTACATTTGGCAGACGCTTAAGATATAATAGTACTTGTGCACCTTATCGCCTCGCCCTGAGCTGTTTCTGAATTTCCCGTTCACTCGGCAGTTTTGTCTTGTACTCAGCCACGAAAATATCCTCTTTTAGCTTTCCAAGTGCATAATGCACTTCTTCATCATCTTTCTCTTTGCATATAATCAAACCGATCGGATCACGCTCCCAGGAAAGTTTATCTTTTTCCCGAAAATAGTTCAGGTAGGTATTCATCTGGCCAACGTGGGCATCCTTAAACCGTTCAGTTTTAAGATCAATAATAACAACACACTGGAGATCGCGGTGATAAAAAAGCAGGTCAATGGTATGGTAACGTCCAGCGATAAGAAGTTTGATTTGTTGACCCATAAAACAAAAACCATAGCCAAATTCAAGAAGAGTTTTGCGAATGTCATCAATCAGGGCTGCCTCTAAATCGTGCTCACTGTAGTCTTCTTCCAGGCTGAGAAAGTCCCAGTCATAGGTATCTTTAAAAACCTCTTGCGGTTCTAGTAATTGCTTAGGAAGAGTAAAATCTAGTTTTCCCGCTTTCTTCGCTTTTTGATATTCTTCTTGGCGGATACGATTTTCAAGTTCACGGTATGACCATTTATTTTTCAGAATCTGGACTTCATAAAATAACCGCTGTTCTTTATCTTTTAAACGAATGAGAACGCCATAATGGGTCCAGGACAATTGTGCACGCACTGCGTGCACAATTGGATAAGTCTTATAAAATTCAACAACTTCAAACATCAACCGACGTGAAAAACCAAAATCATAGCTCAGTTTTTGGATTATTTGTTTGGCATAAACAGCACGATTCTGATGTTTCAACTCCTCTCTAACGATTCGCTCACCCATTTGCCAATAGGTTTGTACACGAATATTATCAACCGCCTGATAGGCACGCCCCAGGTTTTTATCAAGCAAAGAACGGATATCGGAAAGAAGCTGTTTATAGCCTAAGAGCTTGTTGCTGGATGACTTCATGTTTCGTATAAAAAAATAAGTGAGTAAACCTCCTTACTCTCTTATTATATCACGGCCCATTTGACGAAGTTGTCCACAGCCGTCGCGACGGCTCTACTTTATCCCCTTCCAAATCCCCGCAAACATCGCCCTCAAATTCTGTGCCAACGCCGCATCATGAATCTCCACCATATAGTGCGGACGCTTTTGCGTGACAATCATAATCACGTAATCCCCACAAATCCACGTTGTCGCCGTGAAATCTTTTCCCTCGGGCCAGAATTTTATTTTCCGCCGTGGGAATTTTATTTCTTTCAACTCTTCAGCTGATTTGTTGCTTATCAATTTCAATGACAATCCTTCCGGCGCCGACATCTGCCAATACCAGTCAATCCACTTTTCATAATTCGCAACTAAATTTTGATCCTGAAATCCCCACCACACGCCATCACGTTCCATAATGCTGTCATTCCAATCCTTTACACGTTTGTACAATTGATTTTCCACGTCATCATCAGCCACAAAAACAATTTTTGGAATGGAGTACTGCGCATTCTTGGTATAGCTCTGCAATTCTTTCACAGCAGCCGACACGAGTTGCTTTTTTTGTGCAAGTTTTTTTTCTTCGCGCGTCACCAGCTGTTCAAGGTCCTGCGGTGCACGGGCAATAAGATACCGCGTTGTGCCACCCAGATCTTCACTGATAAGGCCGCGTTTGATGAGCTCTTTAGCAATGCTGTAAACGGTCGTACGGTTGACGTTGGTTGTTTTGGCGAGATCGGCGGGTGTGATTTTGCCCTGTTGCAAGATAGCGAGGTAGACCGCTGCTTCATTGTCGGTGAAATTGAGCTGTTTGAGGATGTCTTGAATCATATATGTTGATGACAAAGGTAAGGGTTCATATGTAGTATAGCCAGTTGTTGGAAATTAGTCAACACATATTTTTAGATATGTTGAAATAATTACAACAGTATAATTTTATTTAATATAAGAGAAATTATAAAAATAGAGTTGATGATATATTGACAAATATTAAAATAAATGATATACTATTGGCACGTTAAGATCGAGATAGGAACTTTCGATCTTCCCTTCTCAACAGAAGGTGCCGATTTCCGGAACGTAAATATACAAAGGAGATAAAAATGGAAAATATAGATCGTCGCGGGTTAGGATTGTTATATTGTTTATTCTGTATCACTGCCCTGCCCGGTGGATATGTCGGAGTAAAACGCATGTATGCCAGCAGAAGAAGTTTATTTCTCATTACCTGCTGTGAAAGTTGCGGCAAGAACCCACCACCATTGTCAGAAGGCGAATATGTTCCCTATGTGCCCTATAAGGAAATGCCACGTCTTCATACAAAATGGATGATGCTGCCTTGGGAAGACTGCCCTTTTGAAAGGCGTGGCCTCCGGGAGCTCGCCCAGGGACAGGAAGACTTTGTAAAGTCTCAGCTTCTCGCACCAAGAAAGGAGGAAAAATGATCTTTGATGCACAAGTCAAAAACTTGCGCCCCTTTCAGAAGTATCGAGCCGACCTCGATACCTGTGAAAGAGATGTCCTCATCTCCGCGCCACTCACACCGGCGCCCATCAAATCATCACATCATTAACCCATCGTTATGCCAACATGTAACCAGTGCTCCAAAACGTTCACCATTACCGACGCCGACCGCGCTTTCTATCAAACAATGCAGGTCCCGGAACCAAAACAGTGTCCTGACTGCCGTCTCACCCGCCGCCTCATGGAACGGAATCACCGCATCCTCTATTCCCGCACCTGCGACAAAACCGGCAAAAAAATCCTGTCACAATACCACCAGAATCAGCCCTTCCCTGTTTGGGATACGGCCGAATGGTCCAAAGACGACTGGAGCGCCACGCAGTACGGACGTGACTTTGATTTCTCTCGTCCCTTCTTCGAGCAGTTCGCCGAACTCAAAAACGTCGTGCCGCACCCGGCCATGACAGTCATCGTCGGCACGCTCGAAAACAGCGACTTCAACAACTGTGTCGGGTATCTCAAAAACTGTTACCTCCTGAGCGAAAGCGATTATGATGAAGAATGTTATTATTCCAATCTTCTCAAACAGTGCAAGGATATCGTGGACTGTTCCGTCTGTTATAACAATGAACTGTGCTATCAGTGCATTGACTGTAACGGCTCCTATAACCTGAAATATTCCCAGGATTGCGACAACTGTCAGGAAAGTTTTTTCCTCAAAAATTGTCAGTCGGTGAGTGATTCAATCGCCTGCATGAATCTGCGCAACAAGCAGTACATGATTTTCAACAAGCAATACACGAAGGAAGAATATGAGCGCTTGAAGGCGGAGTATCAGCTGGATACCGCCGCCGGTGCTGCCCAGCTGCGCGCCGAAGCGCAGACGTTTTTCAGCACGCAGCCGCACCGGTTTGCGATGACAAAGAATAACCAGAATACGCTCGGTGATCATGTGTACAGTTCCAAAAATGCGCAGCATTGTTTTGACAGCAAAGATCTCGAAGACTGCTCGTACTGTTTGAAAGTTTCGCTCGGCGTGAAGTCATGCATGGATTATAATTCCTGGGGCGATGGCGCTGAGTTGGTCTACCAAAGTTCGGTCTGCGGAAACAAGGTGTACAATCTGCGTTTCTGTACGACCACGTTTACGAATGTTCAGGATGCGACATACGCCGATAACTGTATCAGTTCGCAGAATATCTTTGGCTGCGTCGGTTTGCGCCAGGCCAAGTACTGCATTTTAAATAAGCAGTATACGAAGGAGGAATATGAAGCATTGGTGCCGCGGGTGATTGAACACATGAAGAAGACTGGCGAATGGGGTGAATTTTTTCCGAAGACGATGTGCAGTTATGCGTACAACGAAACCTTGGCGCAGGAATTGTTTCCGAAAACCAAAGAAGAGGCCGTCGCAGCGGGCTATCGTTGGCAGGATGCTTTGCCCAGTGTAAGCGGCAAGGAAAATATTACGGTGGACGCGTTGCCGCAAAAGGCGAGTGAGATTGATGTTGCCGCGTTGGCAGGAAAGATTCTGGCTTGCACGCAGTGTGGTGCCAACTTCAAATTCATCACACAGGAATTACAGTTTTATAAAAAGCTGAATATTCCTCTGCCTACAGAGTGCCCAAACTGCCGGCATGCGCAGCGCATGTCTTTGCGGCCAGCGACGCAGCTCTATCATCGCGCTTGTCAGTGCGCTTTAGCTGAGCACGAAACGCATGTCGAAGACGCGCAATGTCCCAATGAATTTGAAACGACCTACGCGCCCGACCGTCCCGAGAAAATCTTCTGTGACCACTGCTACCAAAAGGAAGTTGTGTAAGGGATGCTCTTCCCTCTTTGCATGTTCTTCAACATGAAGAGAGGGAAGAGGTGTGCTTTCAAAAAAATCGCACACCCAAAAGAGCTAATTGAAGAAGATACAAGGTTCTTCATATAAAAACACGTCTGCTTCTTCCACGATTGTTTCGATTTTTTCAAGCTGCTCGGTAATTTCCGAGCTCAATCCGTTGTCCAGCACTACCGCTAATGGCGGCGGGTGTCCTTCCCAGGCTTCTTCTGGGCAAGGGTACGTAGAAAGTGCTTCAATCATCGGCTGCAGAGCAGCAAGTAGTTGATTAGCCCTCTCAATAAGGGCATTGTACTCCTTTATTTGATCTTTCTCCCCCTGAGACAGGGGAGAATAATAGATAGGATCGACTCGCAGAGGTTCGATTCTGCGATGCGCTAGGCTATACAAGTGTATGCCTTGCTCCCGCAGTCTATTTTCCAGGAACTTCGGGCTCTGGCCTTTATATTCTGCCAAAGCCCGTCCAGCCTTTAAGTAGGAAGACAGTTCTCCGGCAAGCCCCAGCCAATCATTCCATCTGCCCGCATTCATCACTTTGCCTTTTTTCATGGCATTCTCCTTTTTTGTTTTTTTGGCATCTCACGTACCCATTACGATCTTGATGCGCCATTATTATACTCAAAAATCGAATAAATGTCAATATATTAGATACCAAATAATATACAATAATAAAAATTGCTTTACAATAAATGAAATAAATGACATCATATAAAATGACAAAAGTATAAAAATCCCTATGAATCTCCAAGAAGATCTCAAATCACTCGGATTATTTCCAAGAGAAGTAAAGGTGTATCTATACCTACTTGAGCAGGGAATCTCTACTCCCCCGCAAATTGCTCAGGGGACAGGTATTGCCCGGACGAACTCCTACAACATACTCCAGGATCTGAAAGAAAAAGGGCTCATCGAAGAACAGCAAAAAGGTAAACGCAAAGCGTATATAGCCAAGGATCCGGAAGCACTCTTGCGTTCGGTGGAGAAAAGACACGAAACGATAGAGCGAATTTTACCCGACCTGCGGGCGTTTCATGCTGCGCAAAAAAATAAACCCAAGATTACATTTTATGATGGGCTGGAACAAATCCAAGAAATTTATTGGCAAAGTCTGGAGACGAAAAACAAGATTCTTCATGCTATAGGTTCCACGAAGCATATGTCCGAGGTGATGCCAGAATTTTATACGAAATTTTTTGAGGAGATTCATAAACGTGAAATTGTTCTACATGATCTTCTGACCCCGGCTTCTGGGAAAGAAGGATTGCCACAGGCGCAGGCAATCCTGAAGGGTATGTATACTTTTCAAATCCTGCCGGAAAAATATAAAAATATCCCAACTGATATTCTTATTTGGGATGACAATATCGCCCTGATCACCTTCCAACAACCAATTTTTGGGACGGTTTTAAACAACAAGCTTCTCGCCGAAACGTTCCGTATCATCTTTCAGGTGATGTGGGATGGTCTGCAGCGGTAATGGTGTGCGCAGTGTCTTCGTAAAGCAATTTAACCTTTCCGGCGAATGTAAAAAAACTTGCGGTATGAATGTAAAGTGCTGAAGATGCGGGCGTTGCGAGCACCATTTACTTACCCCGTCGCCGCTGTGGAATTTACCCGAAAGTATTTCAACGCGACTGATCTCGTTTGGAAAGAAATAAAAATGTAATATAGCCACGAAACACAGTCCAGTAGAGTGACTTCAGCCTCTCTAATCACTAAATTAGGCCTAAAACAGAGACTTAAATCACTAAATTCGGGTTTTGCCATAAAAATTGCTAAAATAAGACATATTTTAGTACCGAGAATTTCGTGAATAATAGTCGCTACGTGTTTGAACAATTTCCAAGGGGCAGTAAGAAAACGAGATTTTAAGCCAGAAATATGAATAAATGTATAGATTTGACTCATTTTTGTATAGGTTATATAATAAATGTATAGATTTGACTCATTTTTGTATAGGTTATGAACCCACCCCTCCTTTCTATCAGTCAGACAGCCCAACTCCTCGGCGTTTCACTGCAAACCCTCAGACGCTGGGATGAGTCTGGGAAACTCAAGCCCATACGATCCACCGCAACCAGTTATCGCTATTACCGTCAATCCGATATCGACAGCTTCCTGCAATCTTTCCCCAAAAATATATTCCGCATGGGGTATACCTGGGCGGTCAGTGCAACACCATATGAACCTCCGGCAATCTTCTTTTGCCCAACGCAAGTAGTCTTTCAAGCACGCTTGCAAACGCTCTTCACGCTTCTCACAAAATTAAATTCAAAAAATGTTGATATTCCCCTGCTGATAGCTATCATAGGAGAGATCGGAAATAATGCTTTTGATCATAACCTGGGAAATTGGCCGGATATCTCAGGTCTATTTTTTGCTTACGATCTGAAAAAACGCGAAGTAATAATCGCTGATCGCGGACAAGGTGTGTTCACAACTTTAAAAAGGGTGAAGCCGAGTTTAACGAATGATGTGCAGGCAGTTCGTGTTGCTTTCACAGAGGTTATTTCCGGGCGGGCACCGGAAGCTCGGGGGAATGGTTTAAAGTTTGTCCGAAATGTTATTGCACATAACGCTATGCAGCTGCTCTTTCTCTCCGGCAATGCACGGCTGCAGAGCATGGGACATTCTGCTGATCTCACTATCAATGAAACAAAAGGTACATTTCATGGTTGCCTGGCAAAGATTAATTTTTAATTTTTTTTTATGCGTATTTTCCTCAAAAAATTCGGTAATATCCTGACTTCCAGACAAGCTGGCAAAGAAGCCCTGGCTGCCTTTGAGCCCAATCTACGTGCGCTGACAGCAGATGAAAGTATAGAAATTGATTTTGACGGTGTTGGATCGCTCACGCCTTCCTGGGCCGATGAATTTCTCATTCCCATTTTTCAAAGATATCCCGAGCGGGTGAAATTTTTGCCCACCGATAATTCTTCGGTCAAAGAAACATTTGCATTATTGGAAGACATTCATAAGATACGATTATCATAGAGCCTATGCCAGCCCCAACACCTGTGTCACCCCAAAATTCCACCTGCGCCCAGTGCCGGAAGCCCTTCGACATCACCGCCGCCGACCAGGCCTTCTACGCCAAACTCAACGTCCCTGCCCCCACCTGGTGCCCGCGCTGCCGCATGATTCGCCGTTTCACCTTCCGTAATCTGCGCGCCCTCTACAAACGCCCCGCTCACGGCAGCAACAATCAATCCGTCCTCTCCTGCTTTCCCGCTGACTCGCCCCTCCCCGTTTACACGCAAGCCACCTGGAACGGTGATAGCTGGAGCGGCTTTGACTTCGCCCGCGATTACGATTTCACGCGCCCTTTTTTCACCCAATTCGCCGAGCTGCTCCAAGCCACCCCCTGGCCAACAACACTCAATCTCCACGTCGAGAACAGCGACTTCTGCAATCAGGTCTCCCATCTGAAAAATTGCTACCTTCTCTTCAACTCCGGCTTTGACGAAGATTGCCTCTACAGCACCAACCTCCTCAACAGCAAAAACACGATGGATTGTCTCAATGTCACGGGCTGCGAACTCTCCTATGAACTCATCGATTGCGGCAAATGTTATCAATGCGCTTACCTGCAAGACAGTAAAAATTGTTCCAACGTCTGGTTTTCCATCAACATGATGGATTGTCACGACTGCTTCGGTTGCGTCAATCTGCGCAACAAACGGTTTTACATCTTCAACGAACCCTACACGGAAGTCGAATACCGTCGCAAACTGGGCGAAATATTCCCCGCCTCGGCGAAGCAAGTAAAAAATATCCAGGAACGCGTCCAAGTCCTGCGGCTGAAGCAACCGGTCCGTTTCATGCACAGCACGCGCAATGAAAATGTTACCGGTGACTATCTTCTGAACTGCAAAAACGCACAGCAGTGTTTCATGTCACAGGATCTCGAGGACTGCTCGTACTGTCAGCTGATTTTATTTGGCGCGTCGAAAGATTCCTATGACATCAGCATCGCCGTTGGCGAAAGATGTTACGAAATTCAGGAAGCCGGTGGCTACAACGTTCAGTTCAGCTGGCGGAATATGCCGAAGAATCTGGCGACCGGCGCGATCAATCTCGATAATCTGCAGTACACCGTTCACTGCAGCAATGTTTCGGACTTGTTTGCCTGTGTTGGGATGCGCAATGCCCGTTACTGCATTTTCAACAAGCAGTATTCGAAGGAAGAATATTTCGCGCTGCGTACAAAAATCATCGAGCATATGAAAGAGATGCCCTACACCGACGCGCATGGACGTACGTATAGCTACGGCGAATTTTTTCCACCCGAACTCTCCCCTTTTGCCTACAACGAAACCATCGCGCAGGAATATTTTCCGCTCACGAAAGCCGAAGCACTGGCCCAGGGCTACCGCTGGCGGGACGAAGATCACAAAACCTACTCCACGACCCTGCGCGCAGCCGACCTACCCGACACCCCAGCCACCGCCGCGGCCAACATGCGCCAACTCACCAAAGACACCATCACCTGCGCTCACCAAGGTACCTGCACCCACCAATGCACCGGCGCCTACCGCATCATAGAAGCCGAACTCGCCTTTTACCAGCGCCTCAAACTCCCCCTTCCCCACCTCTGTCCCAACTGCCGCCACTACGGCCGCCTGGCCCAGCGCAACCCCATCGCCCTTTACCCCCGTCAGTGCACCTGTACCCTCGCCGGCCACAACTCCCACACCGCCAACACCCAATGCCCCACCACCTTCCAAACCAGCTACGCCCCCAACCGTCCCGAAAAAATCTACTGCGAGTACTGCTATCAAAAAGAAATCCTTTAACCACCTCCCGAACCAAACACCAACGCGCACAACTTTGACCACCGCCCCACCCCAGAGTACAATAAAGAAAAATTAACCCCACACATATATGGCCGACGAAACATCCACGCCCAACGCAAGCAAAGACCAGGCGCTTGAACTTTTTAAGAAGGTAAAACAGCTGGCTGCGGAAATCACCACGTATCAGCGGAAGGGGAAGGAAAATAGATACGCATTTTTTGAGCAAATTTCCGGGCATATTCGAAATCTCGCACAAGAGCACTCAGGAGTACTGGCAATGAGTATTTTGCCGGGGACCGATATTCCGGAACAATGGCGGGTACTTGATGTTGCCGGTTCGGAGTCTATTATGGCGAAAGTTATTGAAAAGTATAAAGAGATAAAGCAGGAGAATCCTGAGTTTGGTTCCGTTGATGCAGGAAGTGCCGAATCCTTATTGGGCGAAGTTCAGGAGATGACGAAGCATGAAGTGGAGCAAGAAATAGCAGGAGTGAAGTTGACCGATCAAGATATGCAGGAAATCGCTGAAAATAGGGATTTTATTTTAGCAAACAGCGATACCGGTAAAGGAAATGACCGCGTTGGTGAGTTTTTATCTTTGGTCAGTGCCAAGGTGGCAAACGCCAAAATATTTGGTGTTTGGCATAAATTAATCGGCAGTTCAGAGCCGGGCAAATTCAGTAAACAGGATTTTCCGGAACCTTTTTCCGCAAAGAACTTTCTCATTGCCGAAAAAGTACGTATTCAGACGGAATTACTCAATAAAACCGAAACCGGCCGCGCTATGATTGAAGAAAAACTGGAGCAATTGGGGCAAACGGGTGGGAGCGAAACGGTTTTGGCGCAGATTTTGCAGGGGAAAGATGTGTATATGGCAGCCATTCAGGCCGGTCAAGGTGGCGGTGATTTCAACATCGAGGGAAGTTTTGATGCTGCTGATGAGTCTCAGTCCCTGGAAAAGTTTATGAATGATGCTTTTTCTACGACTGAAGTTCAGAAGGAGCTGACTGAAATCAGACCGAAAAAACTGAAAGCTAAACGGCTCGAACCAAAAGAAGAGGTGTCGACAGACGAGATGCCGGCAGCTGAAAATCCGGAAAATGATGTGCCGGGTCCGGGTGAGGAAAATTCCGAAAAACCGCGCTGGCCGATGAAGTAACCGCCTTTGACGACAAAGGTAGTTTTTCTTATGATGAAGGCAGGCGCACATATACAATAGTTCTCATTCAATGGGGGTCATATGAATTATTCAGGAAAATGTCCAGATGTAAAAATATCAGCGTGTATTTTAGGTGATGTTACTTTGGTAAGCCGGCCGGAAAAAGCCTACTGGTTATGCGAAGACGGAGAAGTTCACTTCGCATATGCCAGGGATTTTATGCAGGCCTTGCAGGATGTCATGGGTTCACCGGCTTTTCAGGATCATAGCGTCGTAGAAAACGCTGTGCGGTATGTTTTTCCCACTGCCATGTTTGATATGGATGGTGAACGGGTGACTATTGGTGGTGGGCTGTACTATGGAGCTCACTACGCGGTGGGCGGTAGCGTTATTCGCGTCGGCTGGATGATGGAACTCAGTCTCAAAGGGTTGAGCGGGTCCATACATGTTCACATCAAAATAGCGCAGCAGTGTTTCATATTAACCATGGGGAACCAAGCCCAAACAGCGAAATTTTGGGGCATGGAAACAGGATCGCTGCTGAGTGGACCGATAATCCTGTCATTCAGCCGTGCGACAGCACAGAAATAAAAGAGCGCCGCATCCACATGCAGCGCAGAAACTTGTTCGTTTGGAGAGAGGCAAAAATTATTTGTCTCTTTTTCCTTTTTTACTCAACCCCCATAAATATTTCCAATATTTCAAATACCCTTCGGCCACATCCTTATCCTCAATAATATTAATAATGCTGTCTTTTTTCCAGACGATGTTGGCAACCTTGTTACCGTAAATGCAAATAACATGTGGGCTGGCGACAGCGGCCGGCAGTATTTTCATTTCCAGATATGGCCCTATGGGGTTGCCATGATCCTGCAGGCGACTGAGGTGAGTGTCGGGATCAACCAGGTCATGCCAAAAAACCTGCTTAGCTTCGCGCTTGGGAATGTGTTCACGCCATACTTCAGGATGAAATTTTTCGACACCACCATTCCCACCTATCCAATAAATATCTTTATAGTTGAGCGTATCTTCCAGAAATGTCCGCGCACCATCGGCACCGCGCAGCGTCTGAACATCATTACTCCACAAAAGCTGAAAATATTTACGATAATCTTCAGCCAGTTTTTTATTACGGATCAAAAAAATCGTTTCCGGCTTTTCCCACAGCACCTGCGCCACCACCGAACCAAACACCCAAATGACCAAAGGCGAAGAAAAATTCCCGGGCAAATATTTCACCTGCGTATCCGGCAGTGCATTGAGTTCCGAACCGCGCGTCGTTTCAATCGCCAGATGAAAGCGTCGAATGCCCTTGGCCACCCGCTTACGATCAAACTTCAGCGCCTCATCACGATGGTCGCGGAAACCCGCGCCATTCGCGCCAATCAGGTAAAGATCATCATCTTCAGCGAGTACGGCGTTGAAGAGATCAGCAACGCCCTGTTTACCCGACAATACAAAGACTTCTGACGTCGGCTGCGCCCGTTTGCGCGCCAGTTCCAGCAACACCTGCTCAGCCAGGGATTTTTTTTGATCCAGTTCAAAGATAAGCTGCTCGGTCGAGGCCGGTTCATAATAAAAGACGCCACGTTTGGACAGGCGATGCACGAGTTTGCGGGCAATAAGTTCATCGAGCGCACGATAAATGATGTTGCGATGGAAGCCGGTCCGCTGAATAATCGGCCCAACTTTGGTTTGACCGAGATCAAATAGCGTCAGATAGACCTGGGCCTGATTTTTACTGAAGCCTAAGTTTTGCAGCTGCTCGTTGAGCATATTTTGGCTTATGTCAGAGAAATAGTATTGTCACATTGCCTGGGACAGAGTTTTTTGGCTTCCTAGCGCGGTTTTTAGCCAAAGCCTGGATATTTCTCCCTTATTATAGCCTAAATACTCTGCTTTGTCAAAAGTGTCACTCCATTTGTATTGACATTTTTTTATTTTTTCTGTATACTACCGCCACACTGAAATAATTCAGTTTGAACTTTGGCAACATATTTAAGGAGATTCTCAATATGAAAACCAAAAAAATAGCTCATTTGTCTCTCATGCTCGCAATCGATCACATGTCTGGTGATTGGATTGTGGGACCGATGGTGGACATTCGCGATGGTAGAAGCAAGGATCCAGCACGTGATCATCAGCGAGTATTGTGCTTTACCAAAGCGCTTCGCCTGCTGATCGCCTATCCTGAGCTCGCTGCTACCGTCGAAGCTACCGTAAGCGCAGCGAATCCTCGGGAACAGGAAAAGCGGTTTTTTACCGCCATTACTAAATTCCTTGAGGAGGCTGACCTGATGAGTAGCTTTCGCGAACTCTGGCCAGAGTCAAAATGGCAAAGTCTGTTATAAGCAGACTGTATCGTATTATGAGTAGCTTCCTGTGTACCGAGCGCATGAGGCTACTCATAAAAAAAGGAATTCCCATCGGCGATATTCGCTCCGTCCTGCTCAGTCGTTACGCTCATATGTATGCGGAAACGCTCGTCAATGAAAAAATTTTCGCAGCAACACTGTCGGCAGAATTTCCAGTGACGGTGCGCGGCAAAGTATTGGCAAAAGTCGGTGGAGAATATGACGCATCGTATCCGTGGAACGAAACGCCCACCGTGAAAAACAGCGTTCGCCTCGGGCCGCGTTTTTCTCTACCGGTTGGGCCATTACTACTGGCACTGACCCTGGACGAATTTCACGATCCACGGCTGTATGCCGTGCTCAATGTTCCTTTCTGACAAAAAGCTCGAGTTTACTTTTATAAAAGTATTCCCGAGCTTTATCTTTTTTTATTACCAGCGCGCCATGCCCTATGCTTGTAGCGCAGCGCAAAGTCTACTCTGTCCCTCTCCCCGCTTTCTTGCGCTCATTCTCCGTCAGCAATTTCTTGCGCAGGCGAATCGACTTCGGCGTAATTTCCAAATATTCATCGCGCGTCATAATGCTCATGCCACTTTCAATCGACAGCTTCAAAGGGGGCGTCAACCGAATCGCTTCATCCGAACCCGAAGCGCGCATATTCGTCAGCTGCTTGCCCTTAATCGGATTCACCACCAAATCATGTCCTTTGGCCGTATCGCCAATCACCATGCCTACATACACATCCGTCGTTGCCTCAATATACAACCGTCCGCGATCCTGTAAATTATACAAAGAAAATCCCAGCGCCTTGCCATTTTCCATCGAAATCATTGCGCCCACTTCCCGCTTTTCAATATTGCCCACATGCGGCCGAAACCCGACGGCCCGCGAATACATAATGCCCTCGCCCTTGGTGTCAACCATAAAATCATTGCGATAGCCGAGCAACCCCCGGGTAGGAATTTCAAACACCAACCGCGTCTGCCCATGTTCCGGTTTCATTTCCATCATCGTCCCCCGCCGCTTGGCCAGTTTTTCAATCACCGCGCCTGACATCGCCTCCGGCACCGTCACGATCACTTCTTCAAACGGCTCCTGCTTGCCGCCATCAACTTCCTTGATAATCACGTGCGGCTGCGAAATCTGCATTTCATAACCTTCACGGCGCATGTTCTCAATCAAAATCGCGATATGCATTTCACCGCGGCCAAATACTTTGTAGTGATCCGTTTCGGCAAAATCCACACGCAAACCAACATTGACCTGCAGCTCACGCTCCAGACGTTCCTTCACCTGCCGGGTCGTGACAAAATCCCCTTCGCGTCCGGCAAACGGTGAGCTGTTGGCCATGAAGTACAAAGAAATCGTCGGCTCATCAATCTGAATCGCCCGCAGTGCTTCCTGCGTTTCCTGCTCGCAGACGGTGTCCCCGATCGTAATATCTTCAAACCCGGCAATCATAACAATATCTCCGGCCTGGGCTTCGGCGACTTCTTTTTTGTGCACACCTTCAAAGCTGAATAATTTCGTAATGCGACCGCTGCGGGTTTCGCCGTGCGGATGCTTCACATACACCTGCTGACTCTGTTTCACCGTGCCCTGATACACACGAGCTACGGCCAGGCGGCCCAGGAAATTGTCATAGCCGAGGTTAAAGGTTTGCATCATCAGCGGCTTTTGCACAGCTTCAGCACTCGAAGCTGGCGGCACCAGACGCAAGATAGTATCAAGCAGCGGCGTCAAATCGCGCGAATCATCCGTCATCTTCGCTCGCGCCACACCCTCGCGCGCAATCGCAAACACGGTTGTGAAGTCGAGCTGTTCGTCGTTGGCACCCAAGTCGAGAAAGAGTTCATAAATTTCTTCCTGAACTTCTTCGACGCGGGCCGCCGGTTTGTCGATTTTATTGATGACGACGATGGGCTTCAAACCGAGTTCGAGCGATTTTTTCAAAACAAATTTGGTTTGTGGCATAGGGCCTTCCTGCGCATCGACAACGAGGAGCACGCAGTCAATAGCGCGCAGCACGCGTTCAACTTCTGAGCCAAAGTCAGCGTGGCCGGGCGTGTCGACAATGTTGATTTTGGTGTCTTTGTAATAGACGGAGGTATTTTTGGCGTAAATCGTAATGCCGCGCTCCTGTTCCAGAGCGTTGCTGTCCATGGTGATTTTATCGTTTTCCATGCCGGTTTGGCGCATTAAAGCATCGGTAAGGGTGGTTTTACCGTGGTCAACGTGGGCAATAATGGCGATGTTGCGGATGATCATAGGAGGAATGAGATAGTTACAGGAAAACGCGCCTGAACAGCGCGATTATGGAATATTCTTGCTTGAGAGTCAATAGTAGCATCAGAAACGGTTGGAGTCAAAGCCTACCTAATAGAAGGCTCGGTACCCGGCCGAGGTTTAGGTTTCATAATATACTGGACATGCTTACGTTCTATGGTACAATATTCCAATGAATATGGACATAAAAGACAGTGCGAAAACGTTCCGAAAATCAGGAAAAAGCTATACGGAGATCCAAAAGGCATTGGGCGTGCCCAAAAGCACTCTCGCCTACTGGCTAAAAGATGTGGTGCTCGATGAGGTGGCGAGCAGGCGTATACAAGATCGTAAGCAAAAGAGTCTTGTGTATGCCCGCCGGAAAGCGCTGGAGAGTAATCAAAAAAGCCGAGCGCAATACTTGAAAAAACTGGCCGATAGGAATGCGGAACTGCCGGATTTGCTCAAGGATGCGTCGGTCGCCAAACTGACGCTGGTCATGCTCTATTGGACCGAAGGATCAAAGCATGAAAAAGGTGCGTTAACATTCGGTAATTCCGATCCGGAAATGATTCGCCTATTTTTGCAGCTTTTGCGGCAGGTATACGCTATTAATGAGGCCAAGTTTCGCTGCACTTTACAATGTCGGGCCGATCAGGATATAGTAGCTTTACAGAAATTTTGGCAGCAGATCACGCAAATCCCCATGTCGCAATTTTATAAAGCGCAGGTGGATAAGCGGACAATCGGGAAGAAATCTCGCAAGCAGGATTACAAAGGTGTTTGCCGAATCAATTATTTCTCTGCGGAAATTTTTCATGAATTGCGTATTATAGTAGACTTACTACACACGGGCCCATAGCGCAGTTGGTAGCGCGCCTCCGTGGCACGGAGGAGGTCGGGAGTTCGAATCTCCCTGGGTCCACATCAAGATTTTTCTACATCGTTTTTAATAAAAAATCTATTAAATAAATACCGGAAAAATAGCTTTATTTAGAGCTAAAAAATAGCTCAGTGACTTCTCTATATCAGCAGAGTAGTATAGTAAGTAACGTTACTCTAGTTGATGCTCAATAAAGCACTCACCGTGAGTTGTAAGATAGTGCACTTTACTTGCACCAATAGTAACTAAATGCTAATATAGTTACTATTGGTGGATAAGTCTTAAATAAGCAGCAAAAGCATGGAATTAGGCAGATATATACAACAGAAGAGTGAACAATGGGGCGTATATAAGGCCTTTATACCCCACTCCTTTCCTCCAAAGGGAGGGTTTGGCTTCCCTGAAAATTTGATAAAACAGGATGCACAAGCTCAGCATTTAGTGAGTAAGTTGGATGGCATTACTCAGCTACTTCCTGATGTCGACTTTTTCATATTCATGTATATCTTAAAAGACGCCTCTTCTTCAAGCCAGATCGAGGGAACCGGGGCAACCATGATCAATGCCATTGAGGCAAAAGCAAAAATCGGTGTCGATCTTCCGGAAGATGTGGACGATATTACACACTATATAAAAGCACTGAATAATGGAATTAATACACTCAGAGAAATACCGATCAGTAGCCGTTTAATCAAAAAACTTCATAAGGATTTGATGGAGGGTGCCCGGTACACACAGAATCCATACCCTGGTGAGTTTCGACATGATCAAAATTGGATAAACGGCACCAGTCCGCGTGATGCAAAATTTGTACCACCACCCCCACACGTAGTATCAGAGGCAGTAAGTGATTGGGAAAAATTTGCTCATGTGAATGACAATCTCCTTCCCCTTACCAAGGCGGCGTTATTGCATGCTCAATTTGAGACCATTCATCCTTTTAGAGATGGCAATGGGAGAACAGGGAGAATGTTCACCACTCTTTTTCTGCGAGAAGTTGGTCTACTGGAAAAGCCCGTGCTTTTTCTATCAGCATATTTCAAAAAACACCAGCAAGTTTACTATGACCGTTTGCATGGATATGGTAACGGTGATGTGAATGAGTGGGTGAGGTTCTTTTTAACGGGAGTATCGGAAATTGCAAAAGAAGCCATAGAAACAGTCCACAAAATCACGAAGCTCAGAGAGCGAGATATATTACAAATTCAAGGAATGGATAAAAGGTCTTCAAAGAGCGCAGTAGCGGTACTGCCGAAACTTTTTACCTTGCCTATTATTGACGTGTCAGTAATACGCAAATGGACGGGATTTACAAGAAATGGCGCACAACAGTTTATTGATAGATTCGTAGCTCTTGGGATATTACGCTTGCGTGATGCAGATAAAAAATATAACAAATCCTATATATATAAAGATTATGTTGATATTTTTTATGATCAACATAAGAGGGAATAATCCGTTATTAATTCATTTATAATTGTTATGGAAAACAATATCATGGATGAAAAAAAATGCAGGAAATGTGGAAGCACGAATATCGTGATGGTCGAATATGAAGGGATGCACCCTGATCATTATGATGGGATAAGTGAAATAATGTGCAACAAGTGTGGTGCGCGGTTTGGACGATGGTCAGGTAAGGAACTCATCAAAGGAGAAACTGAAAAGCGATACGGGCAGAAAAAAAAGTAACCAAAAAAATACGTACCCCAATTTCCTACGAGGAAAGGGGTACGTTTTAAAAACGTCAAAGATCATCGGTTTTTTTCACTGCCGTCAAAACACCGGAAGAAAGCACGAGAAGGCCGCCAAGAATTTGCGACACTGATAGCCCCTGTCCCCATATCAGTGCTGCCAGAAGTATCGAGCCGACCGGCTCAAGATAGAAAAGGATAGAAGCGTCCTGGCTTCGTACTTTGCTCAATCCCCTATACAGCAGGGTGAAGGAAAACCCCAGAATCACCGCACCGAAAACAGTCAGTTTGAGGCAGTCGGAAAAAGTTATGCCATGCCGGAAAATTTCCCTGCTCACATACGGAAAAAAGAGCACAGCAGGTACAACATTCTTGTACCACACCACGATCAATGGATTGAGCTGGAGTTTCTGAGCAATATTACTTTCCAACACGACGTGCCAGGCGAAGAATACAGCTGATCCCAAGCCCAGACAAACGCCGATGTTCATCGCTGCCGAACCGAGCTGAGAGTAGAGCATGATGAAAAGACCAAATAAGCCAAGCAGAGATGCAAAAATATCCCAGGGTCTGGGCCGGTGTCGCAGCAGGACCGGCGCAAAAAACAACACGAGCAGAACAGGTGTGAAATAGTGTGTCAGCATGGCATTTGCCACGGTGGTAATCTTCATTGCCGGAAAAAAGAGACCATTGTTACAGGTAATGAGGAAACCGACGAGCGCCAAAGCTTGCCAATGCGCGGCTGTTTTTTTAAATTCCGTCATGAGCCCACGCCGCCACAGGCAAAATGTAATATACAGTGTTGCCACTGCACACCCTGCACCATAGATCACTAAACCATCCTGATGTATCCAGGGAATGAGAATGCCACCGGATACTGCCCAGGAAGAAACAACGATCAAAATTTCAATGTGCCCACGATTCATAATGGACTCCTTTTGGTTTCGGGAAAATTCAACACAACAACACGCGTTGCTCCAGAATAGGGTTTTACCAAAGCATCGTCAAGGGTAAGGTAGATGAAGTGAAACTTTAGGTGCATTTCCATTTCGCCCGCTCATGTGCTTCTGCTACAATAAGCCCATAACTCCCTAACACTCCCCTATGCCCGACGCCAAAGCCACTATTCTCCACTGCATGGATTTTCGCCTGGAAAAAGCCATCGACACCTTCATTGACGACAATGGCTATGCCGGTAGCGCTGACATCATTTCCCTGGCCGGAGCCGCCAAAACCCTGGCTAACCCCGCCGATAAAGCCGAGCTGGCCACGGTGTTGCGCGAAATCAATCTCTCCGAAAAACTCCACCATGTCCACGATTGTATCCTCATCAACCATACCGATTGCGGCGCTTACGGCGGCCGGAAAGCCTTTGCTTCGGGTGAAGCTGAGTACGCCGCCCATGCCCGCGACCTGCAAAAAGCCCAAGATATTCTGAACCACACTTACCCCAAACTCAACGTCCGCAAAATCCTGGCCAAAATTGATGATCAGAAACACGTGACATTTGTTGAAGTGGAGTAGTTGTTGCATGCCCCGCCGCAGAAGCCCTCCATGCGAGGGCTTTTTGTTATCCAGATACATCCCATCGTGGCGGGTTTTTGTGAGAGGTGCTTGCCTCTTTTCTCTCTAAGTGTCAAAATAGTTGACATAGAATAGAAGCTAAAAATAAAGATAAATAAAAAATAGTGTCAAAATAGTTGACAGAAGAAAGCACAAGTAAATCCGCCGCTCGTACACTCACCTGTTCCACGTAGAACATTCCCCTGCGCCTAACTATGAATCTCCTCACGACCCTCCAATCCACCGGTCTCACTGAAAAACAAGCCAAAGTCTATTTGGCCGCTTTGGAATTGGGTCCGGCATCTATTCTCAAGATCGCACAAAAATCCGGCATCAAACGCCCAACCTGCTATGTTCTCCTCGAAGAACTGACCCGGCGCAACCTTGTTTCCCCTACGAATCCGCAAAAAAGCCGTTATACAGCGGC
>MHKD01000018.1:35515-42662 GCA_001818775.1 Candidatus Kerfeldbacteria bacterium RIFCSPHIGHO2_12_FULL_48_17
AAGCTATACTCCCCGACCTTCAGGCGAAGAACTTCCACACCCAAGGCCGACCAGCGATCCAAGTCTACACCAGGCGCCAAGGTTGGGATGCTCTGGCCCAGCTGCATATACGAAACTCGCATATGCACAGATTCTACGCAAACATTTCGCATAATACACCCAAACAGGATGATATCACTAAAACATTATTGATAAGCACCCAGTCGCAGCATGCACATAACATCCGCGCTATCTTCGTTGGGAAAACGCCACCAACCACGCTCACAACAGGCATCCCCCGCCTGCAATGGAAAACGGTTTCCGCCGAAAATAACAACCCAGCGACCCTGATTATCATCGATAATGCCGTTATTTACCCTACTATCGCTGATTCCTGGGACAAAAGCAGCTGGCTCGTGCTCCAAAGTACATCTATACAAAGTGCCCAAGTGAGCATGTTCGAAGCGCTGTGGGCGCAGACCGCAGAGCCTACTTCCCCGTCAAAACCCCAACCCCGAACACCAAACCGGCCAAAACCAAGCCCAAAGGGTCCAGCCGGCCTCACGAAACTCCCTGGTTTCATGCGTAAATAACGAGAGCCTATCTCAAAACGTTCCACGTGGAACAAAATAACCCGCCCAAAGAGCGGGTTTTTTTATAAACGCGCGCCGTCCGTGGATGAAGTGTGGATAACTCAGGGGTTATGCACAGGTTGTGGACAGGTGCGAGTATAAATAGGGGTGCGTGACAGCAGGAATAAAAAAAGCCACATTATTTCGTGCACCCTATGAGAGTATTAGGGAGGCTATGACCCCTCGTAAAAATACTCTTCACCGCACAAGTAATGTGGACTTGTATGTGCAGGATAGCTTTTTTCGCCGTACAAAGCAAATTCCAGGTAAGAAAAGAACCTAAAAGCAAAAAAGAGCCTCCATTGGTATGCGAGAGGGATCCCACATTATCAATTATCTCTTTCACTTTTAGGTATAGGAAGTATAGAAAAAGGGGAGGAAGAAAGCAAACGTTCCACGTGGAACAAAAAAAGGCCTCATATGCATAGGAGATCCATAAGTACTTACCACAATAAGGAGGGAACAATCGTAGGTAAGTACCATCTGCATGCATCTGAGGCAGGGGAAGTATAGGGGGAGAAAGGTGAAAAGGCAAGTATCGCCAGAGGGGTCTGTCGCCGAATACGCTTTCGTGACGAAATCATGGAATTTTGTGACAGAATTGCTGAATAAATTTTGAGAAAAAAAAGAGCTCGTAATTTCCAGGTACGGATTGGCTGGCAAAACGGAATGAGGAGAATATTTTGCTAACCTCAGCAGGCTTGGGAGGCCCGCTGATAAGGGTGGTAAAATGGAAATACGAGCTGGCAAAAGTATAGGGGAGTATGTGGTCGGTGTCAATAGATGGCAAAAACCGAAGAATAACCGAAAGTAGCTGTTCTACCGTTAGGGAAAAATAGGCAAAACGGGTTGACAGAAATAGAGTTTTCTGATATAATTTGGCCACAAAACAAAACCGCACCCTGGCTTTTTAGTCGGGCGTGCACCCTTAAAACAGCATGAAACTCTCAGAAAGGAGACTGTCATGCAAAAAAATTCTTCTTTGAAAAAATACATCGCCAATCTTTTTAGTTCACCCGTTGCCGCTATCTTATTGCTGATTCTGGCGGCACTTATGAATCTCGTTTCTGCAGCCCAGGCTAGTGACCGCGAAACGCAGGATGCCTATGAGGAGGGGTACCCATTGGTGCAGTACGATTGGAATACCTTCTCGCTTGGGTTGGGGTATAACTCAGCCAGGGGGCCAGTTGTTGATGCTGGTTTCATGCACCGATCGGGTGCTGGTGCACGCCTTTATGTTGCTGCTGGATACGGAAGCCCTGACGCCGGCAACAAGACCGAGGCCGCCATGGAAATCAGCTGGCAGTTGCTTCTCAGTCAGAGCCTGAGCTTCACGGCTCAGGGTCGAATTTACGACATCGACGCTCGGGATCTCGGTTTCGTAGATCCTGCGATCGTTGGGGCTGCCGGTGGGTTTCTTGGCTGGCAAACTTGGCTTGGGGGCTTTTCCGGGGGCCTTCGGTATAACTTTACCAATGCCGATCCGGGCGACTTTAACCCCTACCGCTGGGCTGTGCGCTGGGACAAGTTCGTCGGTATCGGTGGGGGAGTCGCGGTCACTGGCAGTTTCGGGACCGAGCTGGCCGACGGTCTCGATCTCTTCGACTTGCAGGAGGCAAGCAAGATCGGAGGTGGCGGAGGTATCCGATGGTTTCTTCGCTGGTTTTCGGGCGCGTTCTGGAGGGTTGAGGCCGGTAGCCACAATGGCGGCTATGCTTTCCTCGGCATCGGCTACAGCTCCAGTGGGGCCCAGAGCTACATTCAGAAATAGCCTCGCCCCAAGCCACCCCCCCCGCCCCATCGCAACCTCCCGCGGCCCAACCCCAGGCCGCACCCTCGCACCACCCATTTGCACCTACCCCTTATACACTTACTTGCACCGTAACAGAAGCAAGACACAAGTACGTTCGTATAAGGGGTTCTTTTTTTGCGCAAATTTTCGCCCACACCACAAATATTTTCCCAGAAAAAATTCCTATGTTATAATCCAATCGTAATTACTATTAAAAAAACAACATGTCCGAACATATTTTCACCGATCAAAATTTTGACCAGGAAGTTATGCAATCCAAAGAGCCCGTGCTCGTCGATTTTTGGGCACCGTGGTGCGGCCCCTGCAAAGTCCTCAGCCCCATCGTCGAAGAAGTGGCCAAAGAATATGCCGGTAAAGGCGTCAAAGTCGGTAAAATCAATGTTGATGAAAATCCCGCTACCGCCGGAAAATTCGGTGTTATGAGTATTCCCACCCTCATCTATTTCAAGAACGGCGACATTGCGCAGCAAACCGTGGGTGTACAGGACAAGGCCGCCATCAAGCAGGAAATCGCCAAACTTTTGTAAGCCACGCGCATGACGGCCACACCCAACACAACCTTTGATCTCGTCATTATTGGCGGAGGAGCTGCCGGACTCGCGGCGGCTCTTTATGCTTCCCGGCAATCGCTCAAAACCCTCGTGCTGACCAAAGACATTGGTGGCCAGGCGGCGCGTACACCGGAAATTGAAAACTATCCCGGGCTCCCGCTCATGGATGGTTTTGATATGATGATGCTGTTCAAAAATCAGGCGGAAAAATTTGGCACGCAGATTGCATTCAAAAATGTTGCTTCGGTCAGTCGCGCCGTTAACGGCAAAACATTCACGGTGCACACGAATGACGGCGACTACGCGGCAACGGCAATTTTGTTGGCTTTTGGTCTGACACCGCGTGACCTGGGTGTGCCGGGTGAAAAAGAATTTCAGGGCAAGGGGGTGTCGTATTGCGCCACCTGCGACGCACCGTTTTTCAAAGGCAAGAGTGTGGTTGTGGCTGGCGGCGGTCCGCACGCTATGGAAGCAGCCGAGCTGCTGAGCAAATTTTGTCCCAAAGTATATATGGTGCACAAAGCCAAGATGCTCGGAGGCTTAGCGGCGCTGAAAGAGAAAGTGAAGAACACGCCGAATATCGAGCTGCTGCTGGAAACGGAAATCACGGAAATCCTGGGTGAGAAAAAAGTCACGGCGGTGAAGCTGCAGCCGGCGCACAGCGAAGGGAAAGAGGGGACGCGTACACTGGAAGTTGATGGTGTGTTTGTGGAGCAGGGATATGTGGTGAAATCCGAATGGGTTCAGGAATGGGTGGAATTTGATGAACGCCAACAGATCGTGATCAACAATATGTGTGAAACCAAAACCCCGGGAATTTTTGCGGCCGGTGATGTCACGTCGCATTCGTATAAGCAAGTGGTAATTTCGGCCGGTGAAGGTGCCAAGGCGGCACTGACGGCCTACAAGTATATTCAGATTCAACACGGAAAAAGGGGAGTTGTTGCGCCCGATTGGGGTGTGGCCAAGAAGTAGCTCTTAAATGTGCTGAACATATAATACAGAAAGTTCGCTGACATATTTCCTTTAAGGAAGCTCAATTCGCTTGTCAGGCTTGGTTAGCAAAGGTGTATTATTATATGAAAAGATGCTGACAGCGAATTGCGCAGATGAGGCTGCCGCAGGAGCAGCCGAAATCGTTTCCGAAAAGGGAATATGTCAGTGAACGCAAACTTTTATAAAAGTAATCTATTTTTTTCGCAGTCCCGGCGGAGTCCGGAGCAAGAAAAAGGAATATCCTTCAGCCTAAGAGGCAATTTAATTTCGTAATTCACATTTATGACCACCATCAATCCTTTTGAAAGTGCACTCAAGCAACTCGAAAAAGCTGCCAAACTCGTCAATCTCGATCCCAAAATCAACGAAATTCTTCGCCATCCCGAACACATTGTGCAGGTGGCAGTTCCTGTCATTATGGACGACGGCGCACTCAAAGTCTTCGAAGGTTACCGCGTCCAGCACAACAGCGCCCGTGGCCCGTACAAAGGGGGCTTACGTTTTCATCCGCAAACTGATCTCAATGAAGTCAAAGCTCTGGCGGCCTGGATGACCTGGAAATGCGCAGTCGTTGGTATTCCGTATGGCGGCGGTAAAGGGGGCATCACGATTGATTCCAAAAAGTTGTCGCCAGCCGAACTCGAGCGTCTCAGCCGCAGCTTTGCCCGCGCTATTGCCCCGTTCATCGGCCCCACCGTTGACGTTCCAGCGCCCGATGTTTACACCACGCCGCAAATCATGGCCTGGATCGCCGACGAATACGGCAAAGTTACCGGCAAACCCAGCCCGGCCGTCATTACTGGCAAACCCCTCGAAGCCGGCGGCTCACAGGGTCGCGATACGGCCACGGCGCAGGGTGGATTTTATGTCCTCAGTGGCTTCATGCAAAAGATGAACTGGCAACCAGCGCAGATGAAAGTGGCGATTCAGGGCTATGGCAATGCCGGATCAGTCATGGCGCAGTTGCTCCACGCTGCCGGATACAAAATCGTGGCTGTTTCTGATTCCAAAGGCGCCCTTCTCGACACCACCAGTGCTGGCATGAACCCAGCGCACCTCGCCAAAACCAAAAAGGAAAAAACCTTTGCCGGCGGTGAGTACTGGAACGGCAGCGTCTACGTTCGCGAAGGCTACAAAACCATCACCAACGCCGAGCTCCTCGAAGCTGACGTTGATATTCTCGTGCCGGCCGCGCTGGAAAATCAAATCACCGGCGACAATGCTGAGCGCATCAAAGCCAAAATCGTGCTCGAACTGGCCAATGGCCCCACGACACCGGAAGGCGACGAAATTCTGGCTCGCCGTCAAATCACCGTGCTGCCCGATATTCTGGCCAATGCCGGTGGCGTCACGGTTTCCTACTTTGAATGGGATCAAAATATGAAAGGGGAAACCTGGGACAAGGCGCAGGTATTCACCAAGTTGGAAAAAATCATGAACGATGCTTTCGCGGCTGTTTACGCGGCGAAAGAAAAATACAACACTGACATGCGTACCGCCGCTTACATCTCAGCCCTGGAAAGACTCAGCCAAGCCATCAATAAAAAATATGGTTGGTAAAGAGCCGACATTGGCACACCACAGCGCTAACGCGAGTAAATGCGCCAAACGCGTAAGTCCAGTAAAACAAAAAACTGCCAGCAAAGCAGTCTGCCAAAACCTCACCCTCCATCCCAAAAGGGAACAGAGAGGAAGTTCATAGATTGTGGAATGCCATCTGAAAAACGTTTACAGGTTGAACATGTTTCTCAGGAGAAGTTCGTTCATCTCTTTCTGCAGCAATATGTCACGCAGAATGGCACGATCCTCGACAGAGTCAGTAACGTTCAAAATATGACGATACTTACCTTCGAGCGATCGTTCTTTTTCAATGACCGTAGCTGCATGATGACGAACCTGCGGAGTGAATGATCTCATATAACCCCCTATGGGATCAATGACAACTTTCCAAGTTCGACCTTTCGCTTGGAAAGGAGGGAGAAACTCTATAAAGAGTATCTACCGCTGCCTTTATGATACGCTAAAATAACGCAATGTCAAATAAAAGTGTTGAAAGCTGTTGAAAATATGGCAACGCAAAAACACGAAAATTGGTTACGAGGGCAAGGATATAATTATATCGCCGGTGTTGATGAAGTCGGCCGTGGCGCTCTGGCCGGGCCGATTGTTGCGGCTGCGGTTATTATGCCCGCTTCACCGCGTCTCCCCGATATTGATGATTCCAAAAAACTTACACCAAAAAAGCGACAGGCAGCTTACCAACCCATCACGCGTACAGCGCTGGCCTGGTCAATCGGCATCCAAAGCGCGCAAACCATCGATCAAATCGGTATCCAAGCAGCCAATAAGCGCGCCATGCACCTCGCACTTGGGTCGCTTTCAGTTATGCCGGATTACATTCTGGTTGACGCTCTGAACATAGGTCTGGCAACGCCGAATGAAGCGATCATCCACGGTGATCAGCGCATCTACTGCATTGCCACGGCATCCATCATCGCCAAAGTTACGCGCGACGCGATGATGGTGATGCTGGCGAAACATTACCCGGTCTACGGTTTTGACCGGCATAAGGGATATGGAAGCGCGCAGCACTGTGAACTCATCCGCCAACACGGCGCCAGCACCATACACCGGCGAAGTTTTCTGAAAAACATTCTGAATGTGGGCAAAGTGCCAGCAGGCGCAAAAGTCAAAAACATGGTATAATAGCGTCATGATAAAATCACATATTCTTCCCAACAAACAACTCGTTGATATTCATGGAGTATTGGGTAAACTTGGCCTGAGCGAAGGGCAAAAAATCGCTGACCTTGGCGTCGGGACAAGCGCCACCTGGGCATTTGCTGCGGCGCGAATCGTCGGCGAAAGCGGTACGGTCTATGCCGTGGATATCATGAAACCTGTTCTGGAAGCAACGGCGGCCAAAGCGCGTTTGCAGGATTTGCATAATATTCGCACGGTCTGGACGGATCTGGAAGTATATGGCGCGTGCAAAATTCCCAGCGGCATACTCGATGTGGTTTTTCTTAACAGTATTCTTTACCAAAGTAAAAAGCCCCGGGCGATCATCAAGGAAGCGTTGCGTTTGTTGCGCCCTGGTGGGAAAATGATGATTATAGATTGGCTCAAAGGCCATGATGCCATTGGTCCCAAGCAGGAACGGCGGTTGGATCCGC
>MHKD01000018.1:42697-44603 GCA_001818775.1 Candidatus Kerfeldbacteria bacterium RIFCSPHIGHO2_12_FULL_48_17
CGACCCAAGGTGGCGCTCAATCCTGGTAAATTCCACTTTGGCTTTATTTTCGAAAAATAGTATACTGACGGCAGATAGATGGGCGCCCCTTTCGTAAGGGTGCTTTTTATGTTATCCCGCAAAAACAAGGGTCGATGGGGCGAGGCTGTCGCCAGGCGATATTTAGAAGGCAAAGGCTACGCTACCCTGCGCACGAATTACTATTTCCACGGTGGTGAAATTGACCTGATTATGCAGCACGGCCACGCGCTCGTGCTCGTCGAAGTCAAGTGGCGATCTTCGCTGAGTGTCGGCTACCCGGAAGAGGCGGTCAGCACCAGAAAATTACGAAAACTGTGGCGCGTCGGCGAATATTTGCTGGCCTCTGCGCCAGGTTGTGACTTCTTACGTGTTGAGGTGGTCAGCTTACTTTACAAAACAGACGAAAAGTGTTTAAACGTACGCCACAGGCCGTATTTACACATTTGACACACCTGCACCATGCTGTAAGATGAAGTCACGGTCCTTTACAATCTGAAAAATATTCAGGAGTATATCTCCTTCTAAGGACACATACCTAACTAATTCGACCTCACTTCATCCTTCTCAGGGTGGAGAGAGTAATGCATGAAAATGAGAGACGTATCCTTTAAGGTGTACGCCCTGATTATTGGTTTTGCCTTGCTCCAGGTGCTTGCCCCCGTGCAGGTACTTGGCGCTGAGTCAAACGCTCCATCAGTGCCAACACTCACGATTCCAGCCCAGGGCTGGACAACGACGTCATCACAACCATTACTGCGCGGTGTCACGAATAACGACACAAGCGTAGCGGTGTATATTGATGACATATTGAACGGCTATGCTCAGGTCAAGAACGCCAACAGCGGAACAGCCAGTTTCGCTTACGAGCCATTCTTACCTTTGGGCAGTGGGTATCACAGTGTGAAGGTCCGTGCGGAAAAAGCCGACGGCCAGCGGAGTGAAGTTTCATCAAAAGTAAAATTTTTGGTGGAAGATCCCTATCCCGCGCCAACACTGTTTGCGCCGGTAGTGAATAAGAAGACGAGTTCAACCAAACCGTTCATTGTTGGATTGGTGAAAAACAACTCGCTCGTGAAGGTGTTTATTGATGGCCGACTCGATGGTCAATTTTGGGTAAAGAAAGCAAGTGGCGACATTGTTGATTTTTCCTACAAGCCATTCTTGCCTCTTGATCCGAAAAAAGATCATCTGGTATATGCCATAGCTTCAGACGCTGATGGCAAAGAAAGCATGTTCTCAAATGTGGAAGGTTTTCGCGTGCGGGCTCCCAAGAAAGTGGTAAGCACGGCGGCGGCAGGCAGCAGCTCGGAAGTCGTGACAGACGCAGCCACAACAGATGAAAGCACGGATACGGTAGGCGGTACCGAAACAACGGAAGAAACATCGACCGCGCCGACTACGGAAAATACACAACCGAGCACTGATAACGCAACCCCGTCTGATACCGACGCGAATCAGTCAACGGTGGAACAAAATGCCAACACGAACAAAGAAACCACAGGCGAAGAAGTAAAAGGCGAAGAAACCAATAACGAAACCGAAAACTCTGGAGAGGAGCAAAATACGAATGATAACAAGGAAGAAAGCGCAGCAACGACGACCGATGACGCCACTCCCAATGATGATCAAAAACAGGATCGCTCCTGGATCATCTGGGTCATCATCATCATCTTAATCCTCATCATCCTGTTCCGCGGACGTGGAGATATCCAGCGCCGCATGCAAGGAGGATCAAGTACGGGAAATGGAAGCGATACTGCGAAAAAAGCGCTCGATAAGATCAATCCCAGCACTGGAGCTGGTACCACCGCATCAAAATCTTCATCTGGTGAAAAAAAGGACGAGAGTAGTTCTCCGCCCCCACCACCAGCATCATCATCGTACT
>MHKD01000018.1:44658-44791 GCA_001818775.1 Candidatus Kerfeldbacteria bacterium RIFCSPHIGHO2_12_FULL_48_17
AGGGCGCGACGGTCGCTGTATAAACTCATTTCTGAGACGTGTTGACGTGTGCGGTCTGAGCCTCCGTTGCGGGGGCAGGCCACGACGCCGGCATGAGAAGAAAAAACTGACCTTGTTGGTCAGTTTTTGTTTT
>MHKD01000019.1:0-3233 GCA_001818775.1 Candidatus Kerfeldbacteria bacterium RIFCSPHIGHO2_12_FULL_48_17
TGGAATGTTTACCAACAACATATCAAATTAACTGCCGAGAGAAGTTTTGAGTTTATGTTGGTGAGTTTTGACCACTGGAGGTGATCAAATAACGAGCTAAGAAAAACTAACCGAAATCGGAATCACGACCAAAGTTTGATCATTTGCCCTGCAATCAGGCTCAAATGGGGTTTCTGAAGAATCAGTCACCCGAACTCCATTGACATCCTTTCGGATTACGTCATATCAGAGCCCAACTCAGAGACACAACAACTACAAGCTATCTTTAGATTAGATTAGCAAATTCTCGAAGAAACTATTCTCCCAATATCTTTCTTTCTTAAGGAAAAATAGGAAGTTTCATTTCCCGAAAACCCAGGTTGACCACTGTCCTCACCTGAAATAGCAGTGTAACTTTTATCGATGTATTTTCTATCTTGCGATAGAGAAAGGTCATTTAAACCTCCCACACCCTCCCATTGCTGGAAGTAATTGGAATAACCCATGTCTGCTTATGTGAACTTACGAGCTCACCAGACTATACGCAGATTGCTAGCCGACCGAAGTCAACTTTGCAACGAGCGGGGCCCATGTCCACAAGGTTCCACCCCTGCGATGGTCCAACAAAACAAAAGTTTGAGTATCGTTTCATCCTAGACATCCCGCTTGCAAGAAGAATTTTTTCCTCTCGCAAGTGGAATGCCTAAGACGTAAACTTTGTGTCGTGAAATTCAGTTTTCAATGACCTATTGTTTTCTGAGAAGGTACTATGCACAATACTCCTGTTTGGTAAAACCGTCAATGAAGTTATCCACAGGTTGGTGTATATTTTGTTTTTCTATTTTGACAAACGTATTTTATTTCGATTTTATTTTCCTGCAGTCAGTATGTTTTCAGCATATTTTTTTTGTCAGGATGTATTTACTTTTTGGTGGCAGAAAAAGTTTTATGCGTCGATTTTTCCCTCAAAAAGAAGAAGGCCGCAGTAAAACCGTGGGAATGCCGTGAGGTATAGGAACTCTCACAATCACGTTTTACTGGGACCCTCTATAAGGATGCATGTATTTTCGCAAAGGCCTCTGAGCATGGCCAGCGAACTTCGAGCAGGAGATGGACATCGCCATCTGGTTCTGTTCAACAAGTGTGGCCAAGGCGGCGCCTTTGAGCGAAAATGCCGAGATGCTGAACATCTCGACCTTGAGAAAGATTTTCTCGTTCCCAAGGTCCAAATGTCCGCACTATCTTTTAGTTTTCGTTGCGATTGAAAATGTTCATAGTCGCCGCTGCGCCGTTTTGCAGGAAAAACGTCACTGCTTCAGCTGCCCGCGCCACCGCAACTTTTTTCGCGCCTCGTTCTCCAAACGAAAATTTTTTCGTAACAAAGGTGTCTGAGCGGCCCTGTGTCTGAATCGGTCTCACCCCCACCTTCAACCGCACAAATTCCTGCGTATGCAGATGATCAAAAACCGACTGCATGCCACGGTGTCCGCCACTCGATCCGCCCGCCGCCAGTTTCATTCGCCCCAGTAGCATATCACTGTCATCGTGCACCAGCAAGAGGTCTGCCGGTCGCAAACTGTACATCTTCAAAACCCTGTGCACCGCCTCGCCGGACGCGTTCATAAAAGTCAGTGGTTTGACGAATAAAACATCATCCTGCCGCAAGACGAGCGCATTGAATTTTTTATTCATATCCCACTTGGCCGTCTTGCCCACCACAGCATCAATAACCATCCAGCCGACATTATGCCGGGTTTTTTCGTATTTTTTACCGGGATTGCCGAGGGCAATGACACCTTGCATTTATTTCGTGGTAATGAGTTTAACGGGGCAGCCGGCCAGCGGAAAGGCGGCGTACAGCTCCTTTTTCATCAGATCCAGCCAACCGATGGGAATGTCTTTTGGATGGGGCGTGTGCAGCGAAAATTCCACGGGCTCGGTATCGGTTTGTGTGAGCCGTTTAATAATGGCCGGTTTTTTGGCCTGACCCATTTTGACGATGAGTGAACGTTTGACCGGATGCATGCGGATGAATTTTTCCAGAAACTGCGCCAGATCGCCGGCGTTGGCTTGATATTTGTACGCCGCCATAACGTCTTCAATAGTGGTGAATATGTTGGTGATATGTTGTTTTTCCAGCGCCGAAACAAATATGACTTTGGCAAAGCTGAGGTGAGGGAAGTGCAGGCGAATATATTTTTCAAAATTTTTCATGGTGTTGGGGTCTTTGTCTTCAACAGCGTCCCATTTATTGACCATGATAATCACCGGCTTATAAAAGTTGGTGATGAGGTCGGCGATTTTTTGATCCTGACTTTGTATGCCTTCGGATGCATCCAGCATGAGGACAATCACTTCAGATCGCGGCAAAAAATGAAATACCTGTTGCAGGCTGGCTTTTTCGATCTGCGATAAATATTTTTTGCTGCCATCAGCAGAGTATCCACCGGCCCCGACTTTGCTTTTTTTGCGAATACCGGCGGTGTCAGTGAAGGTGTAGAGTTTTTTTTCCCAGGCGACTTCAATATCCTGCGTGTCGCGCGTCGTGTGCGCTGTTCCGCTGACAATAGCCTTTTTGGCGCGGGCTAACGTATTGAGCAATGTTGATTTGCCGACGTTGGGACGACCAACGATGGTGATGCGTGGCGGTTGCTTTTCGGTTTCCTGCGGTTGTTTTTTTGGAAGCAGGGCGATGATTTCGTCGAGAAGATCGCCGGTGCCGCTGCCGTTGCGCGCCGAAAATAGCACCACATTTTTAAATCCCATTTTCCAGATGGCGTCATCAATGGCGTGACGTTCTTTCAGTTTATCAACTTTGTTGACGCCGATGATAATCGGTTTTTTGAGTTTACGAAGACGCCGCTCGACGTCGCGGTCAACGGCGGTCAGTCCGGTTTTGTTGTCGAGTACCCACACAATAACATCGGCATTGGCCAGGAGCGATTCCGTTTGGTGCACGACTTCCATGTCGATTTCGGTGGTGTTTTTGCCTTCAATAAATCCGCCGGAGTCGGTTAATATAAAAGTTTTGGCACCCCAAAACATTTCTTTTTCAAGAAGATCGCGGGTGGTGCCGGGATGGGGCGAGACAATGGCCCGGGTGGATTCTGATAAACGGTTGAGGAGCGTTGATTTGCCCACGTTGACGCGGCCTATCAGCGCAACCCGTGGTAATTTCTTAGACATATATAGTACTTACGCGTTTGGCGCATTTACTCGCGTTAGCACTGCGGAGCTTGTGCTCGACGTACCTT
>MHKD01000019.1:3297-47788 GCA_001818775.1 Candidatus Kerfeldbacteria bacterium RIFCSPHIGHO2_12_FULL_48_17
ATTTATACTAAAAAGCGAAATTCTTGAACTTGAGTTACTCTTTGCTTTAGTCAGCGGTTTTCTCCACAGATGCCGCATCCTGCGTCGCTTTTTGGCTTTCCGCAGCTGCTTCGGTTTCGGCAGCTGCTTCCGCCGCTTCGGCGTCTTCTTCGGCCTTTTTGCGAGCTGCCCGGAGCGCAGACGTGTTATCGTTACCGATAATCACCAGAAAGTCAACCGTATCCTCCGATTGCTTCTGCTCATTGCGGATGTTTACGGGTATGCCGGCGGCAACGTTGGCGCTTAATTGCTCTTTGAGTATGCGCAGGGCCTGGGGCTTGTTGCCATCGGTAAAGTCATATATGACCGTTTTTTCATTGCCGGTCTGGGTGAGTGCGTTTTCCGCGCTCGCTATGGTGAATTCGATGCTTTCCAGCTCCGTAGCGATGAGTTTTGCCAGTCCGGTTTCTTTTGTGCCGTTTTTTATGGCCAGGGTTGCTGCTTCGTGTTCTATGGTGGTCGGCTCTATTTCTTCCGAGAAAATGTTTTTGGCGACTGCCTGGATTTCCGCATACTTTCCCAGTCCGGCATTCGGTACCAGAACATAGGCTCCGGTTTCAGACGCAATTTCCGAGTGCAGCAGTCCGCCGGGGCCGTTGTCTATGACTTTATTTACGACACTTCCGCTGTCAACTTCCTTCGCCATGTCAGTAAATCGGATCATTTCCCAGATTTCCATGTTGGTACTGACGTGATCGCCAAGGTCGTTGAGGATGCTGTTTATTTTGACGGGATTCAGGAGTGTCCCCAAAGAGAAGAACTTTTGTTTGGCGGCGAAAATTATTTTCTGCTGGCGTTTTGATCGGGCGAAATCTGAACCTTCGCTGATCCCGCCTGAGCCTTCCGTTGTCACGCCTTTGCGCGAACGGGCGAACTGCAGGGCTTTTTCACCGTTGAAATCCTGTTTACCCTTTTCAAATTTTATTGTTTGGTAGCCGAAATTGTAGTCGGGGTATTGATAGTCCACAAATGATCGTTCCACGTCCACCGTTATGCCCCCGAGATCGTCAATGATTTTCCTGAATCCTTCAAAATCAACGCGCAGAAAGTAGTGCATCTGCAGGCCGGTTACTTTTTGCAGCGCCTCGGCGGTGAGTGTTTCGCCTCCGCCGGGATATTTGTATTGAATGCCATAGGCGTTGGCGTTGTTGATTTTGCGGTAACCCAGATCGGTGCCGTCGGCGAGCTTGATGTCAACCACCATATCGCGCGGAATGGAAATGAGCGCCACTTTTTTGGTGGAGGGTTGGAAGCTGGCGATCATAATGGTGTCGGCTAAATAAATACCGCCGGCGTGGCCTTCTCCACCCATGCCCATGAGGAGGACGTTAATTCTGTCTTCCTCATTCTCACCACTCAATTTTTTTTCGTCGTTTTGCAGCAGATACCCAACCTGTTTATAGAGAGGCGTTTTGTTTTCTTTCTGAATAATGGTGTTGATGGTGCTGTCGCTGCCCAATATGACGCGGTAGGAAAAAGCAAAACCGGCCACCACCAGCAATCCGACGACCAGCAGCGCTGTTTTTTTAACACTAAAAATTTTTCTTTTTTCTTCCATGAATTTTCGCTTGTGTTTTGGTTGAAATTCTTTTTTACTATATAATATTTTCCTTATATGGTCAATTTTTTCGGAGGCAATTCATCGGGCTTTTTTCCTCTCACCTCAGCATCTTTTTTGTTTTACATTATTTTTGCAGCATGGTATATTCAATGAAGTTTTGAAGTTTTCCATCGCTCCATTCATTTTTACCGTATCCAGAATGGGTAAATTTTTTCACAAGAAAAAAGCCAAACAAAAAAATCAAGCTGATGTGCCGCCGAATGTGCGGCAGGATGACGCTGCTTTTGGCCCTGAACCTGAAGAAGATGACGACTTTTCCACGCCGGGAAGTTTTTTCATCGAGGTCATCAAGGTTGTCATCATCGCTTCGCTCATCCTGATACCGACGCGACAATTTCTCATCAAACCTTTTTACGTCAGGGGCGCTTCCATGGAGCCGAATTTTCATGATTTTGAATATCTGGTTATTGATGAACTCAGTTTTCGGTTTCGTGAGCCCAAGCGGGGTGAGGTGGTTGTTTTTCACAATCCCACCAACAAGTCGGAGTTTTTTATCAAGCGCATCGTCGGTTTGCCGGGTGATAAGGTGCAGATAAAGAATAATGAGATTACCGTTTATGACGCGGGGCATCCCGAGGGGTTTACTCTTGATGAGTTCTATCTGGGACCGAGTGTCGTTACGAGCGGGCGTTATACCACAACCGTGGGAGTGGATGAATATTACGTGCTTGGTGATAACCGTGCCGCCAGTCATGATTCCCGCGCTTTCGGATCCATAGCGGCGCCTTCGGTTGTAGGTCGTATCTGGTTGCGGGCGTGGCCCCCAAAGCGCCTTACCCACTTTACGCCATTTACCTATCCTTTGGTTACCCAATAATATATGGCCAAAAAAAATATTTCTCTTAAGCTGCCAAAGAAAAAAATTCCGCCGCCGCAGCTTTTGCGCGGTATGAAAGACATCTACGATCAGGATCAGATCTGGTTTCAGGAAATCCGTAAAGCCGTGGCTGTTTTTGCCCGCGATTTCGGTTTTTCCCGCATTGATACCCCCATTCTGGAGCAGCACTCGCTGTTTGTGCGCGCCGTTGGTGATCAGACCGACGTTGTTCAGAAAGAGATGTATGCGTTTGTTGATCAGGGCGGTGAGCATATTGCCGCCAGACCGGAAGCGACGGCTTCGATTGTCCGCGCCTATCTTGAGCATGGCATGCTGAGCAAACCGCAGCCGGTGAAACTCTATTATGAGGGTCCGATGTTTCGGCACGAGCGGCCGCAGCTGGGGCGCTATCGTCAGTTTTTTCAGTTTGGGTTTGAGGCTTTGGGTGATCAGCACCCGGTGCTTGATGCTGAAATGATACTTTTGGGCGAGCGGCTGCTGGCGAGTTTGGGGCTCAAGGTGGTTTTGCAGATCAACAGCATCGGCGATGAGAATTGTCGGCCGCAGTACACCCACATACTGAAGAGTTATTTCCGCACGAATAAAGCGCGGCTGTGTGCCGATTGTCAGAAGCGTTTATTGAAGAATCCACTCCGCGTTTTAGACTGTAAAGAACCTTCGTGCGTGGGGATTGCCAAGGATGCGCCGCAAACCATTGATCATCTGTGCACGGCGTGCAAGGACCACTTTGTGCAGGTCCTTGAGTATTTGGATGAACTGCAGATTGCCTATGAGCTCAACCCGCGGTTGGTGCGCGGTCTGGATTATTACACCAAAACGGTGTTTGAATACTGGTCTGACGATGAACGTTTTCGTGATAAGCTCGCCCTTGGCGGGGGTGGTCGTTATGATCGTTTGGCGGAATTGCTGGGCGGTCGCACGGTCCCGGCCGTTGGTATGGCACCGGGTTTTGAACGTATTGTGCTGTTGTTGAACGAACTGAAAACGTACGAGCCTAAGGTGTATGCGCCTCAGGTTTTTGTGGCGCCGCTGGGTGATCAGGCACGCAAACGCGCGCTGAAAGTGTATGATGGTCTGCGCGCAGCCGGTGTGCGTGTCGCCCAGAATTTTTCCAAAGACGGGCTTTCCAGTCAGTTGGGCATGGCGAGTAAATTGCAGGCCCGTTTTACCCTCATCATCGGTCAGCAGGAAATTCTTGATGATACCGTTATGGTACGCGATATGGAAACATCATCCCAGGAAGTTGTTGATTACGGCAAAATTGTCGGAGATATTAAAAAGCGTTTACGTAAGAAATAATATGGGTGATTGTTTGTTTTGCAAAATCGTGGCCGGTCAACTGCCCTCGGAGAAAGTTTTTGAAGATGATGATTTTTTGGCATTGAAGGATATTCATCCCAAAGCGCCGACGCACGTTTTGGTTGTTCCGAAGAAACACATTCCTTCACTGGCCGATGTTTCGGCTGAAGACGAGGTCATGCTGGGCCGGTTGATGCATCGTGTGGCGTTGGTTGCGCGCGATTTGGGTGTGGCTGACAAGGGGTATAAGGTGGTGCTGAATGTGCGCGAACACGGCGGGCAGATAGTGCCGCATATTCATGTGCATATTTTGGGTGGGGAACGTATAAAAGGGCTGGTGTAAGTAACGGGTTTCCAGTTTTGGTCGATTTCTGCGTCAGAATCTGCGACACTCGTTCGGTGTATGTTCAATACACCTCACTCGTTTCTCGATTCTTCCTTGAACTCGTCACAAAACTGAAAACCCGACCGGACTGGTTTTGCAGAGTTAGTTTGACATGATGCAGTAATAATGTTATATTTTTACTATTAATCTCATAAAGAAAGGAAGGTCGAAAAGCATGAAGTCTATTTTTTCCAGCAGATTTTGGATAGGAGGTGCCTATCAATGATAGATGTGAAGAAGAAGGAAGGGGAATCGAATGAAGCCCTGCTGCGTCGTTTCTCCCGTAAGGTTCAGTCCAGTGGCGTACTTCTGCGCGTGAAAAAGGGCCGTTTTTTGCAGAAGACGAAAAGTAAGAATCTTTTGCGCGAGCAGGCCATAAGACGCACGCTCGTCAGAGAGCAAAAAGATTATTTACGCCGGATTGGTAAATTGGAAGAAACCACCGACCGTTTTGGACGCACCAAGTCCAAGACAAAAATTCATCTTAAGAGGCGCTAGTTTTTCACTCAACTGTCCATGAGTGTGCTCGAACGCATTACCAATGATCTCAAGGTTGCTCTCAAGAATCAGCAGATGGATCAGCTGACGCTTTTGCGTGGTTTGAAATCGGCGATTAAAAATGCTGAAATTGAAGCGCGCGGTCAGCTCGATGACGCGGGCGTGGTGAAAGTTTTGCAGAAGGCCGCCAAGCAACGCCGTGAATCCATTGTGGCTTTTGAAAAGGGTGGGCGTAAAGATTTGGTTGATAAAGAAACAGCCGAGCTGCATTTTATTGAGCAGTATTTGCCGGAGCAGATGTCGGATGGCGCTTTACGCGAAGTCGTTAAAAAGGTTGTTGCCGACGTTGGTGCAGCCGGTGCCGCTGGTGCCAGCGCATTCGGTGTTGTTATGGGAAAAGTTATGTCTCAGGTCAAAGGGAAAGCTGATGGTAAAAAGGTTCAACAAATAGTGAAAGAAATGTTAGGTTAAATTTTAGTTTGGCTCGTTTGCTTGTCGTATGAGTCGAATACAAAAACACAAATTTTTTCTTCTCGGTCTGGTGGCAGCGGTGCTGGTTGGTGCTGCCGGCCTTTTTGTTGTCCGCATACAGCCGGTGTTTGCCATTATGGTTGATGAAACGTTGGGTGCAAGTCTGGGTTTGGGTTCGGCATCGCCCGAGTCCATTGTTATCAGTATTATTCAGTGGGCACTGAGCCTGCTGGCGTTGATTGCGGTGATCATTGTTTTGTATGCCGGGTTTTTGTATATGCTTTCCCGCGGCGATCCCCAGAAGATTGAGCGGGCGAAGAAAATTTTACAGAGCGGTTTGATTGGGTTGGTTATTATTTTGTCGGCTTGGGGAATTGTGCAGTATATTTTGAGTCGGCTTGGTGACGCGACGACGGGTGGTCCGGGGCAGTCGTGTAGTGCTGATCCGACGATCTGCAGTGTGAACGGGTTGACGTGCTGCCCTAGTGGTCAGTGCCAACTGTCGTGTGGCAGTCTTATTCCCGGGAGTTCGGAGTTTGGTGTCAAGAAAACGATCCCGGATAATGGTGACATTGCTGTGCCGTTGTGCACGCTGGTGGCGGCGCAGTTTACTGAGAATATTCTTCCTGAAAGTTTGAAGCCGGAAGAGTCGGATCCGGATAAGCGGAATTTTACTTTGAAGTTGGTGTTTAATCATGCGCCGGAAGTGAAGGCGGCGGTTGAGGGCTTGGACGGCGACGCCTGCACCGATAATATGCAGTGCACTTCGGCCAATTGCGATACCGGCACAAGTAAATGCAAAGGCGATACCATTGCCAATACGCTTGCTTTTAATGATCAAGATCACCGTTGGGCGGTGTTGTATCCGACTGGTCGGGAGTTGCCGCAGTTTGCCACATTTGAAGCGCGCATCACGGGTGCGAATAGTGGTGTTCAGTCGGAAAATTTACACCGGTTGGCCCAGGATTATGTCTGGGAGTTTTCCACGAATGATACGGTGGATGATACGCCGCCGGTGGTCGTGGAACGGCAATGTCTGGGCGGTGATAATCATTATGCTGATTGCACGGAAGATGCCACTATCTGCGCCGTGGCCACCCCACCTAATTTGCCTGGCACATGTGAAGTGGTAGATTCGCCTTACCCGGCCGACGGCGCTGTCGATGTTTGCCGCAATACCGCACTTGGCGTGGTGTTCAGTGAGCAGATTGATCCCATCAGTGTCAATGGTCTGCCTGACGTTGATTCTTTTATTGTGTCGCAGCTCAATCCCAATACCATTCCCGTGGCTGATCAGCCCACTCAGTTTGATCCCACCGCTATTCTTCTTAAGATGTCCATTGAGGCCAGTTCGTTTGGCGCCCGCCCGCTGGAACCATTCGCGGCCAATACAGAGCATTTCGCGCGCGTGTTTGGCGGACGTCCGACCTGTGTTGATGCTGCCGGTGTTCCGACGGGCGTTTTGTGTTCTACTGGCCTGGGGTGCGGCGTTGATCAGCGCTGCGTGGGGGCGTATGGAGCTATCCAGGATGTTTGTGGTAATCCCCTTGACGGTAACCGTGATGAAGTGGTTAACACCGACGAGATTTTTACGCAGGGCAGTCCGGTGGATGATTTTATCAGTACCGAAGACACGGTGCCACTGAACGATACGCCGTGGAATTTCACGACCGGTGACCAGCTGCAGTGTTTACCCAACATTGATGCTATTGATCTGACAGCGTATGATGGTTTGGATTCCTCCCCCTATGGGCCTGATCTGAATGACAGGGGTGGCAACGGTGACCCCGGTTTTATTAATATTATTGGTGATTATCTTACGCCGCTCGATTATGTTGGTTTTAATGGCGGTGTCCAGGTCAGTTCGGATGACATCCAGTGTTTCGACACCAAATATCGTGTTGCTGGCGCAACTCAACCGGGCGACTCAGCCAGTCTTGGTCAGTGTATCGTTTGGAAAACGGCAAGTAAGGTTATTGTGAAGATTCCTCCCGGCGCGGCCAGAAAAGATCAGGTGGCTGTCACTTCGGTTGGTGAAACGGCCGTTTCGCAGAAAGATTTTGATCCACTGAGCCCGCATATAGATTCGGTGTCAACGCCTGCCAGGCCGGGTGATTATATTACGGTTCGTGGCCGCAATTTCGGTGAAACCGAGGGCACGGTCTGGTTCCGCATTCCGGGTGGTGGCAATTTTAAGCATGTTCCGCCGCCGACGGGTATTTGCGGTGATACGTGGGGAAATACCCAGATTGTGGTTGAAGTTCCCCAGTTGCCGCTGGCTATTGGTGAGATAGCCGAAGTGCAGGTGGAAACCGCCGGTGTGGATCAGAAGCTGGGTACCGATGACCAGCCTGGTCCGGAAGGAGATGTAGCGGTTGATAACAAAATTGGCAATATTCGCGAAATGACGATAGCTCCCACCAACCGTCCGTCTTTGTGTCGCCTTGTTCCGATTTGCAGTAACGATGGTGATGCCACGGTGAGTTTTATTGGGAAAGCTTTTCACAGTGCTTCCGGGCCGGTGCAGGGCAAAGCGTTTTTTGGCACGCAGGCCGGTACTGAGATTGGTTGGTCAGATCAGCAGGTTGACGCCAAGGCGCCCAATGTTGATTTTGGGCATTACGAATCGTTTATCCAGATCACGGATCCGGATGTTCCCTCTGAGCAGGCGGTATTGCAGAGTAATTCTCTTGATTTTGCCGTTCCCTGCGGCAATGTTCCGTATGTCGTGAGTGATGGCAGTTGCGATGTCGCTGCCGACCTGTTCCCCAGTACCAATCCCCGCAATGGCGCGCAGAATATTTGTTTGAACATTAAACTGGCGGCGCGTTTTAGCATAAAGATGGACATGGCTACCAGTGGTCCGGGTCTGCGCAATAAAGATAATTTTAAGCTCTATGATTGTGGGGTGAATCGTCCTGACACGAAAGGCAAGATAGGGGATTGTATCGCTGCCGACGCGTCGGTGGGTATTGCCAATGTCGTGGAAGATCCGAATTTTAAGGATGATGTGAATAAAGGGTATGATGATGCCAGCGTTCTGATTACCCTCACTCCCCCGGCTGTGGGCAATCCGCTTACGCCGAACCGGTGGTACGCATTGTGGATTTCCGGTCAGCTGCGCAGCGATCCCGCTACCTGTTTTTATCTTGACAGCGGCAAAGAGGTTCCGGGTACGAGCGGTATGTGCCCAGATAACGCGGCAGCTTGTGAAGCTGCCGGTGATGATGCTTTTTGCGGTGGTGTGACCATGCTCGATTCCTATGCCAGTATTTTCCAAACGCAGCCGGAAGAGGGTGTGTGTCAGGTGCATGACCTCAATGTGCAGACGCCGAACGGTACCAAAGTCACGGATGGCGCAACAAGTTTACCGTATACGGCGCAGCCGTATGGTCCCAACTGCATGATTTTAGATCCGGGAGATTTTGCCGGTCAGTATCTTTGGACGGACAAGGATCCTGATGATATTGCAAAAATTACGACTGCCACCGATCAACCGCAGGTTTCCGTCAAGGCCACGGCGGTAACGCGCGCGAAAGATAATGGTCGGGCCGATATTCAGTGTACTCTGCAGGAGCAGAAGGACAGTGCGCCATTTTATACGGATTTTAATTTTTGTACCCTGGATATTGATTGTAATGAGTGCGGTACCGGTACTTCGAAGTGTGTGCATAATACCTGCACACCGGTAGTCAAGGAAGTGAGTCCGGGCAGCGGTCCGGTGACGCGGCCGGTGACGGTGCGTGGTTGTTATTTTGGTACGAACGAGGATGACCCGGGTGATAAAGTGGAATTTGGTGCGTTTAAGGCGCCTCTGGTCCAGCAATGCGGCGACGGTGCCTGGACCAACAGCGCGATTATCGTCGAAGTACCGGAAGGTTTGAAGGTTGGTGATAAACCGGCCATTACGGTTACGAATGTTGATCCTGATACTGCCAAAACATTTGTGAGTAATACGGATATAAAGTTTTTGGTCACGAATACATGTACCGATGTTGAAGGCGCCGAGGTTAAGACCCCTCCCGAAGGTATTCCTTTGCTGTGTACTTTGGATCCGCTGGAAGTCGCGTTTGGTGATGAGATTACGTTGACGGGTGATAGGTTTGGTGCAAAACAGGAGGAGAAAGATGCCGTGTTCTATACTTCCGGTGAAGCGTTTGCCAAGCAAACCACGAATCCTTCCTGGACCAGCACTGAAGTGAAATCAACGGTTCCGGCGGCGGCGACCAGTGGTTCGGTCTTCGTTTCCAATGAACAATGCGTGAGTAATGGTTTGACAGTCCGGCCGAAATGCTCGATTGACAGTCAGTGCGCAGCGACGAGTTGCTGCGGCAGTGATGGTTTTTGTGCAGAGGCCAGTGTGTGTGCCAATACCGGAAATACCGGTGAGCTTTGCCAGAGTCTTGATGAGGATCTCGTTGCCTGTCACAATCTCAATGCGCCCACACAGGGCCCGCCCGGGCATCAGTGTTTGGCTGATGATCGTGAGCCGCTTGGTAAACCCGATGGTACACCCGAGAGCGATTGCCGTTTTTGCTGCGTTCCCGGTGATAAGTATAATGATCTTGTCTGCGAAGCGAACGTTGCTTCGTGCACAGACACGAACCCGACTGCTGATTTCCGCGGTGCGTATTGCGGTTGCACCGGTGACAGTGTCTGTCCTTCGCCTGGCAGTAATGGCTGCGGCGCTGTTCCGGGTCATGGAAAGTGCTGTTTGGCGCGCCCCAGCATTATTCCTCCTTCCGATCCTGAGAACGGTGACACCGATTTTTGCCCCAACGGCGTTCTGGAATTTGAATTCAGTCAGGAGATGGATGTGAACAGCTTTGCTGCGAATTTCAGTTTGGTTGATGCCGCCAGCACCGCTGTGACCGGTACATTCAACACTACCTATGATAGTGCCACCAAGCATATGAAGGTACAGTTTGTGCCTGCGCATCTTCTTGCCGCCAATAAGCACAAGGCAACGTGGAAGGGTGATAGCGATACCACTAATGACACTACCGAGGGTGCCGTGAATAGCTATGGTATTGGTATGAGCGGCAGCTATGCCATCGAATTCACGCCGGCTGCCAATGTTTGCGATCTGAGCAAGGTTGCGTTGCAAACCTGGGTGCCGGAAACCCAGGAAGGCGGCAACACATTCACCAGCGCTGACACAAAGGGTAAGGCGATCGTTACGGGGTATGCGAAGAATGGCAATGTGGTGTTGCCGGTGCCCGGGGAAACAGAATGGACCTGGCGCTGGACGATTGACCCAAACACCATGGTGAATATTACAGACACGGCTGATCCGCAGAAGAAGGATTTAAGTATTACCGGGAAAAATAAGAGTGGAGTTTCGATTTTGGAGGCCGAAGCCGTGCCGGAAGATCCACCGGTTGGGTACGCGGCCAATCTCAGTGATTCCAAGGCGCTGTATGTATATATTTGCGAAGATCCGTGGCTGGATGAACTTGGAAATCCCGGATTTGCTGATATTTTGGGCACTGCTGACGAGGCTTTCGATTTGCCGGCGTATAATCATGTTATTCGCTACTGCCGTGATGGGTATTCGCCCGCGTCTGATTTTAACCGGGTTATTATCAAGGATGCTGAGACGAAACAGACCATTATGGGGCTGCGCACCGGTGTTAGCTATTCTACGCAGTCAACGGGATCGGATGATTTGCCGGCCGGCGTGATGCGTGAATATCTCTTTACCCAGACCAGTCCTGACAGTCAGCAGGACGCGATCGGTGTGCGCGTGTTTGAAAATCCGGAACATCTTTCTCCCGGTGTGTGGTATAAACATTACGCTCCCAATCCGGTTGATAATTTCGGCGTTATTGACGTGGCGACCGGCGTGACTCCCAAGGGTGAGGGATATGAAGCGGTGCGCGTGGGTAGAACGGCCTACATCAGCGCGACGAATCATTTTCAGGAAGATGGGAATCCGGCCAATCAGCAGCTTTTCACGAATATGTATGTTGTTTCCTATACCCAGGGAGCCACCGGGGAAACGGTGAGTATTTACAATGATATGCTGCGTGACTGGGAATTCAACACCAATGTTTTGGACCCTGATCAAAAAGAATACCTGGTTCGGGACACGAAACGCGTCACTCAGCTTGGCGGTTTGAAACGGTTGATTCTGGATTATGTGGCTGATAATGGTAAATATCCCAGCCTGATTGCGGGTACGTTCCTGACGGGTATTACCAACAGCAAATGGCCTTCATGGCGCGAAACATTCGGTGCCAGCGTTGGTTTTGTGCCGGAAGATCCATTGAACGTTTTTGCTCCGGAAGCTGACTGCGAGGGAGATGATTTTGACGAATCAGGTACATGTTGGAAGCCCGAGAGTAAGCAATTCCTTTGTCCAAATGATGGCTCAGACTCAGCCGGTCATGCGAGTGGTTCTTCGCATGTCTATCTCTATAGTGATACTTCCGGTATCCCAACGCTCTATGCCAATTTGCAGTATCTGAATAATGGGTTGGGTTTTGCCTGGCCCGATCGGAATGTCGTATTTAATCCGTGTCTTGGAAATGGTACGTCGGAATGTTCCTGCTTTAACTACGATCTCGAGGTGAAATAAGCTCCCTGTGCATTTCGTTTTACTCCGCTAATTTTGATGGTATGCCCGCTCCATTGAACCCGCAAAACAATTTCAATAATCGCGCTCAGATGAATCCTTCTCAGGTTCAGCCACCGGCTGCCCGTCGCGCTTCTTCCGTTGCTCCCACGCCGGAAATGGAGCCGGCTTCACCTTTGACACCGAGTCGTCGCGCGCTGCTGCTTATAGCCGTCGTTGTGGTTCTGGCGGTTTTGGGCGGTGGTGTGTATTGGTGGTACACGCAGCGTTCAGATGCTGCTTCCGGCGCCACGAGCAGCAACGTATCGGGCGGCAATACCAGCTCCGCGGTTGCCACTACTGATACACCAGTCACCACCGTTTCTGATCCGGCGGTTGAGGCTCCTACTCTCATTGAAAACGACGGTGATGCGGATAATGATGGTTTGTCTGATGAAGAAGAAACAAAGCAGGGTACTGATCCCAACAATCAGGACACGGATGGTGATAAACTGAATGATTGGGAAGAGGTGACGGTCTATCAAACCGATCCGCAGAAAAAAGATACCGATGGTGATGGTTTTTCTGATGGTGAAGAGGTCCTGAGCCAGCATAATCCGAATGGTTCGGGGGATTTACGGGATTTTGCTGCGGCCTTAGAACAGTTTGACTCTCAAAATTCTCAATAACGCGCGTACATGCTCCAGGGAAAAGATTTGGAAAATTTTTCGACCGTTGATCCGCTTGACAGAAAATTCACTCAGCCTGCTTCATCCATAAAGAGCAGTGGTGCGTTGGCAGATGGGAGCAACAACGATGATGCATTGGGCGCTGTTCACACCATGCCCAAGCGGTTTCTTCGCGCTCAGCCGTCTGAAGGTGGCTCTGTTCAACCGGGATCGAAGCGGACGAAGATTATACTCGTCGTCGTCATCGTCGCGGGAGTTTTGGGTGTGGCCGCCTTCAGCGCTTTTTTCTTTCGGTCATTAGATGCCAATGACGCCGTGGTTACGCCCACCAATGTCAATCAAAATACCAATACGCGCGTTGGTTTTTCCAACACCAATAAAAACGCCCCGGCTGCGAACAACGGTAGCGGCAATAGCAATGGCAACGTCACCGGTAATAAAAATACAAATGGTGTAGCCACCAACACCAATGCCGGTAACACCAACAGTGCTGCGCAGCCAGCTTCATCGCTTGATACGGATAAAGATAAGCTTACGGATATTGAGGAGGACCTGTACGGCACCCGGTTTCAAAAAGCTGACAGTGATTCCGACGGGTTTCCGGATGGTGAAGAGGTGGCTAATTTGTATGATCCTTTGGGCAGTGGTACACTTGACCATTCGCCGCAGGTGGCTAAGTACAGTAATATTTTGTTCAGTTATACGGTTCTCTACCCATCGGCATTCAAAGCCGAAGCTACGAGTAACAGTCAGGATACGATTTTATTCACTTCATCAACGGGCGAGTTTATGGAGACGTTGACCATGGCGAATTCGGAAGGTCTCACGGCGCGGCAGTGGTATTTGTCACAGTTTCCCGATCAGGTGAATCCCAAGTCAATCACCAACAAACAGGCTCTGCCGGGCGTCCTGAGCGTTGACGGTCTCACGGCTTATTTCGCCGATGAGAAACGCATCTATGCCGTCAGTTACCATGTCGGTGCCCGCGAAGAGCAGAGTTTTCTCACCACTTTCACCATGATGTATCAGTCGCTTGATCTTGTCACGGCTGACTCGACATTATCACCCACAACTGGCAACACCAACAGTAAAAGCAATGCCAACACCAACAGCCGCAGTAACAGCAATTCGAACTCCAACGCCAATAGCAACAGCAATAAAAATGCCAACAAGAACAGTAATGCCAACAGTAACAAGAATACCAACGGTGCGGGTAATACCAATAACAAGAATACCTTATAACGTATGCAGCTTGAACTGAGTGGCATTGACGAGTATATATCGGCACAGGCTTTGGAACGGCTCTTTACCGTAGCTGCCGCCCATGTGGGTATGGATACTGATTTTTTACTGGCGGTTTCGTTGGTGGATGACGCGGAAAGCAGGCGTCTGAATAAGCAGTACCGCGGCAAGGACACGCCGACGGACGTTCTCTCTTTTGGCTATGAAGATGGCAAACAACGGCCTCAGCCCGGTGAAAAGACGCGTTATCTGGGCGATGTGGTAATTGCTGAAGGCGTTGCCCGGGTTCAGGCCCGAGAGCAGGAATATCCTTTTGCTGACGAGCTTTATTTTTTATTGGTGCATGGTTTTCTTCATCTTTTGGGGCATGACCATGAGCGCGCCCGGGACGCACAAAAAATGTCTGCACTTCATGAGCGTATAATACAAACGTTTTATGCTAAGGATTAAACGGTTTCTCAAAAGTTTTCATTTTGCCTGTCGCGGTTTGGTTTACACCTGGCAGCAGGAGCAGAATTTTCGTGTTCAGAGCGTGGCTGCTTGTATCGTTATTATTTTTATGATTGTTTTTCGTACGAATACGGCTGAATCGGTGGCCCTTATTGGTGTCATCGCGTTGGTTCTTATTTTGGAACTGGTGAATACGGTCTTTGAAAAGATGGTTGATATTTTGAAGCCGCGTATGTTTCATTACGTCGGCATTATTAAAGATATGATGGCTTCGGCGGTGTTGCTGGCTTCGGCGGCGGCCATTGGCGTGGGTATTCTTATTTTTTACCCGTATATCAGGGATTTGCTGTTTTATTGATAGAAGCCCCCTATTTTGTTATAATAGACTCAGTCAATTTTATTGTATATACATGCGTGAAGATATAATAACCGGTCTTGATATTGGCTCTACGAATATACGTGTAGCCGTTGGTCAGATGGTACAACAGACAGAAGGTCACCGTTTGCAGATTATTGGCGCTGCCGAAGGCCCGTCTGAGGGTATTTCCAAAGGCAGTATTGTGAGTATCGAGGATGCTGTCAGCAGCATTTCCCGTGTTTTTGAGAAAGTTGAGCGTATGACAGGTATTCCCGTTGAACACGCGTATATTTCTATTTTGGGGCCGCATATCACGTCGCAGGACAGCCATGGTGTGGTCGCTGTCGCCAAAGCGGATGGCGAGATCCGCGAAGAAGATGTTGAGCGCGTTGTTGAAGCGGCGCAGACCGTTTCTACCCCACCGAATTACGAAATTCTTCATGTTTTGCCGCATCATTTTTCCGTTGATAATCAAAAAAATATCAAAGATCCGGTCGGTATGACGGGCATTAAGTTGGAGGTCAATGCCCAGATTATCCAGGGTTTGTCGGCACAGATTAAGAATTTAACGAAATGTATTTATCGAACCGGCGCTGATATTGATGATTTGGTTTTTGGTGTTCTTGCCGCGGCGCAGGCCGTCCTGACCAAGCGCCAGAAAGAACTGGGCGTGGCTTTGGTCAACATTGGCGCGACGACAACGGGTTTGGTGGTTTTTGAAGAGGGGGATGTATTGCACACCAAGGTTTTGCCCATTGGCGCTGGTCATATCACCAATGACATCGCCATTGGTTTGCGTACATCGATTGATGTGGCTGAGGCGGTGAAGCTGCAGTTTGGTTCGGCCATGCATGAGGGTGAGAGTGTCAAGGGTCAGATTGATCTCAGTAAGATTGATGAGAACGAAGATGCGGTGATTGCGCGTAAGACCGTTGTGGAAATTGTTGAGGCGAGAATTGAAGAGATATTCACCATGCTGAATAAGGAACTGAAGAGTGTGAAACGCGATGGTTTGTTGCCGGCCGGGGTGGTGCTTACCGGCGGTGGCGCCAAGTTGCCCGATATTACGGCTGCTGCCAAGAAATATTTTCGTTTGCCGTCTTCGGTTGGTGTGCCGCGTGATCTTGAAACGGCCATTGATAAAATTGAAGATCCAGCTTTTTCCACGGCTGCCGGTTTGGTGCAGTGGGGAGCGAATCTCTCACAGCGGAGTGGCCACCGTGGTCATTTTTCATTGGGGAATTTGTCTTCGGTCTCCCACGTGACGAGTAAAATGCAGCAGTGGTTTAAATCCCTTTTGCCCTAGGTAAGTAATCATGACTGTTTGTGCTCAAGCGCCTCTCCAGGGTGCTTTTTTGTTCTTTTAGGATGTACGCGTTTGGTCCATTGGCGGTTTCAGTAGCCGCTCCATTTGAGCACAATTTGTATACGTGGGATGTGGGTTGTCCACTTTTTGTGTTCAAAGACTTGATATTTTTTGTTCGACTCGTTAGAATAGGAACGTGATCACTTACTTATTAAAGAAAACACGTGGGACAATTTTCTCAGCAAAACTCATCCTTCCATGAAAGGAAGCCAACACCAACGGAGGTGAAGCCTGATATAGAGACATTCGCGAAAATCAAGGTGCTGGGTGTCGGCGGCTCCGGCGGTTCAGCCGTGAATCGTATGGCTGATGCCAATGTTCGGGGCGTTGAACTCATTGCCGTCAACACCGATGCTCAGGCTTTGCATAATTCACGGGCCGCTAAAAAAATTCATATTGGCAAGACAACGACCCGCGGCTTGGGCGCTGGTATGGAACCGGATATCGGTCGCCGCTCGGCTGAGGAAAACCAGGAAGACATTGAGAAAATGCTGAAGGGTGCTGATATGGTGTTTTTGACGGCCGGTTTTGGTGGGGGTACGGGTTCGGGAGCGCTGCCGGTTATTGCTGAGATGGCCCGTGATATGGGCGCTTTGACCGTTGCTATCGTTACGCGTCCGTTTGCCTTTGAAGGCGCTCAGCGCAAAACTATTGCTGATAATGCTTTGAATGAATTACAGTCACGCGTTGATACGGTTATCACCATTCCCAACGATCGTTTGCTGCAGGTGATTGATAAGAAAACTTCTTTGCTCGAAGCATTCTCTATTGTTGATGATGTTCTGCGGCAGGGTATCCAGGGAATTTCGGATCTTATTACCATTCCGGGTTTGATCAACGTTGACTTTGCTGATGTAAAGTCAGTTATGGAAAATGCCGGCTCGGCGTTGATGGGTATTGGTGTGGCCTCCGGTGAAAACCGCGCCGTTGAAGCCGCCAAACAGGCCATTGACAGTCCGCTTTTGGAAATGTCGATTGAAGGTGCGAAGGGGATTTTATTCACGATTACGGGTGGTTCCAATTTGGGCATGTATGAAGTGAATGAAGCGGCCCGGGTGATTACTGAGTCGGCTGATTCCAATGCCCGCATTATTTTTGGCTCCGTGATTGATGATACGATGCAGGACGAGCTGAAAGTTACGGTGGTTGCGACGGGTTTTGGCCCGCAGGGGAAACAGGCAACGCCAAAGATCGGCAGTATGGCTTCCGCACCTTCGCCATTTTCTGCGCGACCGCCACGCATGAGCCGCGCTGATTCGCAGACCGAGACATTGAGTGAATTCACGGCTTCACCGGTTCGTAAACCGGCTGCCAATTCGACCCCGGTTGTCGAAACAAACCGCATGGATCCGCAAACACCTACCGGGCCGCAAACAGCTCCGGAAGATGACATAGACATACCAGCCTTTATCCGCAAAAAAATGATGTAACTCCGAATTTAAAAATTGGGCAATCTGACTCGCTTCCTTCGTATGCTTCTCAGCGTATGTTTCATACGCTTCGAGCGCATACTCAGTCCAGCTTCGTCATATTGCAGCAATTTTTGAAATTCAGATGTCGGTTGCGTTTCCTCGAACTCCGAAAAAATTTGAAACTCTCATTTGGTTGTTATTCAGTCCAGCTTCGCGTCACTGCATCAATTTTGAAATTACCGTAGTGACCCTTGTGTCTTGGTCCAAGATATGCTAAAGATAAGCCGATATTGATTTATCGGCTTTTTGGTTACTAGAGCCTATCTCAAAAATACTCCTGAGCCTGCAATTTGAGATTTTTGGCTGCAAAATGTTCATCATTCGTCGAAATATGCATCCATATTCCTCCTCATGCTTCACATTTTTCGCTCAAAAATCTCAAATTTCGCTTAAAGATTATTTTTGAGATAGGCTCTATGAACGATTCATTTTCCCAACAACAATTTAACCTCGAGAAAAAGTGGCATCAGGCTTTGCTCGCGGAAACCGATGCCAGCAAGCGTCGTTCACTTTACCAGCAGGCTTACGGCGAGTTTTTTGCGTTTGCTCAAAAACATAACATCCCCCAGGATTATTCTTCTGGTCGCCTTAAAAATGTAGCTCCTTTGTACCGTTTTTGTATCCAGGGAAAAACCGGTGTTGATTTCGGCTGCGGTGAGGGACGGAGTACGCTGGCCTGGGCGCAGTTTGCCCGGCAGATGTATGGCATTGAGGTGGAGGAGACGGCGATTGCCGCGGAAGTTCGTCAGCAAGCGCCGGCGCATGTTGCCTATATGATTTCTCAGGGGAATATTCCTTTGCCGGCCGCCAGCGTTGATTTTGTTTTTTCCCAGGAAGTTTTTGAACACCTTCATCCTCAGGACGGCGTCAACCACCTCAGAGAAGTTTACGCACTCCTCAAGCCAGAGGGTCGTTACATCATGATGATGCCCAACCGTCTGTTTGGCCCCAACGATATTTCCGGCCAGTTCCTCGCCCGCGGCAGCCAAGCCCAAGGTCTGCACCTGCGGGAATACAGCTATGCCGAAATTACCGATCTCGCCAGGCAGGCCGGTTTTCGTCGCGTTACCAGCCCGCTTATCTCCGAATATGTCTGGCGCGTTTTAGGGCTGTCGTTTCTCTATAAATACTTTTTTGTGCCCGTGCAGGTCAAAATTAGACTCGAGCGCTGGCTTGACCGCCATTATTTTGGCGCACTTACTCGAATCATCGGAAAAATTTTGCGCGTCACCGGCATCACCGTCATTCTTGAAAAATAATTTCCCGATGCCCGACTGTTCCACGTCGTTCCGCAGTTTTCCACAGGCAATTTTTTCCGCGCCCTGTGGAAAACTTTTTTATTTTTCGTCTTTGGCGCGTCGTTTTACTTTGCATTAGCCAAAAAAGAAGATTTTTTCTCTACCACTCTATTTTGTGTTATACTTCCTTTGGTGACCACAATATATAGTAATTTTTCATTACCATGCTTTGCCCCCTTTGTAACCACCAGGAAACCAGGGTCCTTGACTCGCGCGACGTTGATGATGGTCTTGCCATCAGGCGCCGGCGTGAGTGTACTTCCTGTAATTTTCGTTTCTCCACCATGGAAGGCGTGGAAATTCTCAACCTCCGCGTGGTGAAGTCAGATGGCACCGATGAGTCGTATCAGAAAGAAAAGCTCATTGGCGGCCTGAAAAAGGCTTTTGAGAAGCGGCCGATTGATGGCGACCGCTTTCGCTCTGTCGCCAACCGTATTGAAAGAGATATACAGCTGAAGTCAAAACATGACCGCATCGCCAGCGAGGAAATCGGCCGAATCGTCGTGAAGCACCTGAAACGGGTTGATAAGATCGCCTATCTGCGGTTTGCCTCGGTGTACTATGCCTATCAGGACCTTGAAGAGTTTCGTCTGGCGCTCCTGGATCTCAAGCCGCGCGCCAAAAAACCCGTCCAACATAATAATAAGAAGAAAGCATTAACAAAATAAAAAATTATGCTCAAGAATCCTCTCTCAGATCTCGGAGAAAAAATTTTTCTCGACCGTTATGCGGTAAAAGATCAAGATCGTAAAGATATCCGGCCCGGTGACAAGGTTATTGTGTGTGTTGACACCAAAACCGGTCAACGGGAAGTTGGTCATGTTCTTGAGCTCCTTAGGGACAATGTTATCAAGGTGGAATTGAAGGATAAAACCATTGTGGAGCGCGAAAAGGAGCAGATTGATAAACCGCTGGAGACTGAGCCTGAGCAGCTGGTGCGCCGCGTGGCGCGCGGTTTGGCTGATGTTGAACAAAGTCCGGCCAAGAAAAAAGAATGGACCAAGAATTTTGAGTGGGCGCTCAATGACTGGAAGTTTGTCCCGGCCGGGCGCATCCTGGCTGCCGCCGGCACTGATCAGGCTTTGACATTTTATAACTGTTATGTTATTCCCTCGCCGAAAGATTCCCGTCGCGGCATTCTTGATACGCTCTATCAGATGACGGAAATCATGTCACGCGGCGGCGGTGTCGGCATCAACCTGTCCAGCCTCAGGCCCAAGTATGCGTATGTTAAGGGTGTGAACGGACGTTCTTCCGGGTCGGTGTCATGGGGCGCGTTGTACAGTTTTGTGACGGGTTTGATTGAGCAGGGTGGCAGCCGTCGCGGCGCACTCATGTTGATTCTCGATGATTGGCATCCGGATCTGCTTGATTTTATTCAGGTGAAGGAAGACATGGGCAAGATTACCAATGCCAACCTGAGTTTGGGTATTTCTGATGCGTTTATGGAAGCGGTGGCCAAAGATGCTGATTGGGAGTTTCTTTTTCCTGATACCAAGGATCCGGAATATGACACCGTGTGGAACGGTGATATGCAGGCCTGGAAAGCGCGCGGCGGCAAGGTGCGTGTCATCAAGAAGGTGAAGGCGCGCGAAGTGTGGGAGCGCGTGATTGCCAGCGCCTGGAAAAGCGCCGAGCCTGGGCTGTGGTTTAAGGAGCGTTCCAATAAGATGTCGAACTCCTGGTACTTTTCATCCCTCATTTGCACCAACCCCTGCGGTGAACAGGCTTTGCCAGGGTGGGGTGTGTGTAATCTTGGTCACGTGAACCTGGCACGTTTTGCCAATCAGGCTGGGACGGATGTGCAGTGGGATGATTTGGGTCGCACGGTACGCTATGCCGTTCGCTTCCTCGATAATGTGATTGATGGGACCATGTATTTCTTTGAAGAAAATGAACGGCAGCAAAAGAGTGAACGTCGCATCGGTATGGGTACCATAGGTTTGGCTGAGTTGTTGATCCGCCTTGGTATACGGTATGGATCGGCCGAATCGGCTTTATTCATGGACAAGCTGTTTAAGTTCATTGCGGTTGAGGCGTATAAGATGAGTTCGGAAATTGCTCAGGAGAAAGGTTCGTTCTCACAGTTTGATGCTGATAAGTTTTTGCAGAGTGGTTTTATGAAGGGCATGCCCGAAGATATTCGCGAGCAGATCCGTAAAGATGGCATGCGCAATGTAACGGTGATCACCCAGGCTCCCACGGGTACGGTTGCCACCATGGTTGGCACTTCGACCGGTATAGAACCGTTCTATAGTTGGAGCTATTTTCGTAAGAGCCGGCTTGGTTTGCACGAAGAAAGTGTTGACGTAGTGAAGGAGTGGAAGGCCAACCACCCTGATGCCAAGACGCTTCCAAGTTATTTTGCCAGTGCTATGGATCTGAAACCGGAAGAGCATGCCCGCGTTCAGGGGGCGATTCAGCGCTGGGTTGACAGTTCCATTTCCAAGACTTCCAATCTCCCACATTCCTATACCAAAGAGCAGGTCGGCGAGTTTTATCGCTTACTCTATGACCTGGGTTGTAAAGGGGGTACGGTGTACCGTGATGGTTCGCGTGATGAGCAGGTGCTTATGTCCACGGCAGAGGGGAAAAAGTTACAAGATGAGCAGACCGGCACGCAGGCTGTTCCGGTGGCTGTGGCTGCTGCTGGCGGTGTGCAGAAGGTTCCGGCTCTGGTGCCCCGCGTTAGACCGGATCGTATGCATGGCATCACCTACAATGTTCGCACCGGTTACGGTTCGTTGTTTGTGACGATTAATCACGATGAGGAGCGCAAACCCTTTGAAGTTTTTGCCACGATTGGCAAGGCCGGGGGATTTTTCGCTGCCAAATCAGAAGCGATTTGTCGACTTACTTCTTTGGCTTTGCGATCAGGTGTTTCTGCGGAAAGTATTATTGATCAGCTCAAGGGGATCCGCGGTCCGATTCCGTACTGGCGAAAACAGGGGATGATTTTGTCGATTCCTGATGCCATTGCTCAGGTTCTGGAAGAAGATATTCGCCAACATCAGCAGATGCAGATGGATTTGAAAAAACCGGAAACTGCGGAAAAAACCGCGGAAACCCCAGTTGAACAGACTGACGAACTCAAGGCCGTACAGTTTTTGGAAGCCGAAACACAGGAGCAAACTGCCGAAATAGTTACGACATCCGTTACCCAGGTTGAGGTTGCGTCTTCAGGAGCTTCTGCTTTTTACCAAGCCACTACTTCCAGTTCCACGAGTTTAGAGGGAAATGGCGCGCAAAGTTTGCCGCGTTCATCATCTCTGGCTAATTCCGGACTGGTCCCGCAGTGTCCACAGTGTTCAAACATCCTCGAGCTTACCGAAGGGTGTATGACCTGCAGGTCTTGCGGGTACTCGAAGTGTGGATAGAAGAAAGGACGTGTAAGTCCTGACATATGAAGAACGATACCGCTTGTCGTGCCATAGGCTTTTCTCTTTGCGAGGAAAGCCTGTGTTTTACTCACGATTTTTATGGTATAATACTGTCATATGATATTTCACGAAAAGCAAGATACGTTTCAACCCACAAAGCACTGGGGACGCGTGCATGTTTATACCGGCGAAGGCAAAGGGAAAACCACGGCGGCGCTTGGTTTGTCGATGCGCGCGCTTGGGCATGGTTTTTCTGTGCTGTTTGTTCAATTTTTGAAACACCATCGTGATCTTGGTGAGTTCAAGCTTCAGACGCAGTTGCGCGAGCACATTCCCCAGTTCGAGATTGTTCAGTTTGGCCAACCCGGGGTGATTGATTTGTCTCAGCCGAGCTCGGTTGATGTCTTTTATGCCAAGCAGGGTATTGATTATGCCCGCGCCGCTGTGCAAAGAGATGGCACGCGGCCGGATTTGGTGGTGTTGGATGAGGTGAACGTGCTGGTCCATTACGGTATTGTACCAGAACGTTTTCTGCTTGACTTTTTGGCTAATAAACCGCAAAATACAGAAATGGTACTGACTGGCCGTTACGCACCGCCGTCCATCGTGGAATACGCCGATCTCATTACTGAAATGACCCCAGTCAAACACTATTACCATGACGCGTTTCAGGCCCGTCAGGGCATCGAGTATTAAATTATTATTATGCCGGGTCGTTCCATTACCATACGTATATTGCTTTTACTGAGTGCCTTTGGATTTTTCTTGGTTGGATGCGCTGACAAAACGGCAACAGGTACGGAAGCAACCAATACGCCGCCGGTCAATGCGCAGACAGGGGATACAACGCTTAGTATTGATGGCACTGTTTACACGCGCACCAATACCGAAGGCGTAACAGTTTTGGCTTTACTTGAAGATGTCGCCACAGCCGAAGGCATTACTTTAGATATCAAGGAATTTTCCGGTGGGAAGTTTGTGAACGGCATCGGTGATAAGAATAGTGACAGCGGTGAAGGGTATTGGATTTATTATGTGAATGGTCAGCCGGCTTCGGTTGGTGTGGCTGAATATGTGTTGCGTAAGGGAGATAAGGTCGAATTTAAATTTGAATAGATTTGGGGCATCACGTTTGGTGCATTTACTCGCGTTAGCGCTGCGGGGCTTGCTCGACGTACCTTTCAGTACGTCTCGCTTCACTCCTCGCGCTTGCCTTGAACTGCCCACAAACGTGTAAGCCCGAAGATATCCTAGTTTTAGCATTTATTATTAAACTTCTCTTGTCTATGTCTTTTTCTTGGCGTGAGCAGGCACCCCGTATCGCGGCTGCCGGTTTTTTAATCGCTATCGGTCTGGTTGGCAGGTGGGCTTTGTACGGTATTTCCAATGTTGAAACGATTATGGTGGTGTCTTTGCTGGCGGGGGTTTTGCTGGGAGGGATGTATGCGGTTATCGTGCCGCTGGCTGTGGTCGCTGTCAGTGACGTGGTGATTGGAAATGAATCCATCCTTCTGTACACCTGGTCAGCCTGGCTGCTGGTTGGTCTGTTTGGTTGGGTGTTGCGGCGTTTCACGGGTCTGGCTCAGGCGCGGCACTGGCTGTTTGCCCTCGGTATGGGCGGATCAGGCATCGTCGGTACGGTCTTTTTTTATCTTTGGACAAACTTTGGTGTCTGGCAGCTCTACGATTACTATGCTCCAACATGGCAGGGACTCATGGCTTCGTATGTCGCGGGTTTACCGTTTTTGCTCTATCAGTTGGCCGGCAACATTGTCATAGTTCCGGTTATTTCCCTGGCGTTTGTTCTCATGTGGCGGCACGCGCCCCTGTTCGCCGCTGCGCGACGTAAGAGCCTGTCCACTATCTCTCTTTTGTCGCGAAAAATTGAAATTTCGAGCGAAAGAAATGAAGATTGAGGAGGAATAGTGACTACAAGACGGACGAAATCTGAATTTTTTGCAGCCGAAATTTCAATTTTGCAGCAGAATACGGAGATAGTGGACAGGCTCTAAGCGCCAGTGGGCAAAATGATGTTTTCCACAGGCCGGTTGCGGAAGCATTGAATTTTTTTCAGATACATCTTATAATGGAGGTTGCCTTTCTACTACGTATTGTAGTTTAAGGAATTTAAATATTACTTTATTTTTTATGTCAGACGATTTTTCACACTTTTCTGAAGATGAAGCACGCGATGTCACTCCACATGATATTCATAAAAGATCACATCGCGGCTGTGACCGCCGGTCTTCTTTTGTATTTTCCGGCGCCTTGGTTGGGTTTTTTTTAATCGTGAGTATTCTTGGTGGGAGTGTCGGTGGCGTGCTGGCAATCAAGTATATTCCGCCGTTGCGCAATTTTGTGGTTTCCGGCAGCGGCGCACAAAAAACCGACAATGGTTCAGGCTCAGCAGCGACTGCCTCTTTGAGCGTGGTTGAAGATTCGGCGACGGTTGATGTGGTTGAGCAGGTGAATCCGTCGGTGGTGAGTATTGTGGTTTCCAAAGAACTTGACAGCTTTATCCAGCGCGGGCCATTTTTGTTTCAGGAGGAAGGTGGCAGCGGTGAGTTGCAGGACGTTGGCGGTGGCACGGGATTTTTCGTCTCCAAAGACGGACTCATCCTGACGAACAAACACGTTGTGAGCGATACCGAAGCCCAGTATTCCGTTATTTTGTCTGACGGGACGCGTCACGCCGCTGATGTAGTGAGTTTAGATCCACTCACTGATCTGGCTGTTATCAAAATCAAGCCTGATGAAGGACAGGCGTTTACGCCATTGCCACTGGGTGATTCCGATGCTTTGCGGGTTGGACAAACGGTCCTCGCCGTTGGCAACTCATTGGCTGAATATCAGAATTCCGTCACGAAGGGTGTGATCAGCGGCATTGGTCGGGAAATCGTTGCTGGGGGCCTGGAAATTCAGGAGTCGCTTGATAACGTCATCCAAACTGACGCAGCCATTAATCTGGGTAATTCCGGTGGGCCCTTACTGGATTTGAGCGGGCATGTGGTGGGCATCAATACGGCCATTGATAAACAGGGTGAATCCATTGGTTTTGCTTTGCCCATCAATGAAGCCAAAGAAGCATTGGCTAGTTTTGAAAAGTTTGGTGAAATTGCCCGTCCGATGATGGGCGTGCGCTACGCGCTGCTCACGGCTGAGATTGCCAAGGAAAAGGGATTGGCGATCAGCGAGGGTGCGCTTATTTCCGGCAGTGAGAAGACGGGTGAAGTGGCTGTTGTTCCGGGGAGCCCGGCAGAAAAGGCGGGTCTTAAAGAGGGTGATATCATTACGGCGATCGACGGTCAGGCAATTACCAGTGAGGTGAAGCTTTCTGATCTCATTGAGCAGCATCAGGTGGGCGATGAAATTGTGGTGAAATATGTCCGTGACGGGAAAGAAGCACAAGTAAAACTCACCCTGGCTAAATTTGAATAATGTATATACTGCTTTTTATTGTTGTGATTTTGCTTGGGACCATGGCCTATGCCGGTTATTCAGCGGCGCCGTGGGTTCCGACACGCGCCCGTGACGTGAAACGAATTTTGCAGATGGCTGATATTCGGGCGGGTGAAAAGGTGGTTGATGTGGGCTGTGGTGACGGCCGTTTGGTTGTGGCTGCTGCACGGGATTGTGGCGCTTATGGGGTCGGTGTGGATATCGGTATACCGCAGTATATTCACGCCCAGATTATGCGCATGCGTCAGGATGCTGCTGTGCGTGGCCGGACGCGGATCGTGTGGGGTGATCTGTTTCAGTATAATCTTTGTGATGCTGATGTGGTGGTGGTGTACCTGCTGTCGAAAAGTTACGACCGATTGGTGAAAAAATTTGAAAAAGAGCTGAAGCCCGGTGCGCGTGTGGTCGTCGAAGCCTGGCCGGTTTCGGTGTGGGAACCGACGAAAGTTGATAAGGGCAGCAAGCAGGATGTTCCGCTTTATTTATATAAACGATAGGTATTTGTGAAGGAGCTACGCGAAAAATTTACGACACTGCAAAAAGAGGCCGATCAGACGGCTCGGTTGCTGCGTTTAGATGCCATGAAGGCACGGTATGTGGAACTTGAGGCGGAAATGAATGAGCCAGACTTTTGGTCGAATCAGCGGCGGGCCAAAGGATTGGCGCAGGAGTTTGAAACATTGCGGCGGGAGATTGCCACCTGGGATGCCCTACAGTCTGATATTAAGGAAGGTATTGAGTTTTTGGATATGGCGCTGGAAGAGGGTGGAGCCGACGCGGTTGGCTCGGGCGATGTTGCCCGTGATTTGGAAAAAAAATATGACGCGTTGCGGCAACAGCTGGAAGCGTTGGAATTTTTGATTTTACTCAATGAAAAGTACGATGAGCGCGGGGCGATGGTGGCCATACACGCGGGGGCCGGTGGGGTCGATGCCCAGGATTGGGCCGAGATGCTGCTGCGGATGCTGCTGCGTTTTTGTGAGCGGCGTGGGTTTACCGTGAATATGCTCGAGCGCGCTGCCGGGCAGGAAGCCGGTGTGAAGCGGGCGGTGTTTGAAATCGGCGGTCGCTATGCGTATGGATATTTGCAGTCGGAAAGTGGAGTGCACCGCCTGGTGCGTATGTCGCCGTTTGATGCGGAGGGTATGCGCCACACGTCGTTTGCTTTGGTTGAGGTGTTGCCGGCTTTCGCTGACGTTGATGAAGTGGTATTAAAGGAAGATGATGTACGCATTGATGTGTTTCGCAGTGGTGGTGCCGGCGGGCAGAGTGTGAACACGACCGATTCTGCGGTGCGGATAGTGCACGAGCCGACGGGTATTACGGTGGTATGCCAAAATGAGCGTTCGCAGGTGCAGAATAAGGCGACGGCGATGCGTTATTTGAAAGCGAAATTGCGCAAGCATCAACAGCAGGTGCAGAATAAGGAAAAGCAACAGATTCGCGGTGAATTTGCGAGTGCGGAATGGGGGAATCAGATCCGCTCCTATGTAATACATCCGTATAAGCTGGTCAAGGATCATCGGACGGAGTATGAAGAAACCGATCCGAGTGCGGTTTTGGATGGGGGGCTGGATGGTTTTGTGGAAAGTTTTTTGCGCTGGCGGCGGGAAGAGCAGAATAAGAAATAGCCTTGGTGTTGGACACTTTTCGGCGGCTGTTGGTTTTTCCCTAATTGCCCGGCAGCTCCCTGTGTATAACTCGCACTTGACAGGTGAAAATGAAACTGGTATTGTGGAATTGATGGGTGAGTCCTCTCGTTGTAAGACGAGGGGGCTTTTTTTCGTGCTCGGAATCTATAATTTTGCCGTATTTCTGCGTTAGTGCTGCGAGGCTTGCTCGACGTACGTTTTAGTACGTTTGCGTCACCCCACAAATGCGTGCTCAGTCGTTTCACTCCTTCCGCACCTCATTTGCGGGGACCCCCGGCTGCGCTTCTCGCACTTGCCTTGAAATTCGATAAAATTATAGATTCCGGTATATGTATATATTACTACTTTATGCACCTATCGCAGAAGTTTTTTATTGTGGCGTGCGGTTTTTTTGCTGGGATTGGGGTGTATTTTTTATGTGATTTGCCTGCGATAGTTTTTGTATTTGCTGTATTTTCTTGTTTTATTTTTGTATTTTTTGCACGATCACGTGTATTTTTTGTGGCTGTCTTGTGCTGTATCATGGGGTTTGCCGGTGGTTACTGGCGGGCATATGCGGCTGATCCGCGCCTGCCGCCTGTTTTGGAGCACACGCTTACCTTTACCGGTATCGTCAGCCGTGAAGTCGATCAGCGTTTGGATGCCACCAAACTCACCGTTGCCAGTGCTGCCGTGTCCGGTTCCGTGCTGGTGACTGCGCCGCTGTATCCGGAGTATTCGTATGGTGATGTATTGGAAATACGTTGCACCCTGGAACGGCCCGGTATCATTGACGGTTTTCGTTATGATCGATTTCTCGAACTCACCGGCGTGTATTGGACGTGTTCCCGGCCGGCGATACGCCTTGTTTCACATGGGCAGGGCAATCAGGTTATGGGTTTTCTTTTGGTGGGAAAAGGGGACCTTCTCGGGCGTATCAATCGCATTCTTCATGAGCCGTATGCTTCATTTTTAGCCGGTTTGCTGCTGGGTGTGCGCCGTGGATTTACACCGGAGTTGCTTGCGGTGTTTCAGCGTGCGGGTACAACCCATATTCTGGCAATTTCCGGTTACAACATCACCTTGATTGTCGGGCTGATGCAGTCGTTTTTTTTACGGCTTGGTTTACGTCGGCAGCAGGCGTTTTGGTTGTTGGTGTTCGGGGTTGCGGTTTTTGTTATCTTTGTGGGCGCGTCGGCTTCGGTGGTACGCGCCGGAATTATGGGGGTCCTGGTGTTGCTGGCCCGGCAGTGGGGTCAGCGCGCGCAGGTGCGTCAGATTTTGACGGCTACCGCCTTGGTGATGGTGGCGCATCGTCCACAGGTGCTGGTGTATGACGCCGGATTTCAGCTGTCATTTTTATCAACGGTGGGTTTGGTGTACTTATCGGCGCCCCTTGAACGTGTCGTACGCTGGTTACCGGAACGGTTTGGTCTGCGCGAGAATGCCGGTGCGACATTGGCCGCGACCCTGGCAACGTTGCCGTTGTCACTGTTTCAGTTCGGTGGCATTTCTGTGGTGGCGATGTTTACCAATGTTTTGGTTTTACCCCTTATGCCGCTGGCGATGGGTTTGGGTTTTCTCGCCGTGATGGCCAGTTTTGTTTCCTGGCCGGTGGCGCAGGTTTTTGGTTATCCGGTGTGGCTGGTGTTGTTGTACGCGCTGCGGGTTATGGAGTGGTTTGCCGGTCTGTCGTGGTCGTATTGGCCGGTTGCTGCCAGTCAGTGGCAGTTCATGGCTGCGGCCTATGCTGTTTTGGGGTGGCTGATGTGGGTGCGTTTTGCGCGGGTGCCAAAAGTGTTTTTCCGTCACGTTTGAATATATGCTGCGGAAATTGTTTTTTTGTCTGGGTTTTGCAACGCTGCTATTTGGTGCGTATTTTTGGCGGCAGCAGGCGGAGGTCGGCAGATCCACTGTTGTGTTTATGAATGTTGGTCAGGGTGACGGTATATATGTTCGGACGCCATCTGGTGATGATATTGTGATTGATACGGGGCCGGATTTGCGCGTCGTGCATGAGCTGGGCAGACAGATGCCGTTTTATGATCACGATATTGAGCTGCTGGTGGTGACGCATCCGGACGCTGATCATATTACCGGAGCGACGGAGATTTTGCGGCGTTACACGGTGCGGCAGGTGGTGGTTTCGGGAAAAGTTTCAGAGTCAGCCCAGTATCGCGCTTTTATGGAGGAAGTGGCTGCGGGGCAGGTGCCGTTGGTTGCGGGCCGAGCCGGGCAGGTGTGGCAGTTTGGCGACGTAAGATTTGATGTTTTGTATCCGTTTGATGATCGGCAAGTGGAGGCGATGCCGCCGAACGATACGACGGTGATTATGCATATGTTTTATGGTGCGCATACGTTTTTGTTCACGGGTGACGCCAGTTCGGTTGTTGAGGATATTGTGGTGGCGCGCTATGGCTGGGCTTTGCGCAGCGAGGTTTTAAAGGTTGGACATCATGGCAGTAAAACGTCCAGTTCTGAGGTGTTTTTGCGGACGGTGGCGCCGCAGGTGGCGGTGATTCAGTCGGAAACGGGGAATCAGTTTGGTCATCCGCATGCGGGAGTGTTGGACCGGTTGGATGCGATTGGCGCGCAGATTTTGCGCAATGATGAGTTGGGCGCGATCGTGATGCGTTGTGATGTGGATGTGTGTGAGTTGGAGCAGTGATGTGACGTGGTGCCTGATGGGTCTGTCGTCGAATACCATTTCTGCTGCAATCATTGAATTTTTGGTCGGTTTTCTGTTAGAGTTGGTGGTATGACGACAGAAGATAGAAGAGCGCGACGTACCGCCCAGGTGAAAGTGGCTGCTCTTGCGGCCGGTTTTGATCTCGTGGGCATTACTTCTCCACAGCGCATTTTTGCTGCGGAGCGGCGGCTGTTGTCGTGGCTGAAAAAGGGCATGCATGCCGATATGAAATGGATGGAGCGGGAACCGTTGCGGCGGGCGCGACCGCGGCGGGTGATGCGCGGTGCGCGCAGTGTGATGTGTTTGGCGGTGAATTATTATCAGCCGGACATTGCTGCAGTGGGTGGGGCAGGCGAGTCTTCTCAACCAACCGGACGAGTGGCGCGGTATGCGCGTGGTCGAGATTATCACCGTTTATTGGAGAAGCGTTTGAAAAAATTTGCAGCGGCGGTGACGAAAATTGCGCTTGGTGAAAGAGTTGGGGCGTCGAGGTTGAAGTATTATGTTGATTATGGTCCGTTTTTGGAGCGCAGTTTTGCCGAGGCCGCGGGGATTGGCTTTATCGGCAAAAACGGGAATCTGATTACGCGCGAGTTTGGGAGCTGGGTGTTTTTGTGTCAGGTGTTGACCGACATACCCTTGGATTTTGATGAGCCGGCGCGGCGCATGTGCGGATCGTGTACGAAGTGTATTGATGCCTGCCCGACCGGCGCGATTGTGGCGCCGGGTGTTGTTGATGCGCGCAAGTGCATTGCTTATCTAACGATTGAAAATCGCGGTGAAATTCCGGCAGAGCTGCGTGCCCAGGTGGGTGACCGGATTTTTGGGTGTGATATTTGTCAGGAGGTCTGTCCGCATAATGTGCGGCAGGAAGTGACGAAACATGCGGAGTTTTTGGGTGGCGCGGTGGGTGAGCGGTTGCGCTTGGGCGATATTGTGAAGATGGCGCGGCAGGAAGATTTTGTGCAGCGTTTTGCCGGAACGCCGGTGATACGGGCGAAGTTGGCGGGGATGAAACGCAATGCGGAAGTGGTTTATGAGAATTGGCAGCGCGCGCAGGCTGGAAAGAAAAAATAAAAAGAGCGCCGAACCTTAGGTAAGTAAGGTGGCGCTGGGGCGAGATGAAGGTGCGTGGAGGAGCAACGGAGGCGCTAGTGAGGTCTGTTTCAACCGGTTACAATCGTAGTGTCTGTGGGAGTCACCTCTATATAGAGGAGATTTGGCCGATATTGTACATGATTGATCCCCGGTTGACTTTGGATTTGATTGAGTAGGTCATCTCCTGGTTTGTAGTCCGGGGAGACGTTTATGAATATCATCCCCGTAGGATTTTGACCGCGCTGTTTTTCGATTTCCGCCAGAACTTGTTGAGATGACGTGATTTTAATTGTCATCTGATTCCTCCTATTATAGTTGTGCCCGGCATGCCGCGGGCGGTTTGGTTTTTAAGGAAAATTTACTCGTAGGTAAGATACACTGGCACTAAAAATCTGTCAAATTTTTTTCGACAGAGGTAAAAATGAGAAGATGGGCATAGACTTCCTCGTGCCGTTTCGGCCACCCAGCGCGTGGCCTCAACTGACGCATTTTGCTGCGCTCTTTCGCGAACGGCCGTTCGCTCAAACCATGCCCGCTTCGCAAAATGAGTCCCCGAGAAAGTTTATACCCATCTTCTTCAGTTATTTTTCCGAAAGTATTCCTCCAAAGTCTCGGCATACAGAACACTGCCGGCCATCAAATCATCAATATCCGCATATTCATTGGGCGCATGGGCCAATTCGTCATTTCCCGGATAGTGGGTAATGCAGGGAATCCCCACTTCATATAAATTTTTTGCCACGGTGTTGCCGCCAATCGTTACATACTTCATCGGCATGCCCAGCCGCTTCCGTGCCGTTTCGAAATTGCGCACAATCGGCGCATTCTTATCCACAATGTGTGGCGTACTTTGGTGCGTCACCTTCACATCAATATCCGTATAATCATAGCGCCCCCGAGCCGCGGCAATACATTCCCCAACAGCGCGCAACACATCATCCAACGTCAACCCTTCCGGAATCCGAAAATCCACGGCTGCCCGTGCCCGCGCCGGTACGATGTTGGCTGCGCTGCCGCCTTCCACAACGCCCACATTCATGGTCCAACCGTCAAATTCCTCGTGCCACTTTTCGCCCAACTTCACATCGCGCAACGCATCAACAACACAAGCCAACGGCAACAAAGCATTTCGGCCCAGCTCCGGCGTTGACCCATGCGCCTGCACACCCTTACTCACCAGTTCCAACTGCACCACACCTTTTTCGCCGTACACGGCTTCATGTAACTTGCCCGCGTCCGGAATAATTCCGGCATCAAATCGCAATCCCACTTCTTCCACTAAATAAATAACGCCCAGCTCCGATCCGGTTTCTTCATCAGCCGCCGCAATCAAATAAATAACACCGTCAAACTCACCGCCGCATTCGGCCAAAAATGCGCGCACCGCCGAATACACGGCCGCAAACGAACCCTTATCATCCAAAGCCCCGCGTCCATACAAACGCCGTCCCCGCAGCACCGGTTCAAATGGATCGCTCGTCCATAATTCACGTTCACCCGGCGGCACCGTGTCCATGTGACTGACAAATCCCAATGATTTTTTTCCGCTGCCCCGCATCAGCTTGCCCACCACATTCGTACGCCCCGGCTTTTTTTCATAATACGACACTTCCATACCCAGTTCTTTCATGAGTCGCGTTACCACGTCTTTCACGCGGTGTTCATTCCCCGGCGGGTTGACCGTATTTTCGCGCACCAGATCAGAAACAATGCTGATGATTTTTTTCTCATCCACATGTTTGGCGTATTTTGAAAGCATAAATTTTGCTAATAATAGTATTTTTTTATAGTAACTGTTCTTTGCGGGTATGGCAAGGTGTGGTATTATATACGCAGTATTTCGTGCGCGTGACGCGCTTTGTTTGCTGACCATATAGCGTATGTTTTTAGGAGAACTCGAGAAGAAAGTAATGGATATTCTCTGGGCAACCAGGGGGTCTTTGTCGGTGCGGGCAGTAACACAAAAGCTGAACAGGGCCGGCAAGAAATCATATGCTTACACCACCGTCCTGACCATTCTGACGAGGTTATTTGTGAAGAAAATTGTGAACCGAACCCGGCATGATCGCGGGTTTTTGTACAGTGCCGCGCAAACGCAGTCGGATTTTTTTCGTTCCGTGTCGCAGGATCTCCTCAGACAACTCCGCGTGCATTTCGGTGATGCGGCCGTAGCGCATTTTGTTGATGGCATCGAGCACATTGACCCTGAGCAGCTGCAGAAGTGGCGCAACATGATTAACAAACACTCATGAACTACCATCGTCGAGCGCAATTTTCTTTTTTCGTTCTGGCGGGGAGTACTCTCTTTATAGGCGCGGTTTTTGGTTTTTACGTGTACGCGCTGTTTCCGGTGGTTCGTTCCATTATCACCTATAATTTTTTCGTCGGACAAACGTGTGATTGCCAAAATCTCCTTACTTTTTCCCAGCATCCTTTTTTGAACATATTTTTTCTCGTTTCTTTTTCCGCCGCAGCGTTGTGGCTGATATCTTTCATTGTACTTCTGTTTGCTTCTTGGTACCGTTCGCTCCATCTGCAGAAAGATTTTTCTCTGGCCGCGTCGCATATCACCGTACCTCCGCGGCTCCGACGCCTGCTGCAGAGCCACCACATACTCAGGCGTACCCTGTATATCTCTGATACCCAACCCCAACTCTTCACGCTCGGTTGGTTCCGACCGCGTATCATTGTTTCCCAGGCAGCTTTGGCGGTTTTGAGTAAAAAACAACTCGAGGCAAGCATTCTCCATGAAATTGCCCATATCCGCAACCGTGATGCAGCTAAGCTTGGTTTTTTCAGCGTGTGTGACCGGGTATTTTTCTGGTTGCCGTTTTGGCACGCAACAACGCAGAAGTTTCGGGCCTATGCCGAGTTTGCCGCTGATACCTACGCTGTCCAGCAGCACGGCTCGCGCCAGCATCTGGCCCAGGCGCTTTTCAGCTTTTTAGAAAGGGGTGCTCAGCTTCACCCCGCCGTCGGAGCACATTTTGCTTCCATTCCACATCTGCGGCTCTCGTATATTCTCGAGGATCGTCAGCTTCATTACCGTGCCTTGGGTTGGCTGCCGCTGGTGTCTCTGGTTGTGTTTACCATAGCCGCTCTGTTGTTTTTTGCGCGCGGTCATGCGGTGTTGGCGACGTTTGATCCCAGTACTGTTTCCTATCTCCATCACTGCCCGCTTGCCCAGCCCAATGGTTCTCTCTTCAGTCCGGCGCCACGCATGAGTGTCAAACCGGCAGAAGCGATGAGCGTGGTTGTTCAATCATATTGCTCGCTTTAAGCAGACCTTAAGGACCCTAAGTCACCATTACCTCACATATGGATATGCAACTTCTCGCCGCCCCTTGGTACCGCCGTTGGTGGGGTGTGCTCATTATCGTCATCGGCAGTTTGCTTGTCGTACTCGCGCTGGTCTTTATCGGTTTGGTTTTTACCATTTATCGGCAGGTGAAGACGGGCACGCTCGATTACAGCAAATATGCCAGTTCTGTTTCTAAGGTGGCTCTGGAACAGGCGCAGCAGCTTGACGATGTCAATACCATAGCTCCGACTCTGGATGATGACCCGCGCATCGGGAATTCCGTGAATCCGCGCGTCACGATTATCGCTTTTGAAGATTTTCAGTGCCCATTTTGTAAAGAATCATTTCCCGTTGTCAAAGAAATGATCAGTAAATATTCTGATGATATGCTGTTCGTGTACCGTGATTTTCCGATTGCGTACATACACGCTGATGCGCAAAAGGCGGCGGAAGCGGGCGAGTGCGCCGATGATCAGGGCAAATTTTGGGAGTTGCATGATATGATTTACACCAATCAGGAGCGCATGACCGTTGATGATCTGAAACAGTATGCGGTGCAGGTCGGAATGAGCGGTCGTGATTTTGATGCCTGCCTTGACAGTGGTAAGTATGAGCAGGAGGTGAAGAATGATCTTCAGGACGGTTATAATGCCGGCGTTACCGGAACCCCGACGTTTTTTATCAACGGTATCCGCGTGCCCGGCGCCATTCCGCTTGATGTTTTTGACGCGATCGTTGCTGATGAAATTCAGAAGTCGCTGTTGCAGGATATACCAAAATAACCCATCTTATTTTTAATTTTTTTTTATGGCGTTCACTCCTACCCTTACGCAGTATCTTCTCGGGCAGTTGGCCGCCCACCCCGACCGGAAAGATTTGGTGCTGATTATGTCCGATCTGGCCACCATTGGAAAAATTATTTCCCGCGAGACGAACCGCGCCGGACTTGCCAGTATTTTGGGTGCAGCCGGTTCAACCAACATTCAGGATGAAGAAGTGCAAAAGCTTGATGTGTTTGCTAATGAGCTGTGTAAAAATTATCTGCGCACGACCGGACATTTTTGCGCAATGGCTTCAGAGGAAGAAGATACGGTTGTTGATTTGGGCGGTGAGGGAAAGGGCGGTGGAAAATACGTCATTGCCTTTGATCCGCTCGACGGCTCGAGCAATATTGACGTGAATGTCAGCATCGGTACGATTTTTTCGGTACATCGGCGCTTGCCTGATCTGCCAACCGCCGCACCGGAGCATTTTCTGCAACCCGGTAAAGAGCAGGTTTTGGCGGGATATATTTTGTACGGCTCGAGTACGGTGCTGGTGTTCAGTTTCGGCAATGGTGTTCACGAGTTTACGCTTGATCAGTCTTTGGGTGAATTCTTTTTATCGCGCGACCGTATGCAGGTGCCGAAAAAATGCAAATACTACAGCGTCAACGAAGCAAACTTTAAATATTTCCAGCCGCGCGATCAGAAGTTTGTCACGTATCTGCGCGATGAGCTTGGCTGTGGCGCGCGCTATATCGGTTCTTTTGCCGCTGATTTTCATCGTAATCTGATCACCGGTGGTATTTTTCTGTATCCGGGTGTGGATAAAAAGGGCACGGGTGAGTATAAACCAAAGTTGCGGTTGAATTTTGAAGCGAAGCCGATGGCTTTTCTCCTGGCCCATGCCGGCGGCCTGGCCATGGCCGATTCGGAAGAAATTTTAGCCATAAAACCCGTTGACGTGCACCAGCGCGTACCGATTGTTATGGGCAATAAGGAGGTAATGCGCGAATATGCTACAATGAAAAAAGACGCCTGACGCTGTCCCGGGCGTTGTCTCATTATTAATTCATCCATACTATGTCATACGATTTTAAGGCATTACAGGATATTTTGGGCAAAGATAGCGAATCACTCCTTGCCCATGTTTCCAAAACCGTCACAAAAGACCGATTACATATTCCCGGACCCAACGCGCTTGACGAGGTTTTTTCGATTTCCGATCGTTCCGCCGCGGTTTTGAATAATCTCAAGCGTTTGTATGAGCATGGCCGTCTGGCCAACACCGGTTATGTTTCGATTTTGCCGGTGGATCAGGGTATTGAACATTCGGCCGGCGCCAGTTTTGCCAAGAATCCCGATTATTTTGATCCGGAAAATATTGTAAAGCTGGCTGTTGAGGGTGGTTGCAGTGGTGTCGCTTCGACGTTTGGTGTTCTCGGCATGGTCAGTAAAAAATACGCCGACAAAATTCCTTTTATCGTGAAGATGAATCACAATGAATTGCTGAGTTATCCGAATGCGCATGATCAGATAATGTTTGGTACGGTGAAACAGGCGTATGATCTCGGTGCGGCCGGCGTTGGTGCCACGATTTATTTCGGTTCGTCTGAATCCCGCCGCCAGATTCAGGAAGTCGCTGAGGCGTTTTATCGCGCTCACGAAATGGGTATGTTTACGGTGTTGTGGTGCTATATGCGCAACAGCGGTTTCAAGGTTGATGGCGTGAATCATGAAACTTCGGCGGATTTAACGGGTCAGGCCAATCACCTTGGCGTGACGATCGAAGCTGATATCATCAAGCAGAAGATGCCGGTCAGTAACGGTGGCTACAAGGCGCTGAATGCCGGCGGTAAAAAATTCGGCAAGTTTTCCGAACGTATGTATACCGAGCTTGCCAGCGACCATCCGATTGATTTGTGCCGGTATCAGGTCATCAACAATTACATGGGCAGGATTGGTCTGCTGAATTCCGGCGGCGCATCCGGTGAAAATGATATGCATGACGCGGTGTATGATGCGGTGGTCAACAAACGCGCCGGCGGTGTTGGTATTATCATGGGCAGAAAGGCGTTTCAAAGGCCGATGCCAGATGGCGTGAAGTTGCTCAATGCGGTGCAGGATGTGTATTTGTGCAAGGATATTGATCTGGCGTAATTTCTATGATTTATATTGGTTCCGATCATCGCGGATTCCATGATAAGCGTCTGATTGTCGCCTATCTTAAGCGTTTGCGTTATCCGGTGGTTGATGTTGGCTCACATACGCTTGATCCGGATGATGATTATCCCCAGGTGGCGCGCGAAGTGGTCCGAATGGTGCAAAAATTACCGCAGCGTCATGTGGGAATTTTGTTGTGTGGTTCGGGAATCGGTGCCAGTGTTGCGGCCAATAAGTTTCGCGGCATCCGTGCCGGGTTGGTCACCTCCGAGAAAATGGCCAGGGCGGCGCGCAACGATGATAACACCAATATTCTCATTATGCCGGCTGACTACTTACATTTTTCCGAGGAAAAGCGTATTATAAAAACATGGCTCAAAACGCCATTCAGCAAACTTACGCGCCATAAAAGGCGCATTCAGCAGATTAACGATATCGAAAAACAATGGTAAAAATTATTCCCGGTATTTTAGAGCAGGATTTTTCCGTCATTCAACAGAAGGTTTCTTTGGTGAAGCCTTACGTGGATATGGTGCACCTGGATATAATGGACGGTGATTTTGTTCCGCAAACCACGTTTCGTGATCCGGCGCAGATCGCAACCCTTGATATTCGTCTGGGCGTGCATTTGATGGTCGCGCATCCTGAGTTTTCCGTAAAAAAATGGGCGACCCTCGCCAATGTTGACCGGGTATTTGTGCACGAAGAAGCCGTCACAAATTTAGATGAAGTGGTCAAGCAGGTGCGCAGTGAAGGCAAGAAGGTTGGTCTGTCTATTAATCCCGAAACGTCGGTCATAGGGGTTAAGGAGCATATACATATGGTTGACATGATCATGATTATGGGTGTTGAGCCGGGTCAGTCGGGGCAGGAGATGCTTCCTGATACGTTTGAAAAGGTTCGTGAGGCCAAGAAATATTTTGAAAAAGTTTTGGTGGTGGTTGATGGCGGCGTGACGATGGCCAATAAAAAGCGATTGGTTGCCTCAGGGGCTGATGAACTGGTGGCTAACAGTGCGATTTTTGATGCGCCGGATATTAAAGCGGCGATCGAAGCTTTGGCGGCATAGGCGATGACTTCTCTGTTTGGCGTATTTCTTCGTCAGGCGCTCTGGTGCTCCTCACCGTATCTTTCAATACGGCTCGCTTCGCTCCTCGCGCCTTCCTCGAACTCCACTCAAACAGAGAAGTCAATGGAGACTTAGTTTGAAAAAAATGAAAAAAATACACAAGCTCGTACAACTGGAAAAGATCGCCAACGGTGTCCGGCAGGACATCATCGCCATGTTGGTGGAAGCCGGTTCGGGTCATTCGGCCGGGCCTTTGGGTATGGCTGATGTTTTTACGGCGTTGTATTTCAATGTTCTGAATCATGATCCCAAGAGGCCGGGTTGGGACGGTCGCGATCGTCTGTATCTGTCGGCGGGACATATTTGTCCGGTGCGCTATGCAGCGATGATTCGGGCCGGATACGGTAAACCGGCTGAACTGAAGACGTTGCGCAAGCTGGGGACGCGGCTGCAGGGTCATCCGGCGTTGGCGCATTGGCCAGCGGTTGAAGCTTCGGGCGGACCGTTGGGGCAGGGAATTTCGGTGGCGGTTGGCGCGGCTTTAGCGGCGCGCATGGATGGGAAAAAGCATTTTGTATTTTGCGTTACCGGTGACGGCGAGCTTGATGAGGGGCAGGCCTGGGAAGCGTTTATGTTTGCCGGAAAAAAACGCTTGAATAATCTTATTGCCATTGTTGACCGTAATAATATTCAGATTGATGGTCACACGGAGGATGTGCTGCCGCTGGAGCCACTGCGTGACAAGTTTGAGGCTTTTAACTGGCATGTACTGGAAGTTGATGGTAATAATATCGAGCAGGTGATTGATGCCTGCGAATTTGCCAAAACGATTTATGAAAAGCCGACGGTGATTCTGGCGCATACGGTTCCGGGGAAGGGCGTTGATTATATGGAGTTTGATCCGGCCTGGCATGGCAAAACCCCCGAAGCCGGGGAGCAGGCGCGTGAAGCGTTGCGGCAGTTGCGCAGCCTTGGTGGTCAAATCGAACCTGAATAGGACTTTTAAATTTGACTTATTTCTTCGTTCCGAGCTTCGGTGCTTGTTCACTGTACCTTTCAGTACAGTTCACGGCGCTCCTCGCTCGCGCCTCGAAATCAGCCAAATTAAAAAGCCCTGTAACAAAGATTATTGTCTTCAATTATGAAACTTCATCCCGCAGCAAAACTTCATCCCAAACTTGGTCGGAAAAATGTGGAAATGATTGCCACCCGTGACGGTTACGGCAAGGGCATTGTTGAGGCCGGGAAAAAAGATCCTCATGTTGTGGTTTTGTGCTGTGATTTGACGGAATCAACCCGCTCACATTGGTTTGCTGAAACGTTTCCAGAGCGGTTTGTTGAAGTTGGTGTTGCTGAGCAGAATATGGCCGGTATGGCTGCCGGTATGGCTTTGAACGGTAAAGTGCCTTTTATTTCCAGCTATGCGGTGTTCAGTCCGGGCAGAAATTGGGATCAGGTGCGGGTGAGTATCTGCTACAACCGGGCCAATGTTAAGGTGGCCGGTGCGCATGCGGGTATTTCCGTTGGTCCTGATGGCGCCACGCACCAGGCGCTGGAGGATATTGCCATCGCGCGGGTTTTACCGAACATGACGGTTATCGTGCCCTGCGATGCCGAGGAAACGCGTAAAGCGACATTGGCGGCGGCGGCGAGGCGCGGTCCGGTTTACATTCGTTTTGGCCGGGAGAAAACGGCTTTGATGACGACGGCACAAACGCCATTCACCATCGGCAAAGTTCAGCTGTTCAAAGATGGTAAGGATGTGACGCTGCTGGCGACCGGTTCGCTTTTGTATCAAACTGTGTTGGCCGCACAGGAGTTGCAGGCTGAGGGCATTGACGCGCAGGTGGTGAATTGCCATACGATCAAACCGTTTGATGACAAGGGTGTTTTGGCTTTGGTCAGGAAAACGGGCGCGGTGGTGACGGTTGAAGAGCATCAGATTCATGGCGGTTTGCGGGCGGCTGTCGCGGAAAGTTTGGCGGCGCAGTTTCCGGTGCCGGTGCGGGCCGTTGGTATGCCTGATGCTTTTGGTGAGTCCGGTACGCCGACAGAGTTGCTTGAGAAGTATGGGATGACGGTGGAAGCGATCGTAAAACAGGCGCGGGAGGCGATCAGGTTGAAAAAGTTGAAATAGTCCGGGTTTTGTCAGCAGGCTCCTATGGCAAAGTTTGATGCGAAAAGATATTTTCTGGCCGTACTTAAGGCTCATGATGTTGAGCCGTATTTTTCGTTATTGGCGGATATTTCCGGGCGGAATGATGCTTTAACGCGGTTAGCCGAGCTCAACGAGCGGCTGTGGCAGGAAGGTTTGGTGCGGCTGGGGTCTGGCGCCGGTACGGTGACGGGTAGGCGGGCGCGGCCAAAACTTACGGCCGTACATATTTTCACGGGTTTGCAGAAGCAGATGCGGTTCCTGAACGGGGGATTGTTTGCTTTTTTTGATTCGCCGCGACTGGATACCGTGGACTCCTGGGAGAAGGTCTTCACTGTGGCCGAGGGAGCATTGCCAAAAAATGTTCGCCGCGGCTGGTTTGTCAAGGAAAATGTCGCGCGCGCGTTTTTAGAGAAGTATCCACCGCGACAGATTATGAAATTTTTGCGTTATGATTCCGTCGGCGCGATGCTTGTCAAGGAAAATATTTTTGAAATTATGGCCGCGTTGCGGTTTGGGGAAACGAAAGAGTGGATGCATGAATTTTTTGCACAGTATGGCACGTTGACACCGCAGGATTTTGAGCAACGTGATATACAGGCGCTGGTGTTTGATCCGAAAAAATGGGGAGCGCTCGATACGGCCTTGGCGCATGATAAGTTTCACAAACTCAGTCATCTCAAAGAGTTTGGCGTTATTTTTATTGTTCCTGATCTGCGTACCCCTGATCCACTTGTTCTTTTGAGCAAGTCGGTGGGTTTACTGGTGCATTATTTTCATGAAATATATTTTTACAGTGAATTTTTTCAGCATGCGGCCAGGGCCTCTACGCAGGATTTCGCTGACACCGTCATTGCGCTTCTGAAGGGTGAAATTCAGGCGTCCACCTTGCCGCCGGAAAAATTGCGCATTATTCATCAGTATCATCTGAAGAATCCGCGACCCGATCCGTTGGCGTTTGCCCCGCACGTGCACCCCGAGGCTTTGCACTGGCAGCAGGCGGTGGAATATCTGTGCAGGTGGGCCCGCAGCGGCGCTCAGTCCGGGGTGCGTGCCGGTGACGGGACGGCAGCAGTGGGTGTTGATTTCTCCTGGTGGCGTCGGAGTGATGCGGTAATGATGCGTGTTGGTCGCACCCTTTTGAGCATGAATTTCGCCGACGTGGCCATGGACGCGAAAGGTATCAAAACCTATCATGCCCATGAATCTCTGTGGAATGAAATTTTTGTGGCGCATTTTGGTGCGCGTGTTTTGCAGCAGGCCATGATAAAAGGTTTGCGGGACGGCTTCATTGACTTAAACGAACTGGGGAAATAGTGTATAATAAAACAAGTTTCTCACAAATACACCATCATGTTCAAACAAAAAAAGAAATACAGTGTTTTTGTTACCCGCGCCATTCCTGAGGCGGGGTTACAGCTGCTTCGTAAGCACGCCAATGTCCGTGTTTGGAATCAAACTTCTCCCATCCCCGGCAAAGAACTGTACCGTGAAGCCGCGCGCGCCGACGGTCTCTTTACACTCCTTACCGAAAAAATCGACAAAAAATTTTTGCGTGCCAATAAGCACCTGAAGATCGTGGCTAATTATGCCGTGGGTTTTGATAATATTGATGTGCCGGCGGCTACGGCGCTGGGTATTCCGGTCACGAACACACCCGGCGTTCTTAATGAAGCGGTGGCTGAGCATGCCCTGACGCTGATGTGCGCCATTTCCCGGCGGATTGTTGAGGCGGACAGGTATGTGCGGTCGGGTAAGTATCATTCTTGGCAGTCCATGCTTTTTCTTGGCGCTGATTTTTTCGGAAAGAATCTCGGCATCGTCGGGCTTGGCCGCATTGGCATCAGCTTGGCCCGTCGCGCGGCTCAGGGGCTGGGTATGAAAATTCTGTACACTGATCCGCGCCCGAATCGGGAATTTGAACGTCACTATGACGCTGAATTTGTGAAGCTGCCGGAACTGTTGCGCCGGTCGGATTTTGTTTCGCTGCATGTGCCGCTGCTGCCCAGCACGCGTCATCTCATCAGCGCCAAGCAATTCGCCATGATGAAGCCGACGGCGTACCTTATTAACACCTCCCGTGGCCCGGTGGTTGATGAAAAAGCACTGGTGCGCGCACTGAAGAAGCGTCTCATAGCCGGCGCTGCCATTGATGTTTTTGAAAAAGAACCCCGGTTGGCGCCTGGTCTGACCAAACTTGATAATATTATTTTGACGCCGCACATTGCTTCCGCAACGGTGACGGCCCGCGATAATATGAGTCTGGTTGCTGCTCAGAGCATTCTTGATGTATTTTCCGGTCATAGGCCAAAGTCTCTGGTTGATCCGGCTGTGTGGCGGAAGTTTTTAGCGGCCAGGCCCGTTTCCTGAAGTCGGGTCCGGATACTTTTCCACAGCACTGCGGCGTGGCTCCCTTTTGTCTTTTTTTTGTCTGTGATATACTACAGCCATTAGTAGATCATAATTTATAAGAAACATTATGTCAGAAACAAGTCCCGGTAAAAGCGGCATGTTCCAGGGAGCATCGCCCAAGCTCACGTTCAGCTTCGGTCTCGTTCTTGGTATCGCGGTCTTTGCCGCTATTGGATTTTTTACGTTATTGGGAGGCGGAGGCGCGTCTTCAGATGCGTCAACAACAGCCAAGAACACCAACACGGCGGCTGCGGTGGTAGCCAACACCAACACGGCGGCTGCGGTGGCGGTGCCAGAAGATGTTCCGGCAGCACCAACGATTAATGCCGATGATGTCAAGGTTACCGACGCTGATCATATTCGCGGTACCGGTGATGTGACGCTGGTTGAGTTCAGTGATTTTGAATGTCCTTACTGCGGGCAGGTCGCGCCAACTATGGCGCAGATTATGAAAGATTATGATGGCAAAGTACGTCAGGTATATAAGCATTTTCCCTTGTCTTTTCATCCTGAAGCGCGTCCGGCTGCACTGGCCTCGGAATGCGCAGCTGAGCAGGGTAAGTTCTGGGAATTCCATGATCAGATGTTTGCCAACCAGAAAGGCCTGAGCGCGACTTTTTATCCCAAGGTGGCCGGTGATCTTGGTTTGAATGTTGATACCTTTAACAAGTGCATCAGTGATAACAAGTACAGTCAGGATATAGCTGATGATGAATCTCTCGGTGGTAAGATCGGTGTGCAGGGCACTCCGGCGACGGTGTTGATTGGTAAAGATGGTAGTGCTCAGATGATCAGTGGCGCGTTGCCGTATGCGCAGTTTAAGACGGCGATTGACGCGGCTTTAGGTTCGTAATCTTTCGCAATACTTTACCACCTCCGCCTCACTGTGCATACAGCACGCGTTCGGCAGAGGTATAAAGTATTGCGTTTGGGTTTAAAAAATCCCAGCTTCGCGGCATTTCAACAGTTTTCAACAGAGATTTCCTCTATGATTCCTTACTATCAGTTTACGCAAATACACATAGGTCCCATTACCGTTCAGGTGTGGGGCCTTCTGGTTGCTTTGGGAATTGGCGCGGCGTTGCTCGTGATTTACCGGCGCAGTGGCCGTTTGGGTTTGGATCAAAGGCGCATGCTGGATCTGGCGTTTTGGGTAATTGTGGGTGCGTTTGTGGGCGCGCGGGTTGGGTATGCTTTTTATAACCCGCAGTATATTTTTGCCGACGTCGGGAATTTTTTTCGTGTCTGGGAAGGTGGGCTGTCAATTATGGGTGGGTTTGCCGGGGCGTTTGCGCTGGGGTATCCATACATGCGGCGGCACAAGCTGGATTTTGTGCGTTATGCGGACGTTGTGTTTTATGCGCTGCCTTTGGGGTTGGCGATCGGGCGCTGCGGGTGCGGGTTGATTCATGATCATATCGGTAAGGAGACGACGATGCCGTGGGGAGTACGCTGGACGGACGGCACGATACGGCATGAGAACGGTTTGTATGATGCGGTGAATGGGTTGGTGTTGTTTGTGGTGATGGTGTCGTTGTACCGGCGGCCGCGGTGGCGCGGGTTTGCGATGGTGGTGTTTTTTGTGTGGTATGGGGTTGTGCGTTTTTGGTTGGATTTTTTGCGGGCGACGGATGTGCCGGGGAGTGATGTGCGCTGGTGGGGTTTGACGCCGGCACAGTATGTGAGTCTGTTGATGGTGGGGTTGGGCCTGTACTGGTGGTGGAAATGGCGGAAGGGGCAGGTGGTTGATGGTGGTGGGGCGGCTGGTGCCAGGGCGCAGAAAAAGGCGAA
>MHKD01000019.1:47801-60763 GCA_001818775.1 Candidatus Kerfeldbacteria bacterium RIFCSPHIGHO2_12_FULL_48_17
GGTGGGGCGGACGTCTTTTTTGTTGATGGCCGCTGGCGGTTTGTAGTTGACAAGATAGCAGAATTGTTTTACTACACAGTGGCTGCGGAAGAGCAAAAAAAGTAGTTTTGTAGGCATATTAACAATCAAAGAAGGAGAAAAGGCTATGTTTCAAGAATATGGAGTACTCAATTACTATGACCACATGAATTTGGAGAGAACGGGAAAGCAGGTCGTGGGACCGGTACAGGGGCAAATGGAAGTGCTCACCGATCAGGTTTCGGGAATGACGGGTGATATGCAGACGGCAATGGAAAATGCCAATGAGCAGATGAGGGATGCGATTTCGGACGTGATTGCTTCACAGGAACGGATTGCTGCTCAGAGACAGGAAATGTTTTTTGAGTTAACCAACATGTTGGGGAGCATACAGGATTCTATAATTGGTGGTTTCACTGACATGCTGTCAGTCCTCGATGACATGAATGACAGTTTAGAGCAGCTCCTGGAAATTGCGCGGACACCCAATGAAACGGCTGCGATGGAACATTTCGTTCATGCAAGGGACAATTTTGACAAAAGTTTATATCCTGAAGCAATGAAGCGGATTGATTTTGCTATTTTTGGTGATGGCAGGCGTTGTTCCGGTCATCCGGAAGAATGGCGGTTTCACTACCTTCGTGGGCTTCTGTTTTCCGATCCTTTGGCTGGGTATAACGATAGTAAGCAGGCCGAAGCGTGTTTTCTGACGGCGGCTCGTTATGCCAAAGCGGATGATTACACAGAGGATGCGGGTATGCATATGCTGTCAGCTTCCTGGATGTCGTATGTCCAAAAAGATTTTATTCGCTCGGCGCAACAATGCAGCGAGGCTTTACAGTTGATCCCGGGATTTGCTGAGGCGTTGTATCATCAGGCAAAATTGCAGATAGAGATGGAGAAAGTTCCAGACGCTTTGCAATCGCTTGAAGCCTTGGTGAATGTATCCCCAAAGCATTTTCTCAAAGTCGCTGCTGATTCGGTGTTTGCTGCGAAATCGCTGGAACTCACGCCGTTTTTTGTGAAACTTCGCGACGAGAAAAAGCGGGTGCTGCGGAAAATAGTTTCAGAGGATCTTACTGAGGCGGAACTGTGGTTGAGTCGTGGTGTCGAAAATGATGCGAAACTTCAATACGTTATTTTTCTGCGTAATTTTTTGGAATGCACACCGAATGATCTGGTCACGTTGTTTGAACAGGAAGGAGACGTTGTTTTTTATGTTGTAGAATTAAGTAAAGACAACACTTGCTGGAAACGAGCATGGGAAATTTTGAAAATTTTTGAAGAGAAGATTCCAAATTTTACCAGGCAGCAGAAGGAAGGGTTGTTTTTAGAATTTTATGGCTGGTCTGACTTACCCGGCATGGTTCATCGGTTTTGCGAGGCGATGGTGAATTGTGGTATTAAGGAGATTGCATTGAGGGCTGAGAAGATTCGGGATACTGACTGGTGCACTCAAGAAATGCAACGTCTTATTTCTGATCGGGAAAAAAGGCTAGAACAAAAGAGAAAGGAGCAAGAAAGACAGAAAAAAGAGGCGAATTTCGGAATCTTTGCTTGGTATTATAATTCTTTTTCCAAGAAAAATCATATTGTAGGAGATATAATTTACTCCTACAACAGCTGGTTTTTTTGGCTGCTGTTTTTCGACATGTTTTTGTGGGCCCTCTCTTTGGTAGCTCTGTGGTTTTACCTGCCATTTGTTAGTGTGGGATGGCGCATAGGTGCATATCTGACAGGTTTCGCCTGGGTTCTGTTTAATGCTATTTTATGGACCATTTTTCTTTTCAGTTTTGTTGTTGTTCGGAAAACTGAAGTGGCGCTCTTTAGAATTGGTGGAGTTGTTCAGAAATGGCCGGGTTTGGGGGAATCAATTTTTTGGAAAGCGCCAGGTGTTGGGGTGATAATCATCTCTGTGGCGCCAGTGGATTATATTTTTCCCAGTATCGAAGTTGAAGTTTCGTCGGGGAAAAAATTATGGTTCGATCAAGTCCACGTTACCAGCACTGTTTGCAAGCAGCGGGCTTATCTTCAAATGGAGATAGGTGACGAAGACCCGGTAAAATTTGCTCAAAAGCGGATTGCTCTAAAGCTTCATGACGCAATCCAGAAATGGATTGCGGATAACATAAGGGAAAATGACGGGCAAAAAAATGAGGATTACAGGCAGATCCAACTGTGTAGAGAGGAAGTAAAGCTGGCTATGGAACAGGCAGCTGCTGCAGAGCTACGGAGCTATGGATTCGATATTCGGGTTATTTCACCAGGGAATATGCGCCTATCTCCAAAGTAAGCCATTTTTTAGACACGTATCCCAAATTTGAAAGTTGTTAAATTTACCCTAAGGAGGTGATTTTTCACTGCACATTCAAGAAACCTGACGTATGTTTTATAACATATACTCAGGTTTTTTGTTTTTTGTAAGCGGCTTTATATGCACGTAAGCAGCGGTAGCGAGGGTTTGTTGACTTTCTTGTGGATTTAGTATCTAATGTAGGCACTTTATTGGGGTAATTGTGCCTTTAATAAAGCGTACTTCGACAATACAGAAAAAGGAGAAAGACATGAACAGAAGCTTTGCACGCGGAGCGTTGATAACAGCCTTAATTTTCATTCCGGTGTTGGTGCTGGCTGCACTATTTATGGAGCAGTATTGGGCGGGTTCGGAATTTTTTCCGGGTTTGGACTTGGTTTTGTCCGGTTTGGCGTCGTTGGCCGTTCTCTTTGTCATTTTTGGTATAGTGGTGGTGCCCATCAATCATGTCGGCGTTATCGTTCTCATGGGTCAGATTCAGAATTCGACACCCCTTCGTGAGGGTATATGCTGGGTACCGTTTTGGGCACAGGTGTTTTTTGAGTCGTTGGCGCCCAGAAAGGTGCAAATTGACCCCATTGAATTCGAGTTTGAGGGGTCATTTTCCAAGCTTTCAAATATCCGCGTAGAGGTCAATGTGGATCCGGAGCGCGCGTTTCAATATTTCCGGCTTGATGAGAAAATTCGCGCCGAGCAGATAGATGCAAGGGTCTACAGTATTGCAAAGAAGACGCTGCAGCGCTTTATTGATGGTACTGATCGCCCCGGAACAAAAAGAAGAACCGTTCGGGAATTTAAGGCTGCCAGTGAAGACGCCAAGACTCGGCTTAATGAGGCTTTGAATGACGAGCTTTACGAGCATGGTGTCCAGGCTTGCGTTGTTTCTTTGGAGTAGCGTAGAACTTGATCATGTAACGGGAAAAAAGAAAGGAAATAGTTATGTCGCAAAACAAATGGAAATATGGTGATTTGCTCTTTGGGCAAGGGTGGTTGTCGGTCCTGGTGTGGGTGGTGTTGGTCCCTGTTTTTTGTTTTTTAGTCTCGGTTGCGATGGGGTATTTAGAGTACCGCGATTGGGTCGCCACCAACCGTTTCCCGGAACCTGTTAAGGCGCCGATTGACCCAGCAGTGGTTGCTGAGCAGGTAAAGGAGGAAGCTAAACAAAGAGCCGAAAATCTTAAAAAAATCGAATCGCTGATCAAGCAGGCAGCGGCTTACGAGCGGCAGGCTAAGTACGCTGCAGGGGAAGAAAAGTTCTTCCTTTACCCTATTGTATGGAAGCATTGCCAGGGGCCTGTCTTAGGACCTGGTCTTTGGCATGTCATTATTTATAAGTGGGTATCAGACCGGCCATTCAAATTTGATCTTACCAAGGGCCCGGCTGATGGCGAGGCTGAAGAATACACCAACTTCACCCTCGACACTATCGTAAAACCGGATGCCGGTCGCCAGATAGGTATTCCAGGCGGTTTTAGCGAGCCGGACTCGTTGTTTTTTTATCATTTAACAAATAAGGCACCGGGTCCATCTTGGGTGAGCGTGCCGCCGCAATGTCAATGAGGGGTTTGTCAAAAAAAAATAGAAAGGAAAGTAGTATGCCACAGAAGAAATGGAAGTATAGTGATTTGCTGTTTGGGCAAAGGTGGTTGTCGGTGGTGGCTTGGGTTGCGCTGGTGGTTTTTGGTTATTTGTTCCTGAGCCTGGTTGGCTCCTACATGATAAGTCGTGAAAACCGGGAAAAATCTGGCGAGATGGCAGCGACCATTGATTCCAGTCAGAGGCAGAGGTTCGCGCCTGGCGAAGAGAAGTTTTTTAACTTCCCCTTTAGGTGGTATTCCTGTACTGGTGCCCATTTTGGGCCAGGCAGGTGGCATGTTGCCATCTATAAGTGGGTTTCGGCAGAGTCGATTTCTGCCTTCGAGCCTAAGGTATCAAAGAAAACCCATCTCAAATTGTATGTCGACAATAAGTTTCCACTCCTTGTCGACAACCGGGACGGGGTACTGCATCATATCCCACTTGGGCATGATGACCCAGATTCTTATTTTCTTTATGAAATAAAGAATTTGGGAAAGGACCCTGGTTGGGTTCAGCTCCCCCGGTCATGTCTCAAGGGGGATTAGCAAAAACAAACAGAAAGGAGGTGATTCACTTATGCACATTTAAAAAAATCTGACAGCGTTTTACGAAGCGTCTGCTCAGATTTTTTGTTTATTTTTAGCCTTTTTTGGCGTTTTGTATTGACTTTTTCTTTATTTTTCTGTATAATATAGCCACTTTGTTGGGGTAATTGTGCCGCAGCAAAGGGTTGTTTGACAACTTAAAATCAATAGAGGCCCACGCCGTGCGGCGGAGGAGCTGAATATAAAGAAAGGAGATTGATTTTATGATTAAAATTAATCTTCATACAGAAAAGAGGAAGAAAATGAAAAAAAAGAACTCCGCCAAGGCCGAAACCCTGGGAGATTTTTTAAAGAGACTGTTTTTTGTTCTGCTGTGGGTGACAGGGTCGACGCTGGCTACTGTGCTTGTTTTCCTTCTTGTTAAGAAGGGATTAGTTTTTCTGCCAGAAGTTTCACTCCAAGATTTTTCGGGTGTCTGGTCTGTTCTGGGGATGGTGGGGCAGGGAGTTGCCTTGATAATTGGTGCCTTTGTTTTATTCGGTATAAGGCCCATACCCACCAATTATGTGGGGGTCACTACGCTTTTTGGAAAGATTCAAAACCGTGTCCTCCATGAAGGTATCAACTTGGTGTGGTTCTGGTATGACTATCAGAAAGCCTCCACGGCGCCTCGGACTGTCAAGCTGGAACCGACGGAGTTTGAGTTTAGGGATGCACCTTCGAAGATTGCGGGGGTGCATATTCAGGTGCAGGTCAATCCAACTTGTCCGCAGGGTTACTTTCGTCTCACCGAGGAGACGCGGGAGACGGAAGTGGACGGGGCCGTGCGCAGTGTTGTGCAAAAAGTGCTGCAGAACCTGATTGACAATGCCGGGTCCCAGATGACCGTGGACGAGTTTAAGGGCGTCTCAGATAAAGTCACAAAGGAGCTGAGTAGAACGCTCAACTCCCAAATTTCTCAGTATGGCGTCCTGGCGCGTGTTATTTCCCTTGGTGACATAACGTTGCCTGATAGAATCAAACAGGCAATTGAGTCGGTGAAGACGCGTGAGAGGATGGCTGTGACTCTCAAGGCGCAGGAGGGTCATATTCGGAAGCTTGTTGAGGAGGGGCTTGATGCCAGGAGGATTCAACCGCCAGTCGAGGAAACTCCGGACCAGCTGCAAAAGCGGATAATTCCGTTGGTTCTTGAGAATCTTAAGGAGGCTGGGTATTTTCCCCCACTTCAGGAAACCCTAGAGCAGTTTGAGGCCCGTCTCAAATCTTTGGCATCGCAGCGCTTGAGGAACAGGGGAATTTCCGAGCCAACCAGAGAATCTGCAGAAGACCATAAAAAAAGGTTGGAAACAGATGTCCTGGCGACTTTGCAGCTGCAGGGTGTTGTGCGGCCCGTGGCTGAAGATCTGGCGACACGGGAAGCTCGTTTGGCCGGAATTGTCCGGGCCAGTTTTCTCATTTCTTCTACTGAGCCAGTGCCTCCAGCGGTCGCCAGTATTTTTTCTAAAGAAATGCAGACGCTGCGGCAGTTGGAAGAGCAGAAGTTCCTTGGCTATGCTGCCGCTTTTTCTAAGGAGCTGGAGCGACTTGAGGCTATTGACGCAGCAGTAGCCGACCGTTTTTATTCTGTTTTTGAGGAGGAAGTTGCGCGTTTGCGCAGTGCCCAGGAAAAGCAGATAAAAGATTTCAATGCCGCTTTTTCTAAGGAGCTGGGGGACCTAAAAGCAGAAGAACGGCGTCGCTATGATGACGCCAAAAGAACTTATGATGAGCAGGTTGAGCGCTTGGAGGCTTCGTTCCAGCATGAGCAGGAAGAGGCTACCAAGCAGGAGTTGTATTCCAAAAATCCAAACTTCCTGTTGGGACTTGACCCCACAGGTAAAAAGAAAGGAAAATAAAATGTATGATCTTTTGTTCAAATCGGGGATTGTGTCGGTGGGGGCGTGGATTGCTCTGGTTGTTCTGGTGTATTTGGCCCTCAGTCTGACGGGATCATGTGTAAGGAGTTGCGAGATGCGGGCACAGCAGGACCCGAATACTTCTTATCCCACTCCTGTCACGACCGAGGAGCAGGTCAAGCGGGCCGAGAAGCTGGCCGCGCACCAGGCGGAAATTCTGAAAACGTTGCCGCAGACTATTGAAGAAGCGGCATCGTATCCCCGAAGCCAGGATTATCCGGCCCAGGAGAAATTGTTCCTCCTTTACCCCTTCAAGTGGGATCATTGCTGGGGGCCGCTCTTGGGCCCGGGGGTGTGGCACGTCGTAATTTATAAGTGGAAGGCTGCCGGGTCCCTGCAGATGGAAGATTTGAAGGAAGGGCCCGCTGTTGAAGATTACGAGCTTGTCTCCAACTTCCGGGTCAACACGGTGGTTGATAAGCGTGAGGGCAAGCAGGTGATTGTACCGGAGGGGTGGAAAGACAAAAACGCTCTTTATTTTTTTCAGCTGGAGCGCATAAGTGACTCGCTCGGCTGGGTCAGCGTTCCCCCTCAATGCCGCTGAGAGAGAGGCAAAAATAAACAGAAAGGAGGTGATTCACTTATGCACATTTAAAAAAACCTGACAGCGCTTTACGAAGCGTCTGCTCAGGTTTTTTTATTCTCAATCGCGCAGAATTTTGGTATACTATATCTACATAATCATTCGCCTTTTTTTCTATGCTCAAAAGATATTTATCGTCAGTCTTCGCGGCGGTCATCATCGGCCTGATCGCGCTGCTGCCCCAGGTCACCCTCGCCACATTTGGCGACACCACTACCTACGTCGGTAAAATCATCGGCGGTGACGGCAAGGACAAACTCAGCGCGTACCTCGACCAATCGGCTGATTTTGCCGTTGACAGCTCCGGTAATTTTTATCTGGCTGACACGCGCAACAACGTCATCCGCAAAATTTCATCGAGCGGCACCGTTTCCACCGTGGCCGGTACGGGTGCGTATGGCGATGTCACCGGCAACAAAAGCGACGCTAAATTCGCTGGCCCGGAAGCACTGGCCCTCGACGGCAGCACCATCTTCGTGGCCGACACCGGCAACAACACCATCAAGAAAATTTCCGGCAGCACCGTCAGTACCCTGGTCAGCTCCGGCCTCAGCGGCCCCAAAGGCCTGTATGCCGACACATCGGCTGACATTCTCTACATCGCCGACACCGGCAACAATAAAATCAAGAAAGTCGCTTTTGGAGGCGGCAGCGTCAGCACCGTGGCCAGCGGCCTCAACGCGCCCACCAAATTCACGAAAAATGGCGGCACCCTTTATGTGAATAACACCGGTGACAGCAAAATCAAATCGGTTGTCATTTCCAGCGGCGCAGTGGCGACTGTGGCCAGTGATTTTCTCGATCTCGGCGGCATAACGTACCACGAAGGTCACCTCTACAGTGTTGATGGTGATGGTCTGTTTGATTATCTGCAGAGCATTGATCCATCCACCGGTGCCAAATCTTTGCTGGCTGAAGACGGTTCCATGATTACCCTTAATACTTCTTCACAGGTCCTGGTGTATAACAGTAAGATTTACGTCCTCAACCGCGGCTCGAGCAGTATTTATAGATTTGACCTTGACGGCTCAAATCCTGTTCATTTTGCTGGCAAAGACCGTTTTGGCAATGATAACGGCACCGGAACCAACGCGCTCATCGGCGCTCCCAAAGATATCGTCATTTCCGATGATCGCGCCTTTATGTATCTGGCGGAAAACAACAAGATTCGCAAAATCACCCTAGACAGTGGCAAAGTTGAATCACTCATCGGCAATGCCGTGGATAATTACAAAGAAGGCAGAACCGGTTCGGACGGGCGTTTCAGTGATATCACCTCCATTGCCGTTTCACCGGATGGCGCCACACTCTACGTCACTGATCGCAACAACAACCGTGTCCGCGGGATAGATATTGCTGCCAAAATTGATTTTCTTATTTCCGGCGCCGGAGAAATCAATTCCCACGGTGAATCCGATAACGGCTACCAGGAAGGTACCAAGTGTTTGGCTGAGTTTGACGCTGGTGTTTCCGGTTGCGCGTATTTCAATCGTCCCACGGGTATTGCGATTTCATCGGATGGGAAGTTTCTCTACGTCACCGATACGGGCAATCACCGCATCCGCCGCGTGCGCGTGAGTGATGGGCAAACGACACTTATCGCCGGTTCAGGTGCTGCGGGTTTCACCAATGGCGTCGGTTCGGCGGCAAAATTCAATTCACCGTACAGTGTCACCATCGACGCGGCCGGTGATTTCCTGTATGTCGCTGACAAGGGCAATCACGCCATCCGTAAAATTGACCTGGCAACCCGTGAAGTCACCACCCTTACGGGCACCGGTTCCTTTGGCTATAATGATGCCACCTTTGATAAGGCGGTGTTTTCTTTCCCCGAGTACATTGAATTCGGTGGCGATGGTCACCTGTATGTTTCGGAAGTCGGCAGTCAGCGTATTCGCCAGCTTGATCTGGAAAACGAAGTGACGAAGCTTGTGGCCGGTTCCGGTGATCGTGGTTTTCTGAACGGCAACCGCAGTGATGCGGAGTTTAATAACCCCAAGGGCATGGCTGTTGATGCGCCGTCAGACACTATTTATGTTACCGATAACCAAAATGATCTTATCCGTAAAATGGACATTGAGGGTGAAGCGCCATTCACCGAACTCTCACCGACCGTGACCCGTGTTGATCCCAATACCAAAACCCTCGCTGACCGCGGCGATCAGACAATTCCCATTGATCTGTACGGTTCGAATATTCGTCATGGCGCCATAGCCTATGTCGGCGCGTTTCAGGCATTGAAAACATATGTCACTGATTATGGCGCGGTGCTGGAGTTGCCGTTTGGCTTGCTTGATCCGGGGCATTATGACATTACCGTGAAGAATATCGATTCACAGTCGTACACCTTGCTGAAAGGTTTTCGCGTGACACGGAAAGACGGTGTATTGCCCGGTACCTATTATAAATATGATGGGTCGGTGGTTGGTGGCGACGGCGTGGCTCCGTTAAGCGCTAACTTTTTTCCGTATGATTCGGCTCTGCGCGGCGGGTTTAACAGTTCCACGTGTGATGTGAATAAAGACGGGGTTGATGAAATCATTGTGGGTACGGGTGTGGGTTTTGGTCCACAGGTCAAGGTCTTTACCAAGTCAGGGGATTTGCTGTTCAGCTTTTTTGGCTTTGCGGAGACGTTACGCGCTGGTGTGCGTACTTCGTGCGGTGACCTTGACAAGGACGGTAAACCGGAAATTGTGGTGACGGCCGGACCCGGAGGCAGACCGCATGTGCGTATTTTTGACAACGAAGGCAATCTCAAGCATCCGGGTTGGTTTGCGCTGGATGGAAAGTTCAAGGGCGGAACGTATACCACGATTGGCGATGTGAACGGCGATAAGGTTGGTGATATTATTGTCAGCGCCGGCAAGGGCGGCGGGCCCCACATTACCGTTCACAGGATGGACGGTCGGTTGCTGGCCACATTCTTTGCCTACAGCAACACATTCCGTGCCGGTATTCAGCCGGTGGCGATGGATTTTGATAATGACGGTCGGGATGAAATTGTGGTGGTGCCCGATACCGGTACATCGCATGTGCAGACATTCAGCATTCAGCCGAATGATATCAGGTTGTTGAATCCCGGTTTCTTCGCCTTTGGCACGACTGACGCCAATGGTTTCAATATTGCCGGCGGTGACATTGATGGTGACGGCAAAGATGAGATCATTGTGGGTACCGGTCCGAACAATATAGCGCGCGTGCGTGTCTTTAACAAAGATGGTTCGGTGATACTCAAAGATGAGCAGGTGTTTTCAAGTTCGTATAAGGGGGGAGTGAACGTCTCGGCCGGGGATGTTGATGGGGACGGTGACGATGACATTATTGTTTTGCCGCGTTCCAGCGGAGTTCCTGATCTGCGGGTTCTGAAGTAATCACTGGCTTACGCGTTTGGCGCGTTTCAATAAAAAAAACGCCACTTTTTACGGTGGCGTTTTTATATCTGGAGAAAGTTTTACAAATCCTGGCCCTTGACGGTGGTGCGCTTGTTGCCCTGGGTGCGCTTGCAGGCATCGTCGAGCACGCCCATCACCTTTTTATTAAGAGCTTCGAGAACCTCGGAAGAAGTTTTGCACTTCTTGGATTTAATATAGGCTTTTACTTTTGAGCCTACAATTAACAGGTCAGCCATGAGTTTCTTATTAATAATTAAGGCTTACAAATCCGCGGGCACTTTTTTCGCGGCACTTTAGGGGGGCAAATGCTCAGATTTGTGAGTCTTAGGTCTTAATATATCGGTTTTTATTTTTTAACGCAGCGATTGTTTCGGCACAGACAACTGGGTATGGCATCCTTTTCCTGCTGTGTGCAAATGGCGTTGCACGATACACGGTTTATCTGGCTGTATACTTCTTCATTCAGACAGGAATAGCCGCAGCTGCAGTTGCTGAAAAGGGGCGTGCAGTCAGCGTCGGTCTCACAGCTGAGGGCGGATGGGGTTTTATTTCCTCCTGTGTCAGTTTGAGTATTTACGTTTTGATTGGCGCTGTTTTCGGTTTCTGTGCCGCTCGATGCATCTATACTAGCACCGTTCACGTTTTTTGTTAAGCTGCTCTCGGTCTTTTGCGGGTTGATGGGTTTTTTTGTCGAGATAATGCCGCTCATCACAATCACAAGCTCTAAACACAGAAAAACGAAAACAAGAACGAACCCAAGTGCCAGATTGATGGCTTTGGCGTATCTATTTTTATCAGGATTTCCCTGTGCTGTTTTTTTTCGACCGCGTTTTGTTTTTTTGCCCGTGTTGTTATGGCTTTTTACCATACCTTTTATTTTCGTTGTTATTGTACCATTATATTTCTCCTTGTTCAATTTTTTGTTTTCCATTCCAGGTATGCTCGGTTTGATTGTAATGCTTGTTGAGTATCCGGGCGAGAATAAAAAACCAATCAGAAAGTCTGTTCATATATTTGAGGATTTCCGGATCGATTTCTTCCTGTTGATCAACGCTGATGATGCTTCTTTCAGCCCGGCGGCATATGGTGCGGCAGATATGGGCAACGGCGGCTGATCGGTCGCCACCCGGCAGGATAAAATGGGCGAGTGGAGGCAGATCGTGTTGCCAGGCATCAATCTCTTGTTCGAGTGTTTGAACATGGTGTGGTTGTATGTGGGGCGTATGCAGTGGTGAGTCCTTTGGCGTGGCGAGTTCTGCCCCAATAATGAACAGATTTTCTTGCACTGCCATCAGTTTTTTGTTGATGCCATCATCATTTATTCTCGAAATAAGAAAACCAATGAACGAATTGAGTTCATCCACTTCACCGTACGCGACCAGGCGCGGATGGTTTTTCCGCACGCGTTGGTTGCCAAACAATCCCGTTTCACCCTGATCGCCGGTTTTGGTGTAAATTTTTGTCATATGCCGTATATTAGACAGTTACTTAGTACATGTTCATAATGTCTTGACGGTTTCCATTGTCGGTGTTGCCCCATCTTTCACCGTCGCCGCGTCTGCTGCGGCTGCCGTTCGGTTTTCCGTGTCTTTTTTCTTGGCCATGGCGTAGTGTATGATGGCGTGCACCGCCTGGGCGCCGGAAACAAGTCTTGGCCCGGGACGGTTCAAAAGCGAGTCATCAATGCGGTAGACATTTTCCGCGCGCACCGCTCGCATGTGGTTCCAATTTTTTCTTTCCTTTATACTCCCGACATCACTCCGGTTGGCACGACCGCACCAATGGGCCACGATGATTTCCGGATTGAACACGAGTATCTGTTGATCACTCACTTTTTTGCTTGGCTGTCCGGGTTCCACGAATTTTGTTCTCCCACCAGCGAGGCTGATGATTTCCGGTACCCAATTCCCGCCGGCCATGAAAGGTTTTGACCATTCCTCGGCGTACACACTCGGTCGTTCCTCGTGATTTTTCGAACAGACACTGATTTTCTCGAATTCCGTTTTCATGGAATCTGTCAGGGCTTGCGCTTCCGTTTGCTTACCGACGAGTTCGCCGAGCTCAATTATGGATGTGAATACATCCGTCAATGTTTTTGCCTGAAAATGGTAGATCTCCCCGCGGCCGTTATAGTTGTGGAGTTCTTTGGGGAAATAATACGAGGTGAGGATGATGTCAGGTTCAAGCGCGGCGATTTTGGCCGTGTCGGTCCCAGTCCAGGTGCCGATTTTTTCTTTGGCGGCGACTCCGGCGGGAAAGTCGCACAGTTTCGTCACGGCAATCGTTTCTGCCTGACAGCCAAGCGCAAAAAGGATTTCCGTGTTACTTGGGGCCAGTGAAACGATTTTCAGCATAAAGGCGGATAAAAAAATTTGCTATGAAAGCTCGTCGCGTTTTTCCTTCATATAGGAGAACCATTGCTCGAGGATTTCCACGATCAGCTGGAACGGCGCTTCAATGAGCACATCAAGGATGAATATGAATACATTGATCCGCGAGAATTTGCGGGAGATCCAGTTCCCGACGCGCAGGAATGGTGTCGTGAGAAAGCCGATGAAGGTGGTGATGATGTTATCA